>JAHDXY010000015.1 GCA_023384005.1 Burkholderiaceae bacterium | reverse complement strand
GAGACATCATGAAAACCACGTTGAAACTGATCGGACTGACGCTCGCCGCAGGCGTGACGATGGCGGGCGGTGCGCTCGCGCAGACGCTGCCCTCGCACCCGCCAGTGAACTTCACCACCGGCAGCCCCACCGGGACCTGGTTCCCGGTGGCCGCCGCGATCGCCGAGCTGACCAACGCCAAGTACCAGGGCCAGCCGATTTCGATCACGCCCAGCGCCGGCGGCGTGGGCAACGCGCTCACGGTCGGATCGGGGCAGGCGCAGATCGGCGTGTCGTACGCGCCGTTCCTCAAGCTCGCCCAGCAGGGCAACAACGAGATGTACAAGCCCGCGTTCCCGAAACTGCGCGCGATCGCCGCCATGGTTTCGAACGCCCTGCACATCGTCGTCTCGAACGACATGAACTTCGCCGAGGTGGTCAAGAGCAAGAAGCCGATCAAGCTGGCGACGGGCCCTACCGGATCGACCGAGCTGTTCATGATCCAGCAGGTGCTCTCCGGGTACGGCGGATCGGTCGACAGCGTGCGCAGCGGCGGCGGGCGGGTGGAACTGCTCAACACTGCCGGGCGCTCGGACGGATGGAGCAACCGGCAATTCGACGCGGTGAACTTCTTCATCAATCCTCCCGCTGCCGACATCATCTCGCTGATGGCCAAGCGGCCCGACTCCAAGATCCTCTCGATCGACCCGTCGATCGCGAAGAAGATCGCCGACGAGTGGGGCATGCTGGAGGTTCGCATTCCGGCCAAGACCTACCCCAACCAGAACGAGGAAGTGGTCACGCTCGGCATGCCCTACATGTACTTCACCACCTCCGATGCGGACGAGCAGCTGATCTACAACCTGACCAAGGTGATCGCCGAGAACAAGGCGCGCCTCACCAGCACCCAGTCGAGCTTCGCGGCCTGGAACCCGGAGAGCATGCCCAAGGGCCTGGGGATCGAGCTGCACCCTGGCGCCGCCAAGTACTACCGCGAGCGCGGCTGGATCAAGTAACCCGAGCCGTGCACACGCCGGGGCGGGCTCGTCCCGCCCCGTTTCGCCGCGTCGTTTCCGGCTGACCCGGCAGCGAAGGTTTGGAGGCTCCTTTGTTCGCAAGGCTTGCCGCAAGTCTGGGATTCACCGATTCGCGCACCGCCGGGCTTCGCACCCTCTCTTTTCCGGGGGACCAGCGCCAGCCCGGGGGAGTGCTCGGCGTCTTCATCACGATCCTGTGCGTGGGCCTGTCGCTGACCACGCTGTGGCTCGCGTTCTCGATCCCGATCGGGCCGACGCAGATCTCGGCCTTGCACCTCGGCGTAGCGATTCCGCTGATCTTCCTGCTCTACCCCGGTTTGAAGTCCAGCCTCGGCAGGCAGTCGGCGATCCACTGGTCCGACTGGCTGCTCGCGATCCTCGCGGCTGCGACCTTCGTCTGGGCTTTCACGAGCGCGCTGCGCTTTCAGTCGCGAATGGCCTATTTCGATCCGGTCGAACCGCTCGACATGTTCTTCGGGATTCTTGCTCTGGTCGTGATCTTCGAGGCGACGCGCCGCACAGTCGGGATGACGATCGTCGTCATCAACCTGGTGTTCATGGCCTATGCGCTCACCGGGCCGGTCTGGCCCGGGATGTTCGAGCACAGGGGCACCGAGTTCCCCCGCCTGATCGAGCACCTGTACATGCTCTCGGACGGGATGTTCAACTTCATCATGGGGATCACCGCGACCTTCCTCTTCACCTTCATGATGTTCGGCGTGTTCCTGCGCGTTTCGGGAGGCGACCGGATCTTCACCGATCTCGCGCTCGCGATCGCCGGACAAAGGCGCGGCGGACCCGCCAAGGTGGCGGTGATCTCGAGCGCGCTGATGGGCATGCTCTCGGGAAGCACGGTGAGCAACGTCGCGACCACGGGCGTCATGACGATCCCGCTGATGAAGCGCTCCGGTTTCAGCGCGGTGGAAGCGGCCGCGGTGGAGACCACCGCTTCGCTGGGCGGCGCGCTCACGCCTCCGCTGATGGGCGCCGGCGTGTTCCTGATGGTGGCCTTCACCGGCGTGCCGCTGGGCACGATCATGCTCTATTCGATCCTGCCCGCGCTGCTCTATTTCCTGGGCCTGTACGCCTACGTCGACGTGAAGGCGCGCAAGAGAAGGCTGCAGGGGTTGCCCCGCGAGAGCCTGCCGCGCGTTCTCGACGTTCTCCTCGCGGGCGGGCACATCTTCATCCCGATCTTCGCGCTGGTCTACGTCCTGGTGATCGGATTCACTCCCTTTTACGCCAGCGCGGTGTGCGTGATCGCGATTCTCGTCGTCGGCGCGGTTCGCACCGCGACGCGGATGAACCCGGCGCTGCTGCTCGTCGCGCTCGAGGCGACGACACGCGTCGTCATCACGATCACGGCGCTCTCGGCCAGCGCGGCGGTCATCTACGGCGTGATGACGATGACCGGGCTGATCGTGAAGGCCTCGTCGATCATCCTCGCGCTCTCGGGCGGCTCGCTGGCGGTGGGCATCATCCTGATCGGGCTGATGTCGTACGTGCTCGGCATGGGCCTGCCGGTGACCGCGTCCTACGTGCTGATCGCCGCGCTCGGCGCCACCGCGCTCGCCGACATGGGCGTGAGCATCCTCGCGGCGCACCTGATCATCTTCTGGTTCAGCCAGGATTCGACGATCACTCCACCGGTGTGCATGACCGCGTTCGTCGCGGCGCGAATCGCGGACGCGCCGCCGATGCGAACCGGATGGGAATCGGTCAAGCTCGCCAAGGCGCTCTACGTGATGCCATTCGCCTTCGCCTATTCGAGCATTCTCTCGGACAACCTGCTCGAGATGCTGTTCGACGCGCTGCCCCTGGGGCTGATGCTGATCTGCCTGCCGATGATCTTCGAGAGCTACGCGACCCGGGCGTTGCGCCTGCACGAGCGCTTGCTGATCGCCGTCGCCGCGGGGCTGTTCTTCATGGGCAGCATCGGCTCGACCGGCACCGGACTCGGTTGGACGTTGAGCGGTTTCGCGCTGGCGGCCGCAGTGATCCTCGTTTCGCACCGCCGCGGCGACGAGGAACCCCTTTCTCCAGCGAGCGCATCTACAACGGAAGGTCGGTCATGAACAAGGGCAAGGTAGCGTGGCGGGGCAACTTCCCCGCGGTGGTCACCCCGTTCACCAGGAGCGGCGAGATCGACGAGAAGAAGTTCGTCGCCAATCTCGAACTGCTGGTGTCGGAGGGCGCGCACGGCGTGGTGGTCTCGGGCTCGAACGGGGAGTCCTGGGCGCTCAAGGGGCCCGAGCGCCTGGCCCTGTTCAGGCGCGCCAGGCAGGCGCTCGGGCGCGACGTCACCGTGATCGGCGGCACCGGGAGCATCCCCACCGGCGACGTCGTCGAACTGACCAGGGCCGCGCGCGAAACCGGCGTCGACGGCGTGATGATCATGCCGCCGTATTACTGCGGCGCGTCGCGGCGCGAAGTCGTCGAGCATTTCCGCACGATCTCCGACGAGGCGAAGATGCCGATCCTCGTCTACAACTCGCCGAAGTCGACCGGGGTCGACATCGTCGCCGATTTCGCCGCCGAACTCGCCCAGGTCGAATGGGTCGTCGGCATCAAGCAGAGCACGCTCGACTTCACCGTCTTCGAGCAAACCGTCGCCGCCTGCGGCGACCAGATCGAGGTGTTCACCGGGCACTCCGCCAAGCGCGGGCTGGCGGCCGTGCTCGCGGGCGCAGTCGGCTTCGTCTCGAGCCTCGATCCGCACGTTCTCGGGCGCGAGGGCATCTCGCTGTTCGAGCTCTCGGTCGCGGGCGATTACGAAAACGCGCGCCGGGTGCAGATGCGCACGCTCGCGCTCGACCGGCGCATCGGCGGGATTTCCAGCGGGCCGTCGGTGATGAAGGCCGCGATGAACCTGCTGGGCCGGCCCGGCGGCTATCCGCGCCGCCCGCTGCTCGAGGCCTCCGACGCGCAGAAGGAACAGATCCGCAACGTGCTCGACGAGATGGGCCTCTTCTCCCAGGTGCGCAACGCCGCCTGATCAACCATCGCAACAGGAAGCTCCAGCATGAACAACGGCAAGGTCGACTGGCACGGCAACATCGTCGCCGTCGCGACTCCATTCAAGCGCGACGGCGCGATCGACGAGGCGAAATTCAAGGCGAACGTCGAGCTGCTCCTCTCCGAGGGCGCGCACGGCATCGCGGTGTGCGGCTGCACCGGCGAAGCCTGGGCGCTCGAAGGGCCCGAGCGCCTGCAGCTCTTTCGCCTGGCGCGCGAGGCGGCCGGGCCGGGCGTGCCGATCATTGGCGGCACCTCCGGGATCATGATCGACAAGGTCTGCGAACTCTCGAAGGCGGCGGTGGAAGCGGGCTGCGACGGCGTGCTCGTCATGCCGCCTTACTACGCGGTGATCGGCGAGCGCGAGCTGCACGCGCATTTCAAGGATCTGTCGGACAAGGCCAGGGTTCCGGTCTTTCTGTACAACATGCCCAAGCGCACCGGCATCAACATGTCGCCCGAGTTCATCTCCAGGCTGTGCGATCTCGAGTGGATCGTCGCGCTCAAGCAGAGCTCGAACGATTTCAACGAGCTCGAGGCAACACTCGACGCCTGCGGCGCGAAGATCAGCGTCTTCGCCGGGCACTCGGCGGAACGCGGCTTCGCGGCGGTGGTGCTCGGCTGCGTCGGTTTCGTCTCGAGCCTGGAGGCACAGGTCATGGGCCGCGAAGCGATCGCGCTCTACGATCTGGCCGTCGCCGGCAAGGTCGACGAGGGCCGGCGCGCGCAGCAGCGCTGCGTGACGCTCGACAAGGAGATGCGCAAGGTCGGCACGTTCCCGTCGAACATGAAGGGCGCGATGAACCTGCTCGGCCGCCCGGGGGGATTCTGCCGCCGCCCGCTGCTCGATCTGGACAGCAACGAACTGGCGCGCGTCGAGGCGATTCTGGCCGGCCTGGGCCTGATCGACCGCAAGGCCGCGGCCTGAGCGGCGTCGAGGTCGCGCGCGACGAAGGCCGCGCCGGCGCTCTCGCGCCGCGGCGTGTACAAGGAGGAAGATCGTGAACGCATCGTTTCCAGTGAGCGGCAACGTCCCGGCCGTCGTGACGCCCTTCGACGAATCCGGCGAGATCGTCTTCGAGCACTACGAGCGAATCCTGCGCTGGCACCTGGAACGCGGCGTCGACGGCTTGTGCATCGCGGGCGACAACGGCGAGAGCTGGACGCTGTCGCTCGCCGAGCGCGCGAAACTGGCGCAGACCGCGGTGCGCGTCGCCGCCGGCCGCGTGCCGGTCGTCATGGGCGCGAGTGCGTCCACCGCCCGCCAGACGATCGCCTATGCCGAGGCGGTCGCCGACAAGGGCGTCACCGCGCTGATGATCGGGCCGCAGCCCTACGTGATGAAGGCGACGACCAGCGAACTGGTGACGCGCCTCGAGACCGTCCATCGCGCAGTGCCGCTACCGATCCTGCTCTACAACTCGCCGCGGCGCACCGGAATCAGCCTGACGATCGAGTCGATGCGCGCGCTGGTCGACGCCGTGCCGGTCATCGCGCTCAAGGAAGCCTCGCGCGACTTCTTCTACCTCACCCACGTCATTCGCGAATTCGGCGAGCGGCTCGCGGTGCTGATCGGCCCGGCGCCGTTCATCATCCCCGGAGTGCAGCTCGGCGCGGCCGGCTTCATCTCCAGCGGTCCCGAGTTCTTCGGCAACGAGAGCTCGCGGGTCATGGCGAGCGCCGGCAAGGCGATCGGCGCGGACATGCGCGCGCTGCACTACCGCTTCACGGTGATCTACGAAACGCTGATGTCGGTCGGCACCTGGCCCTCGGCGCTCAAGGCCGCGCACAACCTGATCGGGCTCCCGGCGGGCGTTCCGCGCGAGCCGGTCGCGCCGCTCGCGGGCGAGGATCTGCAAAAGCTCGCGCGCGTGCTGCACGAGATCGAAGTGCTGGAATCCCCGGCTGCGAGGGTCGCGGCGGCCTGAGCCCGCGATCGCTCGCCGCGATCACCCGCCGCGACAGGGCGCACGCGGCGCGCGCTTCACGGGCGCCCGGCGTGCCTCACAGGCGCTCCGCGTAACTCACAGGCGCTCCGCGTAACTCACAGGCGCTCCGCGTGACTCACAGGCGCTCCGCGTGACTCAAAGGCGCCCGGCGTCGACCTTGATGCGCTCGCCCGTCACCGACGCGGCGGCGTCGCTGGAGAGAAAGAGCGCGACTTCGGCGACCTCCTCGGGTTCGACCCAGCGGCGCAGCGCGGCCTTGTCGGTGTAGTTGACGCGGATGATCTCCTCGGCGGGCTTGTTCTCCGCCTTCACCCTCGCCGCGATCACGCGTTCCATCAGTTCGCCGTTGACCGCGCCCGGGCAAAGCGCGTTCACCCGGATGCGGTCCTGCCCGACTTCGTGGGCCACGGCTTCGGTGATGCCGATCACGGCGAACTTGGTCGCGGTGTACGCGGCGCGCATCGGATAGCCGCGCAAACCCATCAGCGAGGACATGTTCACGATCGCGCCGCCGCCGCGTTCCTTGAGCATCGGCACCGCGTACTTGATGCAGGTGAGGACGCCGCGAATGTTGATCGCGATCGTCTCGTCCCACTGCGCCATGTCCATGTCCTGCGCGCGCGAGACCGGGCCGGTGACGCCGGCGTTGTTGATCAGCACGTCGAGCCCGCCCTCTGCCTGCGCGATCCCGTCGAACAGCGCCTTCACGCTGTGCTCGCTGGCCACGTCGGCCACCACGGCGCGCCCGCCGATCTCGCGCGCGACGGTCTCGATCTTCTCGCGCCCGCGCCCGGCGACGACTACCCTCGCCCCCGCGCGGGCGAAGGCCGTCGCGATCGACTTGCCGATGCCGCTTCCGCCGCCGGTCACGAGCACCGTCTTTCCGGCGAACACGCCGGCCCACCTGTCTGTGCTGGTCATCGCCGCCCCCTCAGGCGTTCGCCACGGAATCGAAAGCCGCGAGAAACGCGTCGACCTCGGCGTGCGTCGTGACCGCCGAGATGCATCCGGAGAGCGTGGTCGTGAGCATGAAGCCTTCGTTGAGCAGCGCGAGCGACGCGAGCTGCTCCCACTTCTTGTCCGCCTGCGCGGCGTCGCGGTAGTTGCGGATCGTGCGGCTCGTGGCGGTCACCTTGAACAGCGAGCCCGCGCCGGTGACCTGCAGCGGCAGCCCCTCGCACAGCGCCTGCAGCTTCTGGCGCACATATGCGCCGAGCCCGTTGATCTGCCCGAAGACCTCGGGCGTGAGTTCGCTCATCGTCGCCAGGCCGGCGACGCCTACCATCGGATTGCCATTGAAGGTTCCCGCATGGGCGACGCGGCTCGCGTGATCCGGGTTCGAGGCTTCGAGGATCGCCGCCTTGCCGGCGACCGCGCCGACCGGGAAGCCGCCGCCGATGATCTTGCCCAGCGTGACGAGGTCCGGGTACACGCCGAGCTCGTCCTGCGCGCCGTGATACCCGACCCGGAAGGCGATGACTTCGTCGAAGATCAGGACGATGCCGTAGCGGTCGCACAACTCGCGCGCCGCGCGCACGAATGCCGGATCGGGAAGGATCAGTCCCAGCCGGTTGGCCATCGGTTCGACCAGGATCGTGGCGATCGAGTCGTGGTTGCGCGCGACGTACTCGCGCAGCACTTCCGGGTTGTTGTAGGGAAGGACCGCGACCCTTTGCTCGGCGCTGGCCAGGCCCGCGGTGTCGGCGACCGGCACCGGCGCGAGTTCCGGGCCGACGCGTTCGGGCGATGGGCTCACCGACCAGCTCACGTCGTCGTAGGAACCGTGATAGCTGCCCTCGAACTTGACGATCAGGCTGCGCCCGCGGTGTGCGCGCGCGAAGCGGATCGCCATCATCACCGCTTCACTCCCTGAATTGGCGAAGCGGATCCGTTGCGCGCAGGGAACGCGCTCCTTCAGGAGCTCGGCCAGCGCGAGTTCGTGCTCGGTGGGAGCGAAGTACGCGGTCCCGAGCGGAACCTGGCGCTGCGCCGCGGCGACGACTTTGGGATGCGCGTGGCCCAGCGGGAGCGAGGTCGCGTTGAACCACATGTCGGTGATGCGCCGCCCGTCCGCGTCGGTCATCGTCGTGCCCTGCGCCTTCACCACGAAGGGCGCGTAGGGCGCCCTGAGGATCGCGTCGCGCGTGAAGCCGCCGGGGAAGACCTTCCCGGCGCGTTCGAACAGCGCCTGCGAGCGCGGCGTGAGCGAGCGATACCGCGCCTCGATGGCGGCGGCGCGGGATTTCAGCGCGCCGTAGTAGTCACTCGTTCCCGGTTTGTCCTTCAGCGTGGCCGACATCGTCTTTCCTTTTTCGAGCGCGCCCGTCATGTGCTCAGGCGCAAGCCCGAGCGGGCTCGGGCTGAGGGGTTCCGGCTTGACGGGCAACGACGACGCGGCCCGGATCGAACAGCGGCATTTCGGGCTCCTTGCCCAGGATGTACTGCGACAGGAGAAGGCCCATGAACGGGCCGATCGTGTAGCCGCCGCGCACGCAGCCGATCACGTAGGCGTCGCGAGCGCCGGGGATGTCGCCGACCAGCGGCATCGTGTCCGCGGCGTTGCCCTCCACGCCGAGCCAGGTGCGCACGATCCGCGCGTTCTTCAGCGCGGGCACGACGTAGCTCGCCAGGCGCAGGTTGCCCACGAGGTTCTCCGGGATGATCTCGTAGCCGCCGCGGTCGGGGTCGCCCTTTCCCTGCCAGCCGCCGCCGATCAGCACGGTGCCGTTCCCGGACTGCTTGAGCGTGAGAAGGCTGGTCGCGATTCCCAGCACCGTGTTCATGATCGGCGGCATCCGCTCGGTGACCGAGACCATGTTCACGCGGCAGGTCACCGGAATGCTGATCCCGAAATCGCGCTCGAGCAGGCGCTCGAGCCACAACCCGCCGGCGAGGACGACGCGGGTCGCGCGCAAGGTCGTGTCGCCGCTGCGCACGCCGTAGCCTCCGTCGCCGGCTTCGACCGCGTCGACCGGGGTGAACTCGCGCGCGTCGACGCCCGCCTGTTTCAACGCGCTGCGATAGGCGTCGCCCAGCTGGTAGGACCTGGCGTAACCGTCCATCGGACACCAGCTCGCCATGATCGGTTTGTCCGAAAGACCGGGCTCGATCTCCCTCGCGCGGTCCACGCCGATCATCTCGACCGGCGCACCCGCCTTGCGGCGCGCGTCCATGCGCTCGGTGAGCATCTTCGCCTCGTCGTCGTTGAACGCGAGCGTCAGTCCGCCGACCTGCCTGAAGCCCACGTCCACGCCGAGCCAATCCTGGGCGGTGCGCCAGAGATCCCAGCCCTTCATCGCGTAGGGAACGAGCGCGGCGCGCTTGATCTGTATCGACAGCGTCCCGGCGTTCACGCCCGAGGCCTGCATGCACAGGCCGCCGCGCTCGAGCAGCGCCACCTTGTGACCGGCTTTCGCGAGGCGAAACGCGACCGTGCACCCCATCACGCCGCCGCCGACGACGATCGTGTCGTAGCGTTGGCCGGTCGCTGTCATGCGTTCGCCGCGAGTGGCGCCTTCTCGAGCAGTCCCGAGCGCTGCATCGCCTTTCGCAGCGTTTCGCGCTGCGCCTGGGTGAGCGGGCGGATCGGGTCTCGGGTGCGCCCGCCGGGGCGTCCCAGCAGGTCGAGCGCGCCCTTGATCGCGGCCGGGAAGGTGCCGAGCCCGAAGAAGTCGGCGAGGATGTTCGACATGTCGGTCTGGATTCGACGCGCCGTCTCGACGTCGCCGTCGCGCGCCGCGCGATAGAACTGCGGTGAGCGCGAACCGAACACCGGAGTCGACGAATCGACGTAGCCGACCGCGCCCTCGGTGATCGCCGCGAGACCGTAGTAGCTCGCGTAGCCGGCGAGCACGCTGATGCGGTCGCGCGTGCGCCGGATGCACGACGAGAGGATTCCCCAGTCCTTCGAGCTCTCCTTGAGCGCCACCACTTTCGGGTGATCGGCCAGGCGGTCGATCGCGTCGACGCCCAGTTGCACGCCGGTGCGCCGCGGGATGTTGTAGAGCATCACCGGCAGCTCGACCGCCTTGAGCACCGCCTGGTAGTGATCGAGGATCTCGTCCTGGCCGAGCATGATGTACCAGGGTGGCGAGATCATCACCGCGTCGCAGCCGGCGGCCTCGGCCTGCCTGACCTTGGCGATCGTCTCGGCCACCGAGATGCCGCTGCAGCCGGCGACGACGTGCACGCGCCCCGCGGCCGCCTCGACCGTCGTCCTGAAGACCCGCGCGCGTTCCTCGTCGTCGATCGCCCAGCTCTCGCCGGTGCAGCCGTTGACCAGCACGCCGTCGACGCCGTCGCCGATCACGAGATCGACCAGCCGCGCGAGCCCGTCGCAATCGAGCGACTGGTCCGCACCGAAGGGCGTGGTCAACGCCGGGATGACGCCCTTGAGAAACCGCTTGTCCATCGCTTCGCTCCTGTTCGTTGGTCAGCCCGGTAGTGGCGGCGGGCGTGGAATGTCGTCGTAGTCGTAGCTTCCGACCAGCGCCGCGACCGGCACCGTGCGCAGCGGCGTGCGTGCGGTCCACTGCCCGGCGGCCTCGCGCGAACCGGCGCCGCCGGCGGCGATCAGCTCTGCCGCCGCTTCGCCGCACATGCGCCCCTGGCAAGGTCCCATTCCGCAGCGCGTGGTCGACTTGAGCTGGTTGACGTCGATCGCTCCGGCGCGCGCGGCGCGCTCGATCGTCGCGCAGCTCACGTCCTCGCAGCGGCAGACCACGGTCTCGGGTCGCATCGCCCTGACGAGCCCGGGGCGCAGCGCCATCAGCGCGCTGATCGACCATCCGAAGCGCTCGGCGCGCGACAGCGCGGCGCGAACCGGCGAGACGGCCTGCGCGAACGCGGCGGGCGCGAGAGCGCCCAGGTCGCGCGCCGCGGCAAGTCCGGCGAGCGTTCCCGCGTGCTCGGCCGCGGCGGCGCCGGAAATCCCCGCGCAGTCGCCCGCGACGTAGACGCCGGCGACCGGGGTCGAACGGTCGTCGGCCACGACCGGAACGAATCCGCCGCGCTCGGCCCGGTACTGGTGCGGCACACCGAGCAGGCGCGCCGTTTCGGTCGCGGGGACGAGGCCGTGGCCAACGCAGACAAAAGCTGCTGCAAGGGTCTCGGCCTTTGCCCCCGGTCGTGCGTTCCATTGCCGGTCGACCGGGGCGATCGTCACCGCGCGGACCGCGTCGTCGCCGTCGATCGAGCTGAGCGCGTGGCCGAATCGGATCGGAACCCCGGCCGCGCGAAGCTTCCACATCCACTGCGCGCCTCGCAGCAGCAGGTCAGGGCGGCTGAGAAGGCCGGGCAGCTGCTTCGCCCAGTCCGCGGGGTGCGCCAGGTCGACCACCGCCGCGACCGAGCCACCGGCCTTGAGGATGCCTGCGGCCACCGCGTAGAGAAGCGGACCGACGCCGGCGACCACCGTCGGGCCTTGCGGAATCGCGCCGTGCGCCTTGAGCAGGATCGTCGCGGCGGCGAGACCGATCACGCCGGGCAAGGTCGCGCCGGGCACCGGAATGATTCGTTCGGTCGTCCCTGTGGCGATGACGAAGGCGCGCGCGTCGAACCAGTGCGGCCCTTTGCCGCTCACCGTCGAGAGCCTGATGCCCGGCGCGGCGAACCACAGCTTGTGGCCGAAGAGCTGTTCGGCGCCGCTGGCCGCGAGGTCGGCGCGCAGCTTCTCGCCGCGCGCGAGGTCGGGGTTGTTCTTCAGCTGGTCCGGCGACGCGGCGTATCCCGGCGCGCGATAGACCTGGCCGCCCGCGCGCTGCGCCTCGTCGACCACTGCCACGCGCAGCCCCTGGCGGCGCGCCGCGATCGCCGCCGAGGCCCCCGCCGGGCCCGCGCCGAGAACGACCAGATCGAAGGAGTGCCCGAGCGTCATCCCGCGCCGCCCACGACATCGCGCGCGCGCCACAACGTGTCGGTCGAGACGACCATCCCGTCGCGCGCGCCGACCGAGCACGACGCCGACAGCGCGCCATCGACCTCGACCACGCATTCCTGGCACACGCCCATCAGGCAGAACATGCCTCGGGGGGTCCGGGCGTTCGGGCTGCTGCGCAGCGCGAGCCGGCCGCTCGCCGCGAGCGCGATGGCGAGCGATTCGCCCTCGAAGGCCTCGACGAAGGCGCCGTCGACGACCAGCCGGATCGGCCTGCCGCGGGCGACGCCGCGAACGCGGCGCAACGCGCCGGCCCGTGCAGCGCGACCCTCATCTGCGGAGTCGGGACTCACGTCGCCTCTTTCAGTCTACTGTATACCGAAAGCTGACACGGTTGCGGTCGCGTGTCAAGCGTCGCGAGTCAGGACGCCGCCGCCTTCGGCGAGCGCTTCTCCCACAGCCGAAAGCGGTCGGGACGATAGGGCTGCAGGTCCGCGAGGGGTGCGTCGCCCGCGAGGAGCTGCGAGACTATCCTCCCGGTCACCGCACCGAGTCCCAGCCCCAGGTGTCCGTGGCCGTAGGCGTAGACGACATCGGCGAAGCGCGGGCAGCGCCCGAGCACCGGCAACGAATCGGGAGTGCAGGGGCGCGACCCCACCCACGGCTCGGTCGTTCGCCGGGTCAGCCCCGGAACGACCGCGCTCGCGTGGCCCGCGAGTCTATCGGCGTAGCCCGGCGTGGGCGGCTTGGCCGGCGCGGCGATCTCGGCGATTCCGGTCACCCTGACGCCGTCTCTCATCGGGGTGAGGACGATCTTGCGATCCTCGGACTTCACCGGAAACCCGAGCTCGGCCCCCTGCAGCGTCAGGTTGTAGCCGCGATGCGCGATCATCGGCACCCTGGTGCCGAATCTCGCCGCGAGCGAAGCGGAATCGATCCCGCCAGCGATGACGAGTCGGCGCACCGGGTAGTTCGCCGCGGCGCCGACGAGGCGCAGCGGACCCGACGGGCCGATCTCGATGTCGCGGATCTCGTCCCTGACCAGCACGCCGCCGCGCTCGCGGAAGTTCTGCGCGAAGCGCATCACCATGGCGCGCGGATCGATGCTGTGAAACGCGTTCGGATAGAACACGCCGCAGTGGATGTCGCGCGTGAGCGCGGGCAGGCGCTCGATCACTTCTCGCGGGTCTAGCGCGATCATCTCGACTCCGTGCTCGCGCTGGATGTCGCGCCCGGGCTGCGACTCGAGAAAGCTCGCTTCGCTCTCGCACAGGTGCAGCTTGCCTTCGCGCCTGACGAGATCGCCGGCGCCGGCGGCATCGAGGAGCACCTGGTAGCACTGGGGCAGATGGCGCTGCAGGGCGTGAAGCGCGCGCGCATTGGCCGCCACGCGTGCCGGACTCGCCTCGAGTGAAAAACGCAGGAACCAGGGCAGTGCGGACGGGATCCGGCCCAGGTCCACGCCGAGCGAAGCGTCGGCCGATCGCAGCATCGACGGGATTCTCCGGATCGCGCCGGGCATCGCGAGCGGTACGCAGGAATCGACGCCGAGCATCCCGGCATTGCCGGCCGAACAGCCCGATCCCGGTTCGCCGCGATCGAAGAGCGTGACCGCGATGCCGGCGAGCCGCAGGTACAGTGCGCAGCAAACGCCGACGATGCCGGCGCCGATGATGCTCACGTGCGCGTCGGGCAGACCGCGGCGATCTACGGCGGGACTCGACACGGGAGCCTCCTGGTTCCTGAACGACACCGGCGGTACACAGTATGCAATAATCGAAGCGACGATCCGAATGGAACCGCGCGACCCGAGCTGCGCGGATCGAGTTGCGTCAACCGCGCTGCGCGAACCGGGTTGCGCTGACCGAACCGCGCGAACCGAGCCGCGCCGCGAATCCGGCGCTGGTTCAGAGGGGAGAGATGGCGTTGAAACGCACCGACTCGTCTGCGGCGATCGCGAAGAACAAGGCGCGGCCTGCGCGCGCCGGCAGCGGACTCACCAAGGCGAAGATCGCCCCGTTGAAGCGCTCGGTTCTGCCCGAACGCGTGTCGCAGGTCATCATCCAGGGCCTGCTCGACGGGCGGCTGCGCCCCGGCGACCGGCTGATCGAGAGCGATCTGGTCGGCATCCTCGGCGTGAGCCGCTCGCCGATTCGCGAGGCGCTGACCGAACTGGCGCAAAGCGGCGTGATCGACCGCGAGCCTGGTCGAGGAGGGCGCATTCGCGAGTGGTCCAAGCGCGACCTCGAGGATCTGTTCGGCGTGCGCTCCGAACTCGAGGGATACGCGGCACGACTGCTGTGCAGCAGGTTCAAGCCGCAACACCGGGCGAAGTTCGACCGGATCGTCGCCAGCATGCGCGACGCGGCCAGGCGCACCGATTTCCTCGCGATGATCGACCTGGACCTGGAGTTCCACGACCTGCTGTGGAAGCTGACCGACAACGGACTGCTGCACCAGGTTCTCGCCAGCCTCGGCCAGCAGTTCAGGCTGTTTCTCACCCTGAACTGGAAGTTCCACGGCGGACTGGACGAGGTGGCCGACAACCACGTCCGCCTGCTCGACGCGATCGCCACCAACGATCCGGTGAAGGCCGAGAAGGCGATGCGCCAGCACGTCGTCGTCGAGAAGATGGTGGCGGCGCTGCGCGCGCACGAAGAAGAGATCGCCGCCGAGTAGGGCCGGGTGTAGGCAGGAGGCCGAGCAGGACGTCCTCGGGCAGGTGTCCGGCGCTACGGCGTCCAACTCGTCGGCACGTACCTGGCGCTACGGCGTCCAGCTCGCCGGCACGTGCGCCGCGCTACGGCGTCCAGCGATAGCGCGCGATCGTGTCTTCGTTCAGTTCGAGGCCGAGCCCCGGCCCCTGCAGCACGCGCACGAAGCCGTCGACCGCGACGATTGGTTCGCGCAGCAACTCGGTCTTCAACGGATTGCCGGTGGCGTTGAACTCCAGGTAGGGCGCGTCGGCGATCGTCGCGAGGACCTGCACCGTCGCAGAGACGAGGATGTCGCTGGCCCAGCAGTGTGGAATCACGCGCACGCCGCGGATTTCCGCCAGCGCCGCGATGCGCATCACCTCGGTGATCCCGCCGCACCTGGCGACGTCGGGCTGGATGATGCGCAACCCGCCGCGCTCGATCAGGTCGCGAAAGCCGAAGCGGGTGGTTTCCTTCTCGCCGGTGGCGATCGGCGTCTTCGAACGGGCAGTCAGACGCGCGAAGCCCTCTAGATCGTCGGGCGAGAGCGGTTCCTCCAGGAAAGCGACGCGGTGATCAGCCAGCGCGTCTCCAAGCCAGAGCGCGTCCTCCAGCTGCACCGGGTTGCCCATGTCGATCATGACGTCGGGCGCGTCGCCGATCGCCGCGCGAACCTTCTCGACGAAACGCAGGTCGTCGCGAACGCTGTTGCCGAGCTTGCCCCAGCCGAACTTCATCGCCGTGTACCCGTTGGCGACGTGGCGCCTGGCGGACTCGACGATCGCTCCCTCGGTCTCGGGCGAGAGGTCGCTCGCGTAGGCGCGCAGCCGCTCGCGCCGCGCACCGCCGAGCAGGCGGTGAATCGGCTGGCCGCAGTGCTTTCCGAGGATGTCCCACAGCGCGATGTCGACGCCGCTGATCGCCTGCATGACGACTCCGCGACGGCCGTAGGTCGTCGAGTGGTCGTACATCAGCGACCAGAGCGAGTTGATGTCGAGCGGGTTCCTGCCGACGAGCAGCTGCCTGAGCCCCTGCCCGGTCAGCTGCGACACCGGCGCGTCGATGATCGCCTTGAGCACGAGCGGAACGGTGTGCGCCTCGCCGATGCCGACGATGCCCTCGTCCGTGTGCACGCGAATGATCAGCGTGTCCTGCAACCCGTCGCCGTTTGGAACCACGACGGGCAGTCGCAGCATGATCGTTTCGACGTCGGTGATGATCACGCGGTTTTCTCCCGGCTGGTTCGTCGATATCCGGTCGACAGTATACTGTGAATCGATATAATCGATTCGGTCGGCGATCATCCCCCAGCCTGGCCGTCGCGGGGGCTGCTCGCAGCTTCGTCGCGGTTGAAGGAAGCGCCCCATGCCGGCCGATTTCGCGATCGCCCCGCTGTTCGAAGGCCTCGATTGGCCGCGCATCGTCGCGCTGGCCGCGATCTATCTGCTGGCCTTCACGGTCAAGGGAGCGATCGGCGTCGGATCGCTCACGCCGACCATCGTGTTCGGCGCGCTGGTGATCGACGCGCACCACGCGGTCGCGCTCGCCGTGATGGCGAACATCCTGTCGCAAATGCAGTTCGTGCGCGAGGGTTTTCGCCACGGGGATCGAAGGATCGCGCGCAAGGTCATCGTCCCGAATTTCGCCGCCGCGGCACTGGGCGTGTGGATCTTCGGCAGGATCGGCGCGCCGACCCTGACCACTGTCCTGGGCCTGGCGCTCGGCATGCTGGCGCTTTGCGACATGCTCGGCGTGTGGACCCGGCTGGCGCAGCGCATCGACATCGGCAAGCCGGTGACGGTGGTCGCGATCTCTGCCTTCTCGGGGCTAGTGAGCGGCGTGACCGGCGCCGGCGGGCTGCTGTTCGTGGCGATCTACCTGCGTATGATCATCGCTGACAAGACGGTGTTCCGCGGCACGGTGCTGCTGCTCAGTACGCTGGTCGTCGCCTGGCGCGCGCTGATGATGGCTTTCGCGGGCCACATCGACTGGCAGGTGGTCGTCGAGAGCGCGGTCCTGTTTCCGCTGATCCTCACGGGCGGAATCCTCGGCTCGAAGATCCACGGCCGGATCTCCGAGCGGCGCTTCAGCGCGGTCCTGCAGGCGGTCATCCTGTTCGGGGCAGCGGTGCTGATCTGGCGTGGCGCCGCGCAGATCCTCGCGCGCTGAGGGCCGGGGCGCGCGGCTCTACCGATTGCCGCAGCCCCCGTGGCGTCCCTAGCGCGCGGCGGCGCGAATCCGCTCGAGCATTCCCTTCGGCCACGCTTTCCCGTCGAAGTCCTCGACGATCTTGACCGACGCTGCGCGAAACGCCGCGACGTCCGGAACGACGACCTTCGTTCCTTTTTCCTTCGCCCTTTGCCGCAGACTCTCCATGTACGAGTCGTACTTGGCAGCGCTTTCGGTGCTGACTGCGCGCGCCGCTTGCGCGATACGTTCGCGGCTTTCTGGCGACAACTTCTGCCAGGTCTTCTCGCTCATGAAGATCGAGACGCCTGAACGGACGTAGTCCAACTCGATGAAATATTCCTGCACCTCGTTCAGGCTGAAATCGAGAAACACGCCCAAACCGTTCTCCTGACCGTCGACCAGCCCCGACTGAAGCGAGGAAAACAGCTCGGTTGCTTTGACCGGGGTCGGGCTGGCGCCCCACGCCTTCCAGGCCTCCACCAGAAACGGAGTTTCAGGCACGCGGACCTTCAGCCTCGACAGGTCCGCGGGCTTCATCACTGCTGTCTTGCGGGTGGACAGCGCACGTGGCGCCTGGTCGGCGCCGACTGAAAGGTGACGAATGCCGACAGCGAGCCTCACCTTTTCCGCCATTTCCTCCGCTACCGGGCTCTGCATGAAGCGGCGGAACTGGGCCTGCGTGTCAAAGAGAAAAGGCGCCAAAAGGACCTGGTAGTCGCGACCGGCCGGAGCGATCGTGATGGCAGGTGTGTCCACGACCCAGAAGTCCAGCGTGCCAGCGCTGAGCTGCGAGAGCAGTTGTGGCTGGGCGCCCAGCACACCGTTGGGCAATATCTCGATCGAGTCCTTTCCTTCGCTCGACTTCGCCAGCTTTTCGGCGAAGCTCTTCGCCACCTGGTCGTACAGTCCGCCGACCGGGCTCACGTGTCCGAGTCGGAGCTTCTCCGCCTGTGACGCAACGGGAGTGCCGATGAGTGTGACAGCGGCGACTACAGCCAGCAAAGCGAACTTCTTCATCTGTTTACCCCTTCCTGATCGAACGACCGATTTGTTGTCGCGCCGCCATACTCAACTCGGGCGAGTGCAACGATGCTCGTAGAGTAAACGGCCGCGACGCATTTCGCAGGGCCGTGACTTGACTGGTATCAAGTGAAGATACGACTTCGGAAGGCCGTAGCTGGTATCGAAGGATACTATCGCCATCGCTCTCTGAAACGGAACGAAGGACTATGGAGAACGAGCCCACGAGTTCGCTTGCACCAGTCGACGGCGTGACTCGCATCGCGTATCGCATCGGCTCTGGTGTCGTCGGACTGTGCCTCGTGTTGTATTGCGGACTCGCCGTCGCACAGGTCGTGCTGCGATACGTCTTCTCCAGTAGCCTGTTCTGGGTCGAGGAGATCTCGGTCATCGCGTTCGTCCTCATGATCTGGGTCGCGGCGCCAGCGCTTTGGCTTTCGAGGGAACACCTCGCGCTCGACTTTCTGCCGATCGCGCGCACGCGCGTTGGCGCGATCGTCGCGGACCTGACGATGATCGTCATCGGGTCGGTCGCGGCCTACGCGAGTATCGACACGATCAACGCGTTCTCGGTGCTCGCCCTGCCGATCTGGGATCTCGACTACGGCTTCAAGCTCTACCCGATCAGCGCCGGGCTGGTCTCTCTGGTGGCCGCCGCTGCGTATTCTCTCGCGCGCAACCTGAGGCGGGCGAGGCGCTGATGCTCGGGGAGTTCACGGTCCTGCTGGGAGCGATGCTGGTCGCGCTGGCGCTCGGGATGCCGGTATTTCTGTGCCTCGCGCTGTCGATCGTCGCGTACGCGGCGGTCTACTGGCCCAAGTTGCCGCCCGAGATCATCGTGCAGGGCTTTCTTCAGGGTGTCGATAGCTACAGCCTGCTCGCGATTCCATTCTTCTTCCTCGTCGGCGAAATCCTCAACGTCGGAGGAATAGGCCGCCGGCTGGTAGATGTCGCCACCGCGATTGCCGGCCATATTCGGGGCGGACTCAGCCACGTCAACGTACTTGTCTCGATGGTCTTCGCCGGCATATCGGGCTCGGCGATTGCGGATGCGTCCGCTGTCGGATCGTTGATGATTCCGGCAATGAAGCGTGCCGGCTACCCCGGCCCGTACTCTGCGGCGGTCACTGCTGCCGCGGCGACGATGGGACCGATCATTCCTCCTTCGATCCCCTTCGTTCTGTACGCGTTCTTCAGTCAGACGTCGGTGAGCGACCTCTTCTTGGCAGGAATCGTTCCAGGGTTGCTGATGGGTGTTTTCCTGCTCGCCGCCACGGTTGTCATCGGCGTGCGCAGGAACTACCCGTCTTCGCCATGGCCGGGCTGGCGGCTCGTGACGCGCGCGCTCGTGTATGCCGCCCCCGCAGTTGTACTCCCGATCCTGATCGTGGCTGGCGTCGTGAGCGGTGTCGCGACGGTCACCGAGATTGGCGCGCTGGCCGCGCTCTATGCCGCTGCGATCAGCCTTGTGAATCGCGAGATCACGCTCGCTGGCCTGTGGCGGGCGACCTGCCGGGCGGGGATGGAGTCCTGCCGAGTCCTCATCGTGCTGTCTGTCGCCGGAACCTTCATCTGGATCATGGGGAACATGAACCTGGCGCAGGGTCTTGCCAGTGCGCTCATGAGAATATCGGGCGATCCGCTGGTGATCCTGGCGTTGATAGCGATCTTCCTGCTTGTCGTCGGCTGCTTTCTCGATCCGGTGACGATCCTTCTCGTCTTCGTGCCGATGTTCATGCCGGTCGTTCGCCTGATCGGAGTCGATCCCATCCATTTTGGCGTTGTCGCCGTGTTCGCGATGTCGCTCGGTTTACTGACGCCCCCCGTCGGTTTCCTGATCTACCTGACCGCGGCGCAGGCGCAAGCGTCATCGTCTGACGTGATTCGGGAACTCGTGGTGTTCATCGCGGCGCAAATGGCCATGCTGGGATTCCTCGTTGCCTTCCCGGCCTTGAGTACCGCCCTGCCGAACATGCTGGCCGGGAGATAGCCGGCGTGCTGCGGCACTGCGGTGTTTGTTCGGACGATCTGATTGCCGTGGATGCACTTGTCGGCACCGTAGAGCCGTGAAGAAGGGAGAAGACATGAGCAGCCTCATTCACCGTGAACTGCTGCGCCGGATGTTTCTGGGGCGCGAGACCGAGCGCGCGATCATCGAGATCGACAGCCATCTGCATCCGTCGATCGGTGAGGAGGCGGTCATCGTCGGTACGTTTTCCGCCCTCGATACCGACGACGTTGCCGTACCCCATTACCGCGGCGCCCTCGTCGCGTCGCTCGCGCGCGGCGCCGACGTGCGCAAGTTGATCGCGGGTGTCCTGGGTCGAGCCACGGGACCCACGCGAGGCCGCCAGCGCGGGGATTTCTGTGGGGCGTTTGCGCCGAACTTCTTTGGAATGTTCTCCGGTACGCTGGGGGCCAGCATCGGATACGCAACCGGCTCGGCCCTTGCGGCCAAGCTCGACGGCAGCAGGGAAGTGACCGTGGTCACTTTCGGCGACGGCACGGCGAACGCCGGCGTTCTCTACGAGTCGCTGAACCTCGCGGCCATGATGAAACTGCCCGTTGTCTTCGTCTGCCAGAACAACCAGTACGCGGTTTCGATGCCGGCGGCGCGCGCGATCGCGGGGGGTGATCTCGCCGCCAGGGCGGCTGCGTTCGGAATGCGCGCGACAGACGTCGACGGGAACGACGTCATGCAGGTGTACGGGAGCGTCGGCGATGCGATCGAGCGCGCCCGGGACGGCGCCGGGCCTGCGTTCGTGCATGCCCTGACCTATCGTCAGCAGGGCCACTTCGTTGGCGACCGCTCGCTATACAGAAGCGCAGACGAGGCGGAGATCTGGAAGCAGCGCGATCCGATTCGCAAGCTGAGCGAAACCGTCGTCTCGGCCGGGATCATGTCCGACGACGAGGTCCGCGCCCTTCGAGACGAGATCGTGCGCGAGGTCGCCCTCGCCGCCACCGCCGCGCGCGACGATCCCATGCCGGATCCCGCGGTCGTCATTCCAGACTTGAACGCCTACGCGCGCTGAGAGGTTCCAGATGCCACGTCTCACCATGGTGGAAGCGATTGTCCAGGGACTGTCCGAAGAGTTCGATCGAGATCCGGATGTCTTCTTCATGGGGCAGGATATCGGTCCGTTGGGCGGCCCGCTCCAGTCGTTCAAGGGGATCTGGGAGCGATACGGCCATACGGGTCGCGTCATCGACGCCCCGATCTCGGAAGAGGTCATCACCGCAGCCTGCTTCGGCGCTGCGCTGCGAGGCAAGCGGCCAGTCTTCGAGCTGATGTTCTCCGAGTTCACGACGCTGGCGATGGGGCCCTTCGCCTCCGACGCGGGCATCTACTACAAGACCGACGGCATTCTCCGGGCGCCGCTCGTGATGCGCACGAAGTTCGGCGTCAGTCCGCACAGGGGGCATCAGGAGGACTTCACTTCCCTGTTTTCGCATTTGCCCGGACTCAAGGTCGTCATGCCAACGACGCCGTTCGACGCCAAAGGGCTGATCAAGTCAGCGGTGCGAGACGACAACCCGGTGATCTTCTGTGAGCACATGAGTCTGATGCACGGGCGCCGCGAGGAGGTGCCGGACGCCGACTACCTGGTGCCAATCGGCAAGGCCGACATCAAGCGGCAGGGCCGCGACCTGACGATCATCGCGGCTGGCCTCATGGTCAAGCGCGCGCTGGCGGCCGCGGATGAACTCGCGAAATCCGGCATCGAAGCGGAAGTCGTCGATCTCAGGAGCATTCTTCCTCTGGATGCCGAACTGATCGTTGAATCGGTATCAAGGACGCGTCGCGCGCTCATCGTCCACGAGGCATGGAAGACCGGCGGCTTCGGCGCGGAGGTGGCAGCGATTCTTTCGGAGCATGCATTCGATCGGCTGATTGCTCCGGTGATGCGGCTGGCTCCCGCGCACTTGCCTGTGCCCTACAGTCTGACTCTCGAGAACGCGTTCATTCCCGGCGAGGCCGCGATCGTGGATTGCGCGACGAAATTGGTCGGGTTCGTGCCGGCACCTTCCAAACGATGACGCGTCTGCGCGGCGCCGGGACGTGGTCGCGTACAGCGTCGCCGAGACAGGGGCAGATGCCCTGACGCGAGCCATTGCCCATCGGCACGCGGCAATGGGAATTCGACGCAACGCCATTCTTCCCGGACTGATCAATACGCCGGTAATCTCAGGCTTGAGCGAGGCATACGATGAGGGAGACACGCGCGCATGATCGAGGCGCGAAGTGCAGCGTCCCCGGCGGGAAGGATGGGATCAAACCTCCAGGGAATGCTGGCGGCTCGCGGCGATCGAACAAACCATTGGGAGGTGCTCGATGAGAAATGCTTCATTCCTGGCGATATTCCTTGCCGTCGTTTGCGCGAACGCGATTGCCGCGCCCGCGGCCAAGACCGACCACCCGCTCGTGTCGCCGTACGAGGGATCGACGATGCGGCGCAGCGACGTCAAGGAGTTCGATCAGTACTCCGCGTTCACGGGGATGGATGAAAAGGGCAAGGAGCCGACCGGACTCGCGCTCGAAGGCAAAGTGACGAAGCTGTTCTATACCAAGCCGAAGGACCGTTCCATTCTCGAGGTGTTCAGGAACTACGAGGACGCCGTTCGCGCTGCGGGCGCGAAGATCCTCTATACCTGCGATCAGGAAAAACGCGAGTGCGCGGCGGCGTATGCGGGCCCGACGCTGCAGAAGTACTCGGGCCTTCACGCGATCTCGAACCTTGCGGGCCGATACCTGCTCGCACGCTTCGACCAGGGCGGCCACACCGCCTATGTCGCGATTGCCGTGGGACAGACTTTCACCGACGTGCACGTCGTCGAAGTGAAGGGCATGGATACGGGCATGGTGAAGCTCGACGCGGCCGCGCTCGGCAAGGGGCTGGACAACAAGGGCTACGTTGTCGTCGACGGCATCTACTTCGATACCGACAAGGCAGTGCTTCAAGCGCAGTCGAAGCAAGCGCTGATGGAAGTGGCAAAGCTTCTGAAAGCGCGCCCCGAGATGATGGTCTACGTGGTCGGTCACACCGATATGAAGGGCAGCTTCTCGCACAACCAGACGCTGTCGGGCGATCGCGCCCGCGCCGTCGTCGACGAACTCGCGACGAACTACGGCATCCGTCGCGACCGCATGGAAGGACACGGTGTCGGACCACTCGCACCGCAGGCGACCAATGCGAGCGACTCCGGCCGTGCGGAAAACCGCCGCGTTGTCCTGGTGGCGCGCTGAGCGCAGGCCGCGGCAGGGACAGGGCAGACCTGGGTGCGGGTGTCTTGCTATGTCAGCGCGATCGTGTCGCTTTGCGGAACTTCGCGATCACCCGCACCAACCCGCCGAGCAGCAAGCCGGCCGATGTCGGCCCGGGAGCCGTGGCCGTTGCCGCTGCGATCCACGTGGCGTCTTGCTCATACCGGTCACATTCCCGCGGTAGTTGGTGTTGACGAGGCAAAGGCCCGCAACGCACTGAGATGAATAGCGCCTTGACCACGGAATTTGATCGCCTCGCGGCGCGCTGCCCACCTCGGAATTGCGTCGCATGCTGTGGTAGTCTTGGGCGACAACCACGCCGACCGGCTCGATGCTCGCAGCTTGCCGAGCGAAAGCGTTGCCGAGTCACTCTCCGTGCGGAGCAACTGCGATGCGTGAAGAGTACTTCGCGTGGTTTCCCTCGTTCCGCCGATGCTGCAACACGGTCGCGCGCGATAGCGGCACGCTCCCGCGTGGGTGAGTGTCGCTTGGTCGCGACCTGCACGCATTGCATCGATAGTTTGGTACCGATCGGCCACTGAGCGCCAGTGCTTTGTCTCTGAAGGAGAATGAAATGACGGGTTTCCTCGATTTGCGTCAGACGATCCAGCGCCTTGAAGAGGCTGGTGAGTTGCACCGGATCAGCGCGGAAGTGGATTGGGACCGCGAACTCGGTGCCGTCACGCGGAAGGCGCTAGAGCAAAAAGGCCCCGCGCTGCTATTCGAGGCTATCAAAGGCTATCGAACTGGACGCTGTATGCGCCTCGTCACGAGCATCCTCGCGTCTGAAGCGCGATTGCGTCAAGTGCTTGGATTTCCGAAGAACGCGAGCAACAAGGATCTCGTACGCCACGTGCTGGAGACGAATCGCAAGGCGATCCCGCCTGTGCAAGTCGACACCGGGCCGGTGAAGCAGAACATCGTGACGGGCGAGAAGATTGATCTGTTCGAGTTCCCGGTGCCGCGTTGGCATCCGCTCGAGGGCGGCCGGTACATCAATACCTTTGCGTCGATCGTCACGCGCGATCCCGACACCGGGGTGATGAACGTGGGCGTGTATCGCGGAATGATTAGCACCAAGAAATCCATCTCGGTACTTCTGGTCAAGGGCGGCCAGCATTGGGGACGCCATTTCCAGAAGTACGCCGACCGGGGCCAGCCGATGCCCGTTGCCTGTGTGATCGGCTGGGATCCGATGATGGACTTTATCGCCGGCAGCCCGATTGCCCCGGGCATGTGCGAATACGACGTGATGGGAGCCTACCGCGGCGAGCCGGTGCAACTGATCAAGTGCGAAACCTCGGACCTGGAGGTGCCAGCGAGTCCCGAAATCGTCATCGAGGGTTTTATCTCCGCCGACCCATCCACCTTCGAGATGGAAGGCCCGTTCGGCGAGGCGACTGGCCATATTTCGGACATTCCGGCTCTACGGCCCGCCATTCAGGTGTCCTGCGTTACCCATCGCGACAACCCGATTTTCCGCGGCACGCTTGAGGGGACTCTGCCGGGTTCGACTAGCGAGAACGGGTTCATGGCGACGATCCAGCGCTCCGCCAGCGCCTGGAACATCCTCGAAGGTGCAGGCATCCCCGGCATTGTGGATGTCGTCTGCACGCCGATTACGGTGGGTGTGAATATTGTCGTCCAGATCAGAAAGGCCTATCAAGGGCAGCCAAAGCAAATCGCCGCTGCGCTATGGGGCAACAGCGCTTCGCAGTACAAGTACAAGAACGTCATCGTCGTCGAGGAGGAGATCGACCCCACGAGTTGGGAACAGATCGATTGGGCGCTGGCTTTTCGCGTGAACGCAGGTGAAGGAGGCATCACGGTGTTTCCTGGCATCTTCGGCTCGGTACTGGACCCCAGCACGCCGCTTCGCGACCGGGATGTGGACCAACTGGGCTGCGCGCAGTGGAACCGTGTACTCATCGACGCCACTCGAAACTGGACCTTCGAGAGGCGAAAGGAGTGGAACGACGAGCGCTTCCCGCCCACCGTGCGGCTTGATCCGTTGGACGAGGCGCGCGTACTGGCTCGCTGGGATGAGTTTGGATTCCCGAAGTCGAATCAGTGAGTTCTACAGTCAGATTTGGTCCTGTTCAGCGCGACGCGCGCGGCCGATCATCGATCAACGGCCATCTTGTATCTGGAGACATCAATGAAGATTGAAACACTGCTGCCGCTGGGCAAGGTTGATCCGGGCCTGCGGGCTCCCGACCAGCCGCTCGACGTTGGCAAGGTCGCCGACCAGGCGCGCTTGGTCGAGTCCCTGGGCTATGACGGCCTGATGACGGAGGAGACCAAAGACGACCCCTTCGTCATCATGGCGCTCGCAGCGCATGCGACCACCACGTTGAACGTCGGAACCGCCGTCGCGATAGCGTTTCCGCGCAGCCCTACCAGCATGGCGCTGAGTGCATGGACGATCCAGAGGCTTTCGAGGGGGCGCTTCACCCTCGGCTTGGGTCCGCAAGTGCGGGCGCACATCGAGCGACGCTACGGCATGCAGGCCCACCCCGCCGGTCCGTGGATGCGCGAATACGTCAAAGCTGTGCGTGCGGTGTGGGACTGCTGGCAGAACGGCACGCAGCTAAACGTCACTGGCGAGTACTACAACATCAACTTGATGGTGCCCCTGTTCAACCCCGGCCCCATCGAGCACCCGTGGATCCCGATCCACCTCGCGGCGGTCAACACCGTCATGTGTAAAGTAGCCGGTGAAGTCGCCGATGGCATCCGGCCACACCCGGTGTGCACACCGTCGTATATCGAGCAGGTGATGTTGCCGGCAGTGCGCCTGGGGGCGAAGAATTCCGGCCGCTCGCTGGAGAACTTCAGCGTGTCCATGAAGCCGCTGGTCGCCTCTGCGCCCGACGAGGAGCAACTGCAACCGAAGATCCGCGACGCCCGCGCCCGAATCGCCTTTTACGCCTCGACGCCCGCGTATTCGGCGGCGTTCGAGCACCTGGGACTGCACGACCTTGCCGCTGAGGCGAAGCTGCTGTCCCGCGCGCAGCGGTGGGAGGACCTGCCGCGCCTGGTCTCCGACGAAATCCTTGATCAGTTCGCCGTGATCGGCACCTATGACAAGATTGGCAGGAAGCTGGTCGAGCGCTTCGGCCATGTCGTGACGAACACGGAGTTCTCCATTTCGGTTCGCGATGAGCAAGAGCGGAAGACGCTCGCCGCGCTCGTGCGCGACGTCAAGGCAGATAGTACGGATCGCGCAAGAGCCAACATCCTCGGCGACGTCGCCAATTCCGGAAAACGCACCGATGCGTGAAAGCGGCGCTACGGCGGGGGCTCAACTGGAAGTCGATGGAGACGGCATCGGCACGCTCACGTTTGATCTGCCGGGGAAGGTCAACGTCATGAACGAGGCGTTCATGATCGCGATGCGTGAGGCGCTAGCGGATATCGAACGCCGCAGGGGCGCGTTGCGCGGGGTGATACTCGCTTCGGCGAAGCCGACGTTTTTCGCGGGTGGCGACCTGGCGATGATGTTGCGCGCCGAAGTGGGTCGGGAGGAATCCTTGCACCGGCACTTCGACGAACTCAAGAGCTACTTCCGGCGGCTGGAGAAACTCGGCATTCCGGTGGTGGCGGCGATCAACGGGCTGGCGCTCGGTGGCGGCTACGAGTTGTGCTTGGCTGCGCATCACCGTATCGCGTTACGCGGTGCGAAGACGCACGTCGCATTACCCGAGGTGCAATTCGGGATTCTTCCAGCGGCCGGTGGCATCGTGCGTTTGACGCGCAAGCTGGGAATCGGACGAGCACTCGCGTTTCTGCTCTCGGGGCAGCGGCTGGATGTCGAGACGGCGCTAGAGGAAGGCTTGATCGATGATGTCGCGGACAACGCGGGGGAGCTGTTCGCGAAGAGCAAGGAGTGGATCGCCTTGCATCCGCATCCTGTGCAGCCTTGGGACGCCGAGCCTGCGCCGCAGTTCAGCGAGGACGCGGCGCACCGTCTACCTGCGGGCTTCGAACCGGACGTCTCCAATGACGCAGTAGCGGAGATCATCGATGTCGCCGGGCTTGCATCAAGAGTGGACGTCGATGCCGCCTTTGCAGCGGAAACGCGCGGGTTCGTGCGACTTGTGCTGAGCGCCAACGCAAAGGGTCGTATCGCCGCGTTCTTCGAAGGGACCCGTTTGGCGCGGTCCGAGACGCAGGCGGTATAGAGATGATGACGCGTATCGCAATCATCGGCGGCACTGGCGCGCTCGGCTTGGGGCTCGCTCTGCGCTGGGCGCATGCAGGCCTTGACATAATCATCGGCTCCCGCCGGCTCGAAAGCGCGATGGAAGCGCGCGAAACAGTGGTGCGCCGCATTCGCGAACATACCGGGCAGCAGCCGCGCGTGGACGCGGCCGTGAACCCAGACGCTGCGGCGCAGGCCGGCGTGGTCGTGCTGGCAGTGCCGTTTGCTCAGCAGCAGGCGGTTCTCAGCACGGTGCGCGAACACGTTCTCGGCAAGCTGGTGGTGGACACTACCGTACCCCTGGTGCCGCCGAAGGTCGGCACTGTCCAGTTGCCGGAATGCGGCAGCGCCGCGGTGGCCGCACAGTTGGCGCTCGGCGAC
The DNA here is from genome assembly GCA_023384005.1 of Burkholderiaceae bacterium. GTDB lineage: Bacteria > Pseudomonadota > Gammaproteobacteria > Burkholderiales > Burkholderiaceae_E > Quisquiliibacterium. Next base: position 7,736 of record JAHDXY010000015.1, on the reverse strand, counting down.
GCAACGCAGGTGATCTCGGCGTTCCACAATGTCGCCGCGGATAGCCTGCAATCCCTTGGGTCGCTCGATTGCGACGTGCTGGTGTTCGGAAACGAAAAGCAGGCCCGCGAGCGCGGCCTGCGTCTCGTCGAAGCAGCAGGGATGCGCGCTTTCGAGGGCGGGCCGCTCGCGAACTCGATCGCGGCGGAGGCGATGACCTCCGTGTTGATCACGATCAACCGGCAGCACAAGTGCCATGCCGGCATCCGGATCACCGGAACCGAATGCTGAACGGCGGCCATGCACGTCGTCGCCTCGATCAAGTGCTACGCGCTCGCCAAGCGGCGTCTCGCTCGCGGGTTCATTGCCGATCAGCACTGGCGGATCAGCCGCATCACCGCCGAGGCTACGCTCTGCCGGAAGTCCCACGCGCGCGCGCGCCTGCAGCGGCGGTACGCGCGCAGCGAGCGGGGTAGCTGGCGCTAGACCTTGACTTCGATCATCGTGACGACGTGTCAGATTTCTTGTCCGCCAGGGCAGGCGCGTCCCCGATCGCGCTTGCTGCGCAGTCTTGGGTGTTGAACCGTGCCACCGGGAGACTCTGAAATGTTGCTGCCTGATTCCAGGTGCGTGTTGTCGGCTGAAAATGCGGCTGATGCAGTTCTCGCTGGCCGGTTGCTGTCCGCGACCGACTTGGAAGCCTTGGCCGCCTGTCCGACGGCCGATCTGACGCGTGCCGCCGGGCGCGTGCGCGATGCTGGTTCGACGGAAATCGTCACATATTCGCGCAAGGTCTTTTTGCCGGTGACGCACTTGTGCCGAAACGTCTGCCACTACTGCACGTTCGCGAAGGCGCCGCGAAGCCTTCGTGCGCCGTACATGAGCGAGCAAGAGGTGCTGGCAGTCGCGCGACGGGGCGAGGCCGCGGGCTGCAATGAGGCGCTGCTGACCCTCGGCGAGAAGCCCGAACTCCGCTACGCCGCGGCTGCTGAATGGTTGGCCGCGCACGGCTTCGCGACGACAACCCACTACGTAGCGCACCTTGCCGGCGCCGTCCTCAAGGAGACGGGGCTTCTGCCGCATGTGAATTGCGGGACGCTGACAGCAGATGAGATCCAGCTGCTGCGGCCGGTGTGCGCGTCGATCGGGATCATGCTCGAGTCCGCTTCCGACCGTCTCTGTGGCGTCGGCATGCCGCACCACGGCTCGCCGGACAAGCTTCCGGCGGCACGACTGCGTACGCTGCGCGCGGCTGGAGAGTGTCGTCTTCCGGTGACAAGCGGTATCCTGGTCGGTATCGGGGAAACCGTGGGCGAACGCATTCAGGCACTCCTGGCGCTGCGCGATTTGCACCACGAGTATGGTCAGCTGCAAGAGGTGATCGTCCAGCCCTTCCGCGCCAAGGCGGGCACGCGGATGGCCAACTGGCCCGAACCATCGGTTGACGACGTGGTGCGCACCGTGGCGCTCGCCCGCCTGGCGCTCGGCGCCGCGATGAGCATTCAGACGCCCCCGAACCTCACGCCGACGATGCTGGGGGCACTTGTCGATGCGGGCATCAACGACTGGGGTGGCGTGTCGCCCGTGACGCCGGACCATGTGAACCCCGAAGCACCGTGGCCGCATCTCGCAACCTTGGCGCATCAGACCGCGGCAGCGGGCCGCCAGCTCGTTCAGCGACTGCCGGTATATCCGCCGTACTTGCGCGACGGTGCGACCTGGCTTGACCCGAGGGTGTTTCCCGCTGCGCGCCGTGCGAGCGATGCCGACGGCATGGCGAGAGAGCATAGCTGGCAGGCTGGAGCAGGCATGCCGGTGCCTAGGCACGAGATCGCACGTCCAGCGACGAATTTCACTGCGTCGTCGCGCATTTCGGCCGAATTGCGAGGCCTCGTCGCCGCCGCGACTCGCGGCGCGAGTATCGCAGTTGGTGGCGTGACGCGCCTCTTTGAGGCGCGCGGCGAGGAAGTAGCGTACATCTGTCGCGCGGCGGACGAACTGCGCCGGACGGTCGTGGGTGACGAGGTTTCGTATGTGGTCACCCGCAACATCAATTACACGAACGTGTGCAGCTACAGCTGTCGCTTCTGCGCGTTCTCGAAAGGCAAGACACATGACGACCTGCGTGGCAAGCCGTATGACCTCAGCCTCGACGAGATCCGGCGCCGAACACTTGAGGCGTGGGAGCGTGGTGCGAGTGAGGTCTGCATACAGGGCGGGATTCACCCCGCATACTCCGGGCACACTTACGCGGAGATTTGCCGCGCTGTGAAGGCTGTCGCGCCCGAGATGCACATCCACGCGTTCTCGCCTCTGGAGATCTCCATGGGCGCCGCCACACTTGGGATGCCGGTGGACGCGTACCTTCAAATGCTCAAGGATTGTGGCCTGGGCACGCTGCCAGGTACGGCGGCCGAAATACTGGATGATGAAATCCGAGCGCTGCTATGCCCCGGCAAGCTCTCGACGGCAGAATGGCTCAACGTAATCGAAACGGCACACCGTATCGGGCTCAAGAGCACCTCCACCATTATGTTTGGACATGTCGAGCGGCCCGTGCATTGGGCACGGCACCTGCTGGCGCTGCGCGCTCTGCAGCAGCGAACTGGAGGCATCACGGAGTTCGTCCCGTTGCCGTTCGTGGCCCGCGAGGCGCCGTTGTATCGTAAGGGTCTGTCGCGGCCAGGCCCGACTTTTCGCGAGGTGCTTCTAATGCATTCAGTGGCGCGCCTCGTACTGCATCCATTGATCACAAACATCCAGGCGTCGTGGCCGAAACTCGGACGCGACGGCGTTCTTGCATGTATGAATGCAGGCGTGAACGACGTCGGCGGAACCCTGATGAATGAGTCGATCTCTCGCGCTGCCGGGGGGGTACACGGGGAGGAAGCTCCGCCTGAAGCGCTGGAGCGCTGGATTCGAGATGCCGGTCGTATTCCGGTGCAGCGCACCACGACATACAGGAAGGTGGACCCGAGGCGTCGCGAGGCTTCACTCAATGCACGGAAGTTGTCTCAGGCCGTCAATACGCCGCTTGCTCGCTTGCGAAGGGAGACCACTAGTGGGCTGCAACGATTGAACCGGGAGTAATTCGACGCGATGTATCGAAGCACTTCCACTTCACGGGTTTGGGCTGCTTGTCGTACTGACGGATGTAGCTCGGCCGAGGTGTGGCGCGTAGCGGCGTTGCCGTGCATGCGCAGCCTCCGGGAACGTGTGCCCAGTCATGTTGCAGCGCACCCGGAACTGCGCGGTGCAATCGAGAAATTCGCCCAGTGCGGCACGCAACGATAGGATACCCGTCCCATGAGCATCAAAGCTAAGGCTTGTATCGTTGGCGCCTTTGAGCACCCGCTGCGCAAGGCGCCAGGGAAATCAGCAGCGCAGATCCACGCCGAAGTTGCGAAAGGAGCGCTTGACGACGCGGGTCTTGCGCGCAAAGACATCGACGGCTACTTCTTCTCCCACGACGCCCCCGGAATCGAAGCTCTGTCGCTCGTTGATTATCTCGGCCTTTCCGTGCGACACGTTGACGCGACCGACATCGGCGGTTGCTCGTACATCGCACATGTATCGCACGCCGCACAAGCGATCGCTGCGGGCAAATGCAACGTGGCGCTCATCACGCTCGGCGCGAGGCCGCGCCTCGACGCACGCAGCTGGATCGAAAACATGGCCGAGACACCCTTCGAGGGATCATATGGCCATGCTCCGCCAGGACCCGCGATCGGAAGTTACGCGCTGGTTGCCATGCGTCATATGTACGAATTCGGCACCACGAGCGAGCAACTTGCCTGGATCAAGGTCGCTGCCTCGCAACATGCGCAGCATAATCCGAACGCACTGCTGGGCAAGGTGGTAACGGTGCAGGATGTGCTCAACTCACCGATCATTGCCGATCCATTGCACATGCTTGATTGCTGCGTGATCTCCGACGGCGGCGGCGCATTGATCGTGGCCCGCCCTGAGATCGCGAGGACTCTCAAACGACCTGTGATCACGGTGCTGGGAGCTGGTGAAGCGATCAAGGGGCAATGCGGCGGAAAGCTCGATATCACATCCTCGGCTGCAGTGGAGTCCGGGTCGGTCGCGTTTGCGGAAGCGGGTGTGAAGCCCGCTGACATCGACTACGTTTCGGTGTACGACAGCTTCACAATCGCGGTACTCATACAGCTTGAGGACTTGGGCTTCTGTCGCAAAGGTGAGGGCGGTAAATTCGTAGCGGATGGAACTCTCATCTCAGGCGTCGGAAGGCTGCCATTCAACACCGACGGCGGCGGACTCTGCAACAACCATCCGGACCGCGGGGGTATGACGAAGGTGATCGAGGCAGTGCGCCAATTGCGCGGCGAAGCGCATCCGGCCGTGCAGGTCAAGAACTGCCGCGTCGCGCTGGCGCAGGGCCTGGGCGGCTGGCTCGGACATCGTCACGCAGCCGCGACACTCATCCTGGAGCGTACATGATCGAGCGAAGCATTCCGCCGCCCATTCTGAACCCGGAGGCGAAGCCGTTTTTCGACGGTGCCGCAGAAGGCCGACTGCTGATCAAGCATTGCAGCGCATGCGGGCAGTATCATCACTTTCCTCGCTCCTTGTGCCCCTTCTGCTTCTCGGATCGGACGGAGTGGCGCGAGGCGAAGGGAACGGGTTCGATTTACTCGTTCAGCGTGTTGCGGCGTGCCGTGCCGCCTTACTGCATCGCGTATGTGACCCTGGACGAACGAGTATCCATCTTCACCAATATTGTTGATTGCGATTTCGATGCAATACGCATCGGGCAACGGGTGAGGGTGGTTTTCAAGCGGAGCGGGGAGGGAGCTTCGTTGCCGATGTTCGCCCTGCAGACATGACGAGTTGAGGCACCCCGACCACTCCGATGATGGATCGCTGTGAGCCGGCGTGCATGGCCGATGCCCGCGTTGACGAGGATTCTCCACTTCCTGTTCTTGCGGCGGGCTGTTTCCGATCGATTCGGCGCGGTTCGGCCAAGCCATGCAGAGCGTCACCAATAGTAAGGACCTGTTGAGTCGGTGTCTTCGAGTGCCATTTGAGGTAACGACAGCGCCATCGGCGCTAATCCGGCGGCATGCGCAAGCTGCAGGAGCGCACTCATCGAACCGATGCTCGCTTTGGCGTCGCGCTCATCCGGTCCGCCGCTACGAGGACGGCACGCGCGAGTCGCTCCCGATCTTCCAGGGTCAGCATTAGCGTCGGTTCAACGACCAATTCGATGTCCGCGGGTGCCGCCATCTGCGCATCCTGAACATCGACCACCAGCGCGTCGATCAAGCCCCTATAGTGCCGGGCAATTGTGGCGCTGCTTACTTCCTGCCCTAGTTCCTTCATCAACTTGGCTGTTGGGCCCTTCACCGCCTGGTTGCCAATAATGGGCGAGACGGCTATCACCGGGGCCGAGCACAGTGCCAGCGCCTTGCGAACGGCCGGCATGGCCAGTATTGGCTCGATGCTTAGATACGGATTGGAAGGGCAGATCACGACGGCCCGCAGATGCGCATCGCTCAGAGCGTCCAGAAGAACCGGAGAGGGCGTAGCCGACTCGGCGCCCAGGTACTGCAGGCAAGACGCAACCGGTTTACAGTGCCGGCGGACGAAGTACGTCTGGAAATCCAGACGACCGGCGTCCGTGACGATCTGTGTACGCACCATGTCGTCGGTCATTGGGGCGATGCGCGCGGTGACGCCCAATCGTTGGCGCAAGTCATCTGTGATTGCGGTCAGAGTTTCACCCGCCGCAATACGCCGTGTGCGCTCCACGTGCATGGCCAGATCTGCGTCACCCAGGCGAAACCATGTTTCGCCCCCGAGACGCTCGAGAGCCGCCATGAAATTCCATGTTTCATCGTGTCGCCCCCACCCCTGTAGCGGATCGGCGAGGCCGGCGAGCGTATACAGGAGCGTGTCGACGTCCGGAGAAATATCAAAACCAAGGTGACGGAAATCGTCGCCGGTGTTGGCGATAACGACAAGATCGTCCGCATCGAGGATGCGCGCGAGACCCAACACCAGCTTGGCGCCGCCGACGCCCCCGGACAGCGCGAGCACCTGCCCCTTCACCTGAATAGATCCTCGTCCGGCGAACGGATGAGCGTGGCAGCGGCCGTTCCCTCTCCAGCTACTTCGAGACCGCGAACGATGACGACCGGCCGCGCTTCGTCGGCTTGCCCCATGAGCAACGATGCCGCTGCAGCCACTTCATCAGCCAGCCCGACTTCGGTAACCCGTAAAGGGCGGCCGAACATGTCGGCGCGTCCACGTAGGTCCGATAGCGCGACGAGTCCTGCACAACCGATAGCTACACCCACCGTCCCTCGACGCCAGGGCCGGCCGAAACTGTCATTGACAATTACCGCCAGCGAGCAGTTGTAGCGCTGGATCAAAGCGAAACGCAAACGTCGCGCACTGGCGTCCGGATCTTTGGGTAACAGAAGCGCGAGTTCGGCTGTGTCAGGATTGGCAACATTCGACTGGTCGACTCCCGCATTGGCCATGACCATCCCCAACCGATGCTCGACGATCAATACATTCTCGCGTTGCCGCACAACGCGTCGCGACTCCGACAAGATGATTTCGACCAGGCGCGGATCCTTTGCAACATCACGTGCCAGCGATTGAGCCCGTAACGAGGGAACCACCTGCCGCAGATCGACGTAGCGTCCTTCAGCCTTGGAAACAACCTTCTGAGCGAACACGACAATATCGCCATCGCGTAGCGCAAGCCCAGCTCCGACCAGAGCGTCGGCAAGCAGAATGGCCAGATCATCGCCGGCCTTGACCACCGGAAATCGGGGAACTGCGAGAAGTTCGAGCTTGGAGAGGGCGCTGATCGTGCACACGCGGTTCGCTTCGTTCCGGATCTTCTCTGTAGGACGGGAAGTATACTTGACCGGCGACCAACCTCAGCCGCGCGAATGACTTCAATTGCGCCCTATTCCGGCGCGATCTCAACTCACCCACCGGGTGACCCCGCTATCGGGTGAAAACCCGCGACCCGCAAGCGTCTCCGGAGCGTAGGAGGTGCCGCCAACTGCTGTGTTCAGGTTCAGCCTTCGTCAGGCGGAGTCGTCCAGTTGCAGCGTGACTTCCGATAGCGGTCTGCGGACAAACAGCTTGCCCGCATTTGCCGGGTACCCCAACGTCACCATTCCCTGCGGCTCCCAATGCGCGGGCAAGCCAAGCACTTCGCGTATCGTGTCAGGGCAGAACATCGGCGCGCAAAGCCAGCATGCCCCTAAGCCCGCAGCCTGCGCGGCCAGCAGCAAATTCTGTCCCGCCATCGCAGTGCTTTGCACTGCCATCAGGTGCTCGTTACGCCTGCGAACCGGATCGGGATAAACGTCCATGTCTTGCATACTCAGGCACACCATGATTACTGCGGCCGCGCCTGTGATGCGCGCGTAGGAACGCTCCACATCGGCCTCGATGTCGGCTTCGGTATCGCCATCGTGGTGCCGGTCGCGCCGCAGACGTTCCCCCATGCTGCGCGCCAGCGCGGTTGTAGTGCGGCCCGGCCTCATGACGGCGAAGCGCCACGGCTGACGGTTGTGTGCCGAGGGGGCACTGACGGCGGCGGCAAGCAGTTGGTCGAGGAGTCCGTGCGGGATCGGCTCAGGTAGATAGCGGCGAACTGATCGGCGCGCCATCATCGATTGTGCAGGATCGCGGCCCAGTAAAGTGCCGTCGACGCAGGCGCCGCGCAGTTCACATTGCGCGTGCTGCAACGCGTCTTCGTGAATGAA
>JAHDXY010000367.1 GCA_023384005.1 Burkholderiaceae bacterium | reverse complement strand
ACACGCGCCGCCGGCGCCGCCGGCGTGATCCGCTTCGCCGCTACTTGAGGATCCGGAACAGGTTGTTGAAATCGTCGCTCCAGATCCCGAGCGTGGGGTCGGCGACGATCGGCGTGATCGCTCCCTGCTGCGCGATGGCGTCGAGCAGCGCCTTGTTCGCGCTGATCATGATCCAGTCGGAGCGGTACAGCGGGCTGCCCTTCTCTGGCTCGTCCACCACCCGAAGCGCGCTCCAGCCGATCTCCTCGGCCAGCCTGAGCACCACGGTGCTCAGGTCGAGGTAGCGATTGCTGATGTGAAACGCGACCACGCCGTCGTCGCGGACGTGTCTGCGATAGGCGCGGATCGCCTCGCGCGTGATCAGGTGCACCGGGATCGCATCGCTGGAGAACGCGTCGACCGCGAGCAGGTCGAACCGCTGCGGCGGCTCGCGCTCGAGCACTAGCCGCGCGTCGCCCAGCGCGATCTGCACCTTCGCACGGCTGTCGGCGAGGAAGGTGAAGCGCCGCTGCGCGAGCTCGAGCACCGCCGGGTCCAGTTCGTAGACGCGATAGGTGTCGCCTTCGCGTGCGTAGCTCGCGAGCGTTCCCACACCCAGCCCGATCAGCCCGACGCGCCGCGCCTCGAGCGGCGCGAGCGCGCGTTGCGCGGCGATCGTGCGGGCCACCCCCGACGCGTGACCGTAGTAGGTGGTGGGCAGCTTCGACAACTTCTCCGCGCGGTACTGCTCGCCGTGGGTGATCACGCCGTGCAACAGCCTCCAGCGCGCATCGGGCGCATCGTCGGCGGCGGTGGACTTCACCCGCAGCGAGCCGTAGAAGTTGCGCGAGCGCTCGACCGTCTCGTGGCGGATTGCGCCCTGGTACAGCCACAAGCCCAGGATCGTCAACGTGAGCGCGGCGGTGGCGACCCACTGCACGCGGCCCTCGGTCAGGAACAGCAGCACCGCGGCGAGCACGGCCAGCGCGAGCGGCAGTTCCCAGTACCAGTCGAAGGCGAGGGGTGCGACGATCCCCACCGCGACGCCCCCAAGAGCCCCGCCGAGCGAGATCATCAGGTAAAAGCGCGTCAGGAACGGCGGCGCCGGCTTGCGCGCGACCAGCTCGCCGTGGCAGAACATGCACAGCACGAACAGCCCGAACGCGTAAAGCGGCAAGGCTTCGTCGATCGGCATCAGCCCCGGCTCGATCGCCATCGCATTCCAGTCGACGCGCCAGTGCAGGCCCCCGAGCATCAGCACGACCATCACGCAGCCCAGCGCGCCGTACCAGCCGCGGCGGTACCAGCCGGTGCCGTCGAAACAGAGGATGAAGCTGACCAGGTAGATCGCGAGCGGCAGGACCCAGAGAAACGGGATCGAGGCGACGTTCTGCGTGACGTGCGTGGTGACCGAGAGCAGCAGCACCGAACCGAGCGCCGAGAGCAGCAGCCACAGGGCCTGCACGCGCGGCCCGGGGGCGAGCGCCGGGGCTGGCCGTGGCAGGCCGCGGCCCCGCTCTCGCGACGGGTTCTCCGACGCATTCTCCGACGCGTTCTCCGACACGGACTGCGACACGGACTGCGACACGGACTGCGACACGGACTGCGACACGGACCGCGACACGGACCGCGACACGGACCGCGACACGGACTGCGACACGGACTGCGACTCGGATCGCCGCGCGCCGCGCGCCGCGCGCCATGCCGCGGCGATCGCGAGCGCCGCGAACAGCGCATAGCCGGCACTCCATCCGAGCGACTGCGCCCTGCTCGTCGCGAGCGGCTCGATCACCGGCGGGTAGGCGAGCAGCGCGAGCATCGAGGCGACGTTCGACAGCGCGTAGAGGCGGTAGACCTGCCCGCCGGGGTAGCTGCGCGCGAACCAGGCCTGCACCAGCGGGCCGGTGGTCGAGAGGATCAGGTACGGCAGGCCGATGGTCGCGGCGAGCAGCAGCAGGATGCGTCCGATCGGGTTGTCGGCATTCTCCGGCTTGAGCGTCGCCGAGGGCGTGATCGGCAGGAACGCGAGGCTCGCGAGCACCAGCGCGCCGTGCAGCTGCGCCTGTCGCAGGGGCGCGAGCTTGCGCACGACCAGGTCCGAATAGGCGTAGCCGGCGAGCAGCGCCACCTGGAAGAAGACCAGGCCCGTCGTCCACACCGCGGCCGAGCCCCCGAACCACGGCAGGATCTGCTTGGCGATCACCGGCTGCACGAGAAACAGCAGGAAGGCGGAGAGCGCGATCGTCGCGGCGAACAGGGGCATGGTGCGATGCCTGCGCAGTGGTTCGGGCGGGGAGGCGGAGGGCCCGGTCGCTGCGGGTGCGGCGGTGGCGGCTCAGGCGCCGCGCGACGCGAACACGCCGAGTTCGTCGAGCGTACGGTCGACCGCCTCGCTCCAGCCGCGATTCGCCGCCGGCGAGGCCGGGCTGGGATGCAGGATCTGCGCGATCCGCGGCACTGCTGCGTCGCCAAGAACGCGCCGCAGGCGCTTCGCCGCGAACGCGCCGATGCCGATCACCCACTGCGGCCTGGTCGTCTCGATCGCGCTGCGCAATTGCCCGTCGCAGGCCTGGTACAGCGCTTCGGTCTCGCCGCCGGGCAACTGCTCGGGCGTGCGATTGCGCCCGCTCGCCTCCAGGAACACCAGCGGGCAATAGTTGAGCACGATGCACTGCGCGAAGAACGCATCGGCCGATCCGAAACGGGCCGCGGCCCAGCCCCAGAGGCGCCGGCCGCTCACCTCGGAGCGGGTGCAGGCGAATCCGTCGATCGGGCGCTTCGGGTGTTCGATCGCCGGGCGCCCGATCGGCGCGTCGATTCCCATCCACTCGCGAACGGCGGCGACCTCCCCGAACGGAACGCCGGTCTGCATCATCCCGAAGGGGCCGGGGTTCATCCCCAGCATCAGCACCTTCTTGCGTCCGCCCCCGAAGCGGCGCAGGAACGCCTCGTGCGCCGCCCACGCGTACTCGAGCGGGTTGTACACGTGCGCGACCGGCTCGGCGAAACGCATCGGGGCGACTCGTCGCGACAGCGTCTGGGCAGCGTGAAGGAGCGTCTCGGCGGACATGGGGCGCGATCATAGCCGAGCCGGGACGATTCCTGGCACGGAAAAGAAAAAGGGGCGCGGGAAAGAACCGCGCCCCCCGGGCCGCGAGTGGCGGCCGCTAGACCGGGTTCGAGCGTGGCGGGCACGGGCTGACCGCTTCGGTGAGCTTCACGTGCCGCGCCCTGACGCGCGCCCCCGGATCCGGGAGCCCTCGCCCGTCTGCAGTGGCCGCGAGGGCATTGGCCCCACCTTAGTCCCGCGTCGCGACGCGCGTCAACTTGATATCCGGTATCGACCGCTCGCGTCCGATTGTCTCGGCGCTATCGGGCGCGCAGCGGGCGGCCTCCACGGGGAGGCTGGGGCCCGCGTCCGGCGACGACGGCGGGATCGGTGAAAAAAAAAGCCCGCGACGAATCGCGGGCTGAATCCACCTTGACGGTGGAGGAGGAGACACTGGCTGGCGGCGGCTTCTGGCGAGCCGCTGCGCCGGTTCGGGTCGGTTGTTCGGGTCAGTTCAGCGGCGTTCCGGCCTGCTGTTCTGCGCGCAGCTGGGCGGCAAGGCGCCAGTCGTGGCGCTCGATCGCGGCCATCGCCTGCTCCTTGCGGCTCTCGATCACTGCGTCGAGCAGTTTCGCCGCGAAGGCCGAGAGCCTCGTGCCGAATGCGTCGCGGTTGCTGACGACCGGGGCGAAAGACCGGTGTTGGGCGTTCCCGGCCGCGGGCGTCGCGGCACCGGAGGCGGTGACGCCCAGGTCGGCGGTCG
>JAHDXY010000366.1 GCA_023384005.1 Burkholderiaceae bacterium | reverse complement strand
ACACGTCGATGCCGGCGAACTTCTTGAACAGGCAGCCCTTGCCTTCCATCACCGGCTTGCCAGCGAGCGGACCGATGTCGCCCAGACCCAGCACTGCCGTTCCGTTGGTCACGACCGCGACCAGGTTGCCGCGCGCGGTGAACTCTGCCGCGAGCGAAGCATCCTCGTGAATCGCCATGCAGGCGTAGGCGACGCCGGGCGAGTACGCGAGCGAGAGGTCGCGCTGGTTGCCCAGCGGCTTGGTCGGTGTGACCGAGATCTTCCCGCGCGTGGGCGAACGGTGGTACTCGAGGGCGGCGTCGCGCAGCGCGCGCTCCGCCTGAGTGAGTTCTTCCGACATGGCTGTCTCCTGCTCGTTCCTGCTCGTTCGTCGTTGTTCCTATCCTACCTGCGGCGCCCCGAAACCTCCGCCCCCTGGCGTTTCGACCACGAACTGCTCGCCTGGCGCGAGTAGCGTACTGTCGGCGTGCCCGAGGATCTCGATGCTGCCGTCGGCCCGCAACACGCTGTTCACCCCCGGCGCGCCGGGCGCTCCGCCAGCCGCACCGAACGCGGGGTAGACGCGCGCGTTCGACAGGATCGTCGCGGTCATCGGCTCGAGAAAGCGCACGCGCCGCACGCCGCCGTCGCCGCCGCGCCAGCGCCCCGCGCCACCCGAGCCTTCGCGAATCGCGTATGACTCGAGGCGCACCGGAAAGCGCAACTCGAGCACTTCCGGGTCGGTGAGCCGCGAGTTCGTCATGTGCGTCTGGACGACCGCCGTGCCGTCGAAACCACCGACCAGTTCTCCGCCGGAGTCGAACAACCCGCCCGCGCCGGAACCGCCCGAAATCGTTTCGTAGTACTGGTAGCGATCGTTGCCGAAAGTGAAGTTGCTCATCGTCGGCGGCCCCGACGCCATCACGCCCAATGCCCCGTAGAGGCAGTTGGTGATGCACTGCGAGGTCTCGACGTTGCCCGCGACGACTGCCGCCGGATTCGCGGGGTTGAGCATCGACCCGGGCGGGACGATCACTTCGAGCGGCTTCATGCAGCCGGCGTTCATCGGGATTTCGTCGTCGACCAGCGTACGGAACACGTAGAGCACCGCCGCGGTCGTGACCGCGAGCGGCGCGTTGAAGTTGTTCGGCTGCTGCTCGCTGGTGCCGCTGAAATCGATCCGCGCCTCGCGGCGCTCGCGATCGACCGCGATCGCGACCCGGATCACCGCCTCGTTGTCCAGTCGCAGCTCGAACGAGCCGTCGGACAGGGCCGCGATCACGCGGCGCACCGATTCCTCCGCGTTGTCCTGCACGTGCCCCATGTAGGCACGCACGGTGTCCAGACCGAAGTGCCGCACCATCCGCAGCAACTCCTCGCGCCCCTTCTCGTTGGCGGCGATCTGCGCACGAAGGTCGGCGACGTTTTGCTCGACGTTGCGCGCGGGGTGGCGCGCGCCGGCGAGCAGTTCGCGCAACTCGTGCTCTCGAATACGCCCGCGTTCGACCAGCCGGAAGTTGGTGATCAGCACCCCTTCGTCGTCGATCACCGTGCTGTCGGCAGGCATCGATCCGGGAGTCGTCCCGCCCACGTCCGCGTGGTGCCCGCGCGACCCGACGTAGAACAGGATATCGTTGCCCGCCTCGGAGAACACCGGTGTGATCACGGTGATGTCGGGAAGGTGCGTGCCACCGGCATAGGGGTCGTTGAGCACGTACACGTCGCCCGCGGCGAGGCGCCCCGCGTTGTCGCGCATCACCGCCTGCACGCTGGCGCCCATCGACCCGAGGTGCACCGGCATGTGCGGCGCGTTGGCCACCAGATTGCCCTCGCCGTCGAACACGGCGCACGAGAAATCGAGCCGCTCCTTGATGTTGACCGAATGCGCGGTGTTCTGCAGCCGGTAGCCCATCTGCTCGGCGATCGACATGAACAGGTTGTTGAAGATCTCGAGCATGACCGGATCGGCCTGCGTCCCGACCGCCACGCGGCGCGGGCGCGCAACCGCGCGCTCGAACACCAGATCGCCGCGAGCGCTCATCCCCGCGCACCACCCCGGCTCGATCACGCTGGTGGCGTTGGCTTCGACCACGATCGCCGGGCCGGCGATTCGCTCGCCCGCGCGCAGGGTGTCTCGCCGGTAAAGAGGAGTCTCCTGCCAGGATCCGGCGCTCCACATCGACACCATCACCGGTGAACGACCGGCGTTCGCGGGGTCGTCCGGGGCCGCGACCAGCGCATCGGCCAGCGCGTGGGCGTCGAGCGGTCCGAGCGCCTCGACGACGACCGACTCGATCACCAGTTCGCGCCCCTCGAGCAGGAACGAGAAGCGCTGTCGGTAGCCTTGCTCGAAAGCGGCCCGAAGGCGCGCGACCCGTTGCCGCGGCTGCGCCAGCAGCCCAGCAGTGCCTTCGCCGGCGCTCTCGCCGCGATCGTCCCAGTTCACCTGCAGGCCGGTGTCGGTTCCCTGGTATCGCAGGATCGCGTGTCGCCGGACCTCGATGCCCTCGCGTGGCTCCCCCTGTTGTCGCAGGTCGTCGACCGCTTGCCCGACGAGGGCGCGCAACCGGGCGTGGGCCGCGTCGAGCCCGGCGGCGTCGAGCGCCAGTTCGATCGAGTGCTCGCGCATCGCCGCCTGGCGGGCGAGCCCCATCCCGTAGGCAGACAGCACCCCGGCCAGCGGGTGCGCGAGCACGCGCGGCATCGCGAGCGCGTCTGCCACCATGCACGCGTGCTGTCCGCCGGCCCCGCCGAAGGTCGTCAGCGTGTATTCGGTGACGTCGTACCCCCGCTGTACCGAGATCTTCTTGATCGCGTTGGACATGTTGGCCACCGCGATATCGAGAAAACCCTGCGCCAGTTCCTCGACCCGCATCGCGCGCCCCGTCGCCCGCGAGACCTCGTCTGCGAGCGCGGCGAATCGCTCGCGAACGATGCCGGCGTCGAGCCCCTCGTTCGCGTCCGGACCGAACACCCGGGGAAACCAGTCGGGCTGGATCCGCCCGAGAAGGACGTTCGCGTCGGTTACCGTGAGCGGGCCGCCGCGCCGGTAGCAGGCGGGCCCCGGGTTCGCGCCGGCCGAGTCGGGGCCGACGCGAAGACGGGCGCCGTCGAAGTGCAGGATCGAACCGCCGCCGGCGGCAACCGTGTGGATGCTCATCATCGGCGCGCGCAGGCGCACGCCGGCGACCAGCGTGTCGAAGGCGCGCTCGAACTCGCCGGCGTAGTGCGAGACGTCGGTCGACGTCCCGCCCATGTCGAATCCGATCACGCGATCGAAGCCCGCCGCCTTGCTCACCCGCGCCATCCCGACGATTCCGCCCGCCGGGCCCGAGAGGATCGAGTCCTTTCCCTGAAAGGCGCGGGCGTCGGTGAGGCCCCCGTTGGACTGCATGAACTTCAGCCGCACGCCCGGCATCGCCCGTGCCACGCGCTCGACGTACCTGCGCAGGACCGGCGACAGGTACGCGTCGACCACCGTCGTGTCGCCGCGCGCGACGAAGCGGATCAGCGGCGACACCTCGTGCGAGACCGAAACCTGCTCGAACCCGATCTCGCGCGCGAGTGCGGCCACGGTGCGCTCGTGTTCGGGGTAGCGGTAGCCGTGCATCAGGACGATCGCGATCGCGCGCACTCCACGATCGAAAGCAGCGCGCATCGCGGCGCGCGACTCGCGCGCGTCGAGCGCCACGACGATCGTGCCATCGGCCGCGATTCGCTCGTCGACCTCGATCACTTCGCGATAGAGCAGCTCGGGAAGCACGATCTGGCGATCGAACAGCTTCGGCCGGTTCTGGTACCCGATCCGGAGGGCGTCGCGAAAGCCGCGTGTCACCA
>JAHDXY010000365.1 GCA_023384005.1 Burkholderiaceae bacterium | reverse complement strand
GAAGCTGCGCCCGCGATTGATCTTCTTGTCCTCGACGTCCTGGAGCACGCGCTCGATGATGTCGCCGATCTGCTCCATGTTGATCGTGAACGAGATGATGTCGGTCCAGCGCCGTCCCTCGTGCTCGGAGAGCGACTCGCGCGAGATCTTGGTCAGGTAGTACTTGATCTGCGAGTACAGATCGTCGACCGTGTCGTCCATGCGGCGCAGCTCGGCCGCGAGACGAAGGTCGTCGTTGCGGATGACCGGGAGGATTCCGCGCAGCATCGTCTCGACCACGTCGGCCTGGTGCAGCGCCTCGCGCGCGGCGCAGGTGATCGCGAGCGACGGAGTGGCGAGCGCGATCGGATCGAGGTGGCGCGGGCGGCCGTTGCGCGACTCCTCCGCGGGCGAGGGAAGGAGCTGCTCGGCGAGTTTCGCCATCGGGCCGGTGAAGGAGATGAACAGCACCGCGATGCCCGCGTTGAACACCAGGTGCCAGGCGACGACTGCGTGCACGTTGGCCTGCTCGAACGAGGAGATCCACGGCAGCGCGGCTGGAATCAGCGGCGCGGCGAGCGCCACGCCGATCAGCTTGAAGAGGAAGTTGCCGAGCGGCACGCGACGCGCCAGCGGCGAGGATTTCATCGTCGAGAGGATCGCGAGCAAACCGCTGCCGAGGTTTGCTCCGAGCACGATCCCGAGCGCTGCCTGCAACGGCACCAGGCCGGAGTCGGCCAGCGTCGCGGTAAGGAGCACGATCGCGAGGCTGGAGTACGACAGCACCGCGAGCAGCGCGCCAACGAGCAGGTCCAGCACGACTTCATTCGGTAGCGCGGCGAGCAGTGCCTGGACCGCGGGCGATTCGGTCATCGGCCGGGTCGCGGCGAAGATCAGCTGCAGCGCGAGGATGATCAGGCCCAGGCCGATCGAGATCCGGCCGATTCGCCCGGCGGTGGTGTTCTGCCGGGAAACGAACAGCACGACGCCCACGAAGATCAGCAGCGGCGACAGCCACGACAGGTCGAACGAGAACACCACGGTGATCAGGCTGGTGCCGACGTCGGCACCGAGCATGATCGCGAGCGCGGCGGAGGTGGCGATCAGCCGCTGCCCGACGAACGACGAGGTGATCAGGCAGGTGGCGGTGCTCGATTGGACCATCCCGGTCACGCCAAGCCCCGCGGCGAACGCGGCGACACGGTTGCTCACGCTGCGCGAGAGCACGCCGCGCAGGTTCTCGCCGAACGCGCGCAGCACGCCGGTGCGAACGTTGTGCGTGCCCCAGACGAGCAGCGCGATCGCCGCGAGCAGGTTCAGCAGGTGGAGCACGGAAGCGGCAGGCGGCGGCCCTCTCGGGCCGTGACAGAATCTGCGCCCGGAGAAGCTCCCGGTCGCCCTGGAAATGGGGCCGAAGGCATCCCGGCAGTTTAGCCCAAGCAAGCGACGAAGGGGCCGCCCCGGGGAGTCTCCCGGGCAGCCCGGGGCTAGGGTTTCCCCCGAACGCGCGACGCGACGGGCGAAACACGCTACGCGACGGGCGCGACCTACGGTAACATTCCCGCAGGTTTCGAAACCAGAATTCCCACGAGGAGACGTGATGCTCAAGATGACCAGAGTCGCGATCGCAGCCGCGATCGCCTGCGCCCTGACGGCCCCGGCGCAAGCGCAGATGGAAATCCAGTGGTGGCACTCGATGGGCGGCGCCCTTGGAGAATGGGTCAACGACCTGGCCGCCGACTTCAACAAGAAGCAGACAGCGTACAAGGTCGTACCGGTGTTCAAGGGGGGCTACGACGTCTCGATGACAGCGGCGATCGCGGCGTTTCGCGCCGGCAACGCACCGCACATCCTGCAGGTCTTCGAAGTCGGCACCGCCACGATGATGGCGAGCAAGGGCGCGATCATCCCGGTGGCCGAGGTGATGAAGACGGCGGGCGTGTCGTTCGATCCGAGCGCCTACGTGCCGGCGGTGGCCGGCTACTACACCGCGCCGAACGGGCAGATGCTGAGCTTTCCGTTCAACAGCTCGACGCCGGTGCTGCACTACAACAAGGACGCGTTCAAAGCCGCCGGACTCGACCCCGAGGCGCCGCCCAAGACCTGGCCGGAGGTGGTCCTCACGGCTGCCAAGCTCAAGGCGAGCGGCCACGAGTGCCCGTTCGCGACCAGCTGGGTGAGCTGGACCCAGCTCGAGAGTTTCTCGGCCTGGCACAACGTCGAGTTCGCCACCAAGGGCAACGGTTTCGGCGGGCTGGACTCGCGCCTGGCGTTCAACTCGCCGCTGCACGTGCGCCACATCGAGAACCTGGCGAACATGTCCAACCAGAAGCTGTTGGTCTACAAGGGCCGCGGCAACGCGGCGGACTCGACTTTCGTGTCGGGCACCTGCGCGATGGTGACGGGCTCGTCGGCGATGCGCGGGAACATCGTGAAGAACGCGAAGTTCGCCGCCGGCACGTCGACGCTGCCCTATTACCCCGACGTTGCCGGTGCGCCGCAGAACACGGTGATCGGTGGCGCGAGCCTTTGGGTCATGTCCGGCAAGAAACCCGAAGAGTACAAGGGCGTCGCGCAGTTCTTCGCGCATCTGTCCACTCCGCAGGCGGCCGCCGAGAGCCACAAGCGCACCGGCTACCTTCCGATCACGAAGGCTTCGTTCGAACTCACCGACAAGGAAGGCTATTACAAGGCCAACCCGGGCGCCGACGTGTCGGTCACGCAGATGATTCGCAAGACGACCGACAAGTCGCGCGGCATCCGGCTGGGCAATTTCGTGCAGATCCGCACGATCGTCGACGAGGAAATCGAGCTCATCTTCGGCGGCAAGAAGAGCGCCAAGGAAGGGCTCGACTCGGCGGTCAAGCGCGGCAACGAACTGCTGCAGAGATTCGAGCAGGCCAACAAGGGCAGCGTGATGTCGGGCAAGAAGTAACGTGATCCGGGCGGGCGCCGCAAGGCGCCTGCCCGACGCTTCCCCGATCGGGGAGCGCGCGCATTCGCTGGCTGCCCGGTCGATTCTGCGTACGCACGCGCGACGGCTGGTTCGCCGGCCGAACGCGCTGTGTGACTACATCGTCTCGGAAACCTAGAACCCGAACCAAACCATCGTGTCAGTTGAAAAGCGTGTCCGGTTCCGATCGTCCTGGTTGCCCTGGGTGTTGCTCGCCCCGCAACTGGTCATCATTTCGGTGTTCTTCTACTGGCCCGCGAGCCAGGTCCTGATCCAGTCGCTGCAGCTGCGCGACGCCTTCGGCGCATCGGTCGAATGGATCGGCCTGGAGAATTTTCGGCGCCTGTTCAGCGATCCGTTGTACCTGGCGTCGTTCAAGACGACTGCGATCTTCTCGGTGCTGGTCTCGTCGATCGGGCTCACCGTTTCACTGCTGCTCGCGGTGATGGCCGACCGGGTGATCAAAGGCGAGACGATCTACAAGATGCTCTTGATCTGGCCCTACGCGGTCGCTCCGGCCGTGGCGGGTGTGCTTTGGCTGTTCATGTTCGCGCCCAGCGTTGGCGTTCTCGCGTTCTGGCTTCGCGCCGCGGGTTTCGAGTGGAACCACCAGCTCGACGGCAATCACGCGATGGCGCTGATCGTACTTGCCGCGGTCTGGAAGAACATCGCCTACAACTTCCTGTTCTTTCTCGCCGGATTGCAGTCGATTCCGAAGTCGTTGATCGAAGCCGCGGCGATCGACGGGGCGGGCCCCTGGAAGCGGTTCTGGTCGGTGGTCTTTCCGCTGCTCTCGCCGGTGACCTTCTTCCTGCTGGTGATCAACATCGTCTATTCGTTCTTCGAGACCTTCGCGAACATCGACTCTGCCACCCAGGGCGGTCCT
>JAHDXY010000014.1 GCA_023384005.1 Burkholderiaceae bacterium | reverse complement strand
CACCGGTCACACCCGAAGGGATCGCCGCGCTGCTCGATATCTGGCCGATCTTCGCGCGTTGCCAGATGGGATAGGCCGCAACGGGGCTGGAGCTGGAAGCGTAAAAAAACGCCTCCGCGCCCTTGCCGACTGGGTCTGGGGCGGGGGCGAAAGCTATTGCAGGGCGTGCGAGCCCTGCGACGGCCCCGGGGGCGCGTGCCCGGACTGCCCGCAAATCCTGAACGCACCGCGCACGCTCGAGGGTTGGCAGGTCTGGGACCTTGCCGGACGGTTGGGCGGTCAGATCCGCGCTGTCCTTGGCGTTGTGCTCGGTTGGGACTTGAGCGCGGCACTCGCGATGGCTGACGCGCTCGGCGTCAACCCGCGCGCCGCGGCTGAGTTCCTGCCCGTGATAGAGGCGGTGATGGCGCGGCATCTCAACGACCAGATGGATGGCAGCAGGGAGGCTGACCCATGAGCGAGAAACGCGTCAGTGTCCGCCTCTCGGCCACCGGCGGGCGGCAGGTGAAGGCAGAGCTCGAGGGCGTAGGCGAGGCAGGCGCGCGGGGCTTCGGTCGTCTGTCGCGCGAGATGGAAGGGGCGAATGCACGGCTTGCAGCCTTCGCCCGGCGTGCGCGGGTGGCGATGGCCGCAGCCGCGGCGGCGATCGCAGCGGCGGCGACAGCGATGATCCGCTCGGGGCTTCAGGTTATTGACAGCCAGGCCAAGCTGGCGGCCTCGCTCGGCACGACGGTCGAGAGCATCCAGGTGCTCGAGCGCGCGGGCGATCTGGCGGGCGTTTCCATGGGACAGGTCGAACAGGCCGCCATGCAGCTGACCCGGCGGCTGAGCCAGGCCGCCGCCGGCACGGGCCCCGCTGTCGATGCGCTGACTCGCCTGCGGTTGTCTGCCGCCGAGCTGCAGGCGCTGCCGCTCGACCAGCGCATCGCGCTCATTCAGGAGCGGCTGGCGGAATTCGTGCCGGAAGCGCAGCGCGCAGCGGTCGCCTCGCAGCTCTTCGGCGATCGGGCGGCGCTCGTATTCACCCGCATCGACACGGCGACGCTGCGCCAGGCCACGCAGGACGTGCGCGATTTCGGGGTGGTGGTCTCCGATCAGGACGCCGCGCAGATCGAGCGCACGAATGATGCGATTTCGCGGCTGGGCCTGATCTGGCGCGGGCTCTCGAACCAGCTCGCCGTGGCTGCCGCTCCGGCGCTGGAGACGGTGGTGGATGCCATGGCCGCGGTGGCGCGCACCACCGGGCCGCTGGGCATCGCCATCCGTGTGCTCTTCGAGAACCTCGGGCGTCTGACCTCCTATGCCACAGCGGTTGCGGTGTTCATGGCCGGGCGCTGGGTGGGGGCGATGGCCGCCGCCGCGCTGTCGGTGCGCGGTCTGGCCATGGCGCTCGTGGTGCTGCGTGCCGCCTTGATCCGCACCGGCGTCGGCGCGCTGATCGTCGGGGTGGGCGAGCTGATCTATCAGTTCAGCCGCCTGGCACAGGGGGCGGGCGGGCTCGGCCGGGCGCTCTCGCTTCTGGGCGATCTTGCGCGCGAGGTCTGGGAGCGCATGCAACTCGGTGCCGTCGCCATGGGCCTCGCGATCATGGCGAGCTGGGCCGACATCAAGGCCGCGATCGCCGAGGCGCTGCAGACCTCGCTGGAAGCCGTGGTCGGTTTTGGCAATGCCGCCCTGAACACCTTCCAGGGGGCGCTGGATGCGATCAAGGTTCTCTGGGGTGCGCTGCCCTCGGCCATCGGGGATTTTGCCTTCCAGGCAGCGAACGCGCTGATCGCGGGCGTCGAGGCGATGCTCAATGGCGTCGGCCAACGGATCAACGGGTTTCTCGAGGGGATCAATGGCGGGCTCGAGGCGTTGGGGATCGAGCGGCGCATCTCGCTGATCGGCAATCTGGAACTGGGGCGGATCGAGAACCCCTTCGCGGGGTCGGCAGCTGAGGCCGGTGCCGAGGCGCGCGCGGCGTTTCAGGCGGCGTTCAATGCCGAGCCCATCACGATGCCGGATCTCGGGCTGAATGCTTACGCAGAGGAAGCGCGCGGCCAGGCCGAGGCCCTCCGCGCGACGATGGCCGGTGTGGCGGAAGCGGCGACGGCACCGCTCGAGTCCATTGCCGCCCTGCGCGAGGCGGTGACGGGCAGCGGTCTCGACGCGGAGGCCGCGCTGAACGGCGCCCGCACGGCCGCCGAGGGGCTGGGCGAGTCGCTCGAGGCCACCGGCGAGGCTGCGGGCCGCGCGGGCGGGGCCGGTCGAGGTGCGGGTCAGGCGCTGCGCGAGGCGGCCGATACGGCGCGGGGCGCCTGGGAGGCCACGGCCGAGGCGGTCCGTGCGGCCCAAGAGCGCTCGCGCGAGATCGCGCAAGGCCTCGCGCAGGACATCGTCGGCCCGATCAAAGAGGCGCTGCAGTCTGGCGAGTTTACCTGGGAGACCTTTGCCAGCGCCATCTCGCGTATCGCCCAGAACCTGGCGAACCGGCTGATCGAGCTGGCGTTCAAGCCGATCGAGAACGCGCTGATGCGCGCTTTCTCGGGCATGGGCGGCGGTGGCGGGTTCTTCGCGAGCCTCTTCGGCTTCGCGCGTGGCGGCGCATTCGCAGGTGGTCAGGAACTGACGGCCTTCGCGCGCGGCGGCGTGGTCAACCGGCCGACAGTGTTTCCCTTCTCGCGAGGCATCGGGCTGATGGGCGAGGCCGGGCCCGAGGCGATCCTGCCGCTGCGGCGCGGGCGCGACGGGCGGCTCGGGGTCGAGATGAACAGCGCGCCCACCCCACCCGCGCAGGACATGTCGACGCGCATCATCAACGTGCTCGACCCGTCGGTGGTCGGCGACTACCTCGCCACACCCTCGGGCGAACGCGCGATCCTGAACGTCATCCGCCGCAATCGGAGTGCTCTGAATGCCTGAGGTGGGTGACCCACTGCCGCCGCCACTCTGGGCATTCCCGGCGGCGCAGGAGATCACCGAGGTGCTTGAATGGCGCACCGATGTGCTGGCATCGCGCGCGGGCGAACAACGCATCGCGCTCCGGCCCCGGCCGCGGGAGATCGTGACATTTCGGCATCGACTCGACGCGCTGGGCATGGCCCGGGCGGCGGAACTGGCACGCGCGGGGTTCGCAGGCGAATGGCAGGTCCCGCTCTGGCACATGGCGCTGCAGCCCAATGCCGATCTGGCGCAAGGCGCGAACGAGATCCTGCTCGACACGGGGCTCGCGGATTTCCGGATGGGGGACGCGGCGGCGATCGCGGTCGATGGCCGTGAGGCGGCGGCGGTCACCATCGGCAACGTTCAGGCCGACCGGCTGATCCTGGCGGAGCCACTGGTGCTGCAACTGCCGAGCCCGACGGTGGCGGCGCGGCGGATCACCATCGCGCCGGTCCGCGCAGGCGTATTGACCGCAGGCGTCGAGATCGCACGCCGCAGGCAGAGCGATGGCACGGTGACGGCCAGCTTTCTCTTGTGCGATGCCCCGGACCTCATCGCACCCGTGCTGCCGACCTATCTCGGTCGTCCCGTCCAGACCGACCCGAGCATTCTGCGCCGCCCACTCACTGCCAGCCTGCGCCGGGCGGTCGAATATGTCGACAACGGCTTCGGCCCGGTGGTGGCCGAGCCGTTGCGCGACGTCTTCGAGCGGGGCGAGACGATCACGCTGAAGACGCAAGGCCCCATTGCACGTCATGCCCTGCGCCGCTGGCTCTGGTCGCTCCGAGGGCGGCAGGCCAGCTTCTGGCTGCCGACCTGGGGGCGCGAGCTCCAGCTGCGCGCAGCCATGACCCAAGGCTCGGTGCTGATGCGCGTCGCACCGGTTGCGTCGCTTCCAGCCTATGTCGGCCGCGCGATCCTGCTGGAAATGCCCTCCACGTTACGCTTCCGGACGATCACCGCGGCCATTGCCGAGGGCGCGGATCACCGGCTGACGCTGTCGTCGAACCTCGGCGAGCCGGTGCCGCTCACGACAAAGGTGCATTTCCTGACCGCGATGCGCGCGGATGCGGATCGCGTTGAGATCCAGCATGGCTCGGTGGCGAACGAGGTCACACTGCCTGTCATCGAGGTGCCCGGATGACCTACGCCACCATCGAGGCCTCGGTCGCCGAGGGCCGCCCCTATTTCCTCTACCAGTTCGTGGAAGGCGAACAGGTCTGGCGCTTCACCAGCCGGGCTGCGGCCTGGACCAGCGCGGGCAGCGGCGGGACCGAGATCACCTGGGAGCCCGCCGCCGTCGCCCATGGCGATGTGGTGCAGACGAGCGAGATCGAGCGCGGGCGGCTGGAGCTGACTTGGCCGCTCTCGCATCCCTTCGCGCGGCGGTTCCTCGCGCCCCTGGGCAACGCGCCAGTGACGCTGACGATCTTCCGCGGCCATGAGCAGGTGCTGGGCGAGACGGTGGCGCATTGGAAGGGCCGCGTGGTGGGGGCCGAGGTCGAGGGGGTGCAGATCCTTCTGCAGGCCGAGTCGATCTTCAGCACGCTGCGCCGCGCGGGCGTGCGGGCGAAGTACCAGCGGCTTTGCCGCCATGCGCTTTACGGGCGCGGCTGCGGCCTCGACATCGCGCTTTATTGGCTGACTGGCACGGTGACGGCCATATCCGGTACCGGTCTATCCGTGACGATCCCAGAAGCGGCGGCCGAGCCCGATGGCTGGTTTCGCGGCGGGGTGCTGCGGTTTGGGGTGCAACTGGGCTTCATCACTGGCCATGCCGGAGCAGTGCTGACCCTCTCGCGCCCGATGCCGGAACTGGCGACAGCTTTTGCCACGCCCGAGATCGACCCGGACACGGGCGAGCCACTGCCTGTCCTGCTCGACATCGCCCCGGGTTGCGATCTTCGCGCAGCCACCTGCGCGGCCAAGTTCGGCAACCTTCTCAACTTCGGGGGCTTTCCGGAGATCCCCGGTCGCAACCCCTTCGGCGGCTCCTCCATCGTCTGAGCGAAGCGCGCAGCACGCAAGACGCCATCCGGCGATCCCCGATCACAACCGCAATCCTCGAAAGACACCCCATGGTCTGGCCCTTCATCGCCCGGCTCGTCCTCGGGCTGGTGCTTTCGGCGATTTCCTATGCGCTGAGCCCGCGCCCCAGGGTCGAGAAGCCCCAGGCCGCAGGGCTCGACGACTTCTCGCTGCCGACGGCGGAAGAGGGACGCCCGATCCCGGTCGTCTTCGGCACCGTGCTGATCACCGGCCCCAACGTGGTCTGGGCCGGCGATCTGAAGGTGGACCCGATCAGGAAGAAAGGCGGCAAGAAGTGACGGAACCGGATTGCAAACCCGCCGCGCCACCCCTGCGCGTCACCATCCAGGACCTGCGCGCGGCGCGCTACTGCCTTGCCGGCGTGCGGCCCTGGTTCCGCCGCCATGGGCTCGACTGGCAGGACTTCCTTGCGCGCGGCGTCGAGGCCGATCGGCTGCGCGCGACCGGGGATGCGCTGGTGGAACCCGTGATCCGGATCGCGGAGACGCGGGAGCGCATGCATGGGCGGTAGCAAGAAGCAGACCGTCGGATTCCGCTATTCGCTGGGGATGCATCTGGCGCTCTGCCACGGACCCGTGGATGCCATCCGCGAGATCCTCGTCGACCGCCGCACCGCATGGTCTGTCACGACCGGCGGCGGCGTTTCGGGTGGCGGCGCGGCCGTGGAGACGCGGATCGGCACAGTCGCAGACATGGCGGCAACTGCCGCGCTGGCAGGCGACACGGGCGCCACGATCACCTTTCCGGGGACGCGCGCCGGGGTGCGCATCGGCCGGGACTACCGGCTGCAATTGGCGAATGGCACGAGCCAGACGATCACGCTGCGCGGCGTGACATTCAACGCCGCCACCAATCTGACTTCCTGGTCCGTCCTGCCCGAGGCACTGAGCTTCCCGGCACAATCCGTCGAGGTGTTCGAGGCGACCAGCGCCGCCAGCAACGCAGGTGCAAGCGGCGGACGCATCCGGATCGACAAGCCCGACCTCTTCGGCGGCGAGAGCCGCGAGGGCGGTGTTCGCGGCGATGTCGATGTGCTGATGGGCGGGCCGGGCCAGGGGCAGAACGACTACCTCGCTGCGCGCATGAATGGCGACGTGCCCGGCTATCGCGGGCTCTGCAGCCTCGTGCTGCGGCAGGTCTATCTCGGCATCAATCCGTATCTGAAGCCTTGGGCGGTCCGTGTGACCCGCGTGCTGACCGGCGAGGCAGGCGCGGCGCAATGGTATCCCGAGAAGGCCGCCATCGTGCCCGAGGCCAATATCTCGGACGCCGCGATCTATATCGCGCTCGATGTCTCGGGCTCGATGTCCGGCACGCGCATGGCCGCGCAGAAGGCCGGTGTCGCGGCCCTGATCCGCGAGATCGGCGCCAGCGCCGATCCCGATCGCCCGAACGATATCCGCATCGTGCTCTGGAACGCGGGCGTCGCGGGCGCGATCGAGCGCCGCGAGATGGGCCCGGACGACTATGCCGCGCTCGAAGCCTGGATGCTGGCGCTCTCGAACAGTACCTCGGGCGGCACCAGCTTCGACGCAGCGTTTTCGCAGGCGGGGGCCTTCTTCGCGGGCGGCGGGTCGAAGCGGCGGATCGTCATCTTCGTGACCGATGGCGAGCCATCGCCGGTGTCCTCGGTCGATGCTGCACTTACGATCATCCGCACGCTGCCGCCCGCCGACATCTTCGGCTTCAACATCGCGCTCGCGAACACGACCTCTACCGCGCGCATCGACAACACGCCGGTGGACGGCGTGCCGGTGATCCCGGCTGGCAACCCGCAGGCGCTGGTCGCTTCCCTGCGTGGCGCCTTCGGGAACGGCCCGGACATGAACCCGGCCCATATCATCCGGGAGTGCCTGACGAACCGCGACTGGGGATTGGGCTATTCGACGGTCGAGATCGGGGCCAGCTTCACGGCCGCTGCGGACACTCTCTACACCGAGGGCTTCGGCCTGTCGCTGATCTGGCAGCAGGACAGTTCCATCGAGGAGTTCATCGGTAGCGTTCTCGACCATATCGACGCGACGATCTTCATCGACCGGCGCACTGGTCTTTGGGAGATCAGGCTCATCCGGGCCGACTGCACGGCTGCAACACTGCCACTCTTCGACGAGACGAATGTCGTTGACTGGGGCCGGCTGGGGCGGCGCGCGCCGTCGGACCTCGTCAACAGCGTGACCGTGCGCTTCACCGATGCCTGGACCGACGACACGGGGGCGGTCTCTGTCACCGACACTGCCCGGGTGCAGTCCATGGGCGAGGTGATCGCGACCACGCTCGACTATCCGGGCATTCGCTACCAAGGGTTGGCGATCCGCGTGGCCGAGCGTGACCTGCGGGCGCTTTCCGTGCCGCTGCTCACGGGCGAGATCGTGGTGAACCGCGAAGGCGCGGATCTCGGGCCCGGCGACGTGATCCGGCTGCGCTCGCCCCGCCTCGGGCTCGACGATGTCGTGATGCGCATCTCCGAGATCGGTCAGGGCGACGGGCGCGACAATGGCATCAGGCTGAAGCTTGCCGAGGATGTCTTCGCCCTCGGCGCCACTGCCATCGCAGGCGGGCGGATGCCGACCGGGTCCGGGGTCGCGGCTCCGCCGCGCGCACTGTCCCGCCGCATGGTCGCGGAAGCGCCATACTGGCTGCTGGTCCGCGAACTCGGGCACAGCGAGGCCGACCGCATCCTCACTGAGGATCCGGACGCAGGGGCATTGGTCGCCACCGGCGAGCGCCCCAGCGCCGATGCGCTGGCGGCGGAACTCTGGATCGATCCCGGCACTGGTCCGGCACAGGAAGGCGTGGTCGCGTTCGCGCCGACAGTGCTGCTGGCAGAGGACGTCTCGGACCACCCCGAGGATCGCGTGCTCCCCGTCACCGGCTGGCGCGATATCGGCGAGGTCGGGATCGGCACGCTGGCCAGCCTCGGCGGTGAACTGGTGCGCGTCGACGGGATCACGTCCAACGCCATCACCGTGGGCCGGGGTTGCCTCGACACCGTGCCACGCGCGTATGCGGCTGGCACGCCGGTGATTTTCTTCGACGAGGCGGCGCGGATCACCGAAGAAGCATGGGCAGCGGGAGAAACGCTGGCGATCCGGCTGCTGCCTGAGACCGGGCGCGGCACGCTGGCCTTTGCGCTGGCGCCCGAGGACAGCGTGACGCTCGACCGCCGCGCCATCCGCCCCCTGCCACCCGGTCGGGTTCAGGCGAATGGCAGCTACGCGCCGGACGTCGATGCGCTGGTGGCAGGCGACGTTGAACTGACCTGGACGCACCGCGACCGGCTCACCCAGACCAGCCCCGTGATCGTCGATCACACGGGCGGCTCCATCGGGCCGGAGCCGGGGGTTGGCTATGCGCTCGAAGTGCGCTGGATCGACCCCGACACTGGCTTGGCGTTGATGCCCCCCGGCATCACCGTCGACGCTGGCAGCGGCACGAGCTGGACGCTGTTGCCCGAGGACGTGCCGGAGAGTGGCGCACCCGAGCGCACGGCCGAAATCGACATCGCCGTCCGGGCGCGGCGGCTGGTCAATGGCACCTGGCTGACCGACAGGGATGCACGCACCTTCCGCCTGACCGCCCCCTTCGCCGCGGGTTGGGATCGCGGCTGGGGCTTCCTCTGGGGGAGCTGATCCCGGCAATCGAAGCCACCAACAAGACTGCAAGCAAAGAGGACGAGCATGGCGGAACGGATCATGCCGGGGCTAGGGCTGCGCGCCTTCTACGAGCCCGGACAACGCAACTGGGGCAGCAGCGTCAGCGAGGATTTGCGCACCCTCTCGGTGCTGGTGCAGGCGCGCGCGCTGTCGCGCAGCTCGGCTCTGCCCGGAAGCGGGAACGCAGGCGATATCTACATCGTGCCCGAAGGTACGCCCGCCAATGCTGGCGCTTTGGCGCTCTGGGACGGGGAGTCGGGAAGCGAGACATGGGTACTCCTAACCCCGCAGCCGGGCTGGCAGGTCTGGATTGCCGACGAGGCCCGGCATGTGCGCTTTGAAGGCGCGGCGTGGGTCGAGGTGCCCCGCCCCGGTATCGTGCCGATCCGCACGCTCACGGCAACGGCGCACACGCTGGAAGTCATCGACACCGGCTGCATTATCGAGACGACAGGATCGTCGGCCGTCACTATCACGATTCCGTCTGGGGCTTCTGTGCCCTTCGAGATCGGCGGACTGATCAATATCACCCAGATCGGGGCCGGGATAGCGACAGTGGCCGCTGCAACTGGGGTCTCACTCAATGGCGTGAGCGGCGGCTCGATCGCGCTCGATGGCCAATGGTCGGGCGTCGCCCTCGTGAAGCGCGGGGCGGATGCCTGGGTCATTCAGGGCGCACTGGCGGGGCCTGTCGCATGAGCCTGCTGATGATGCGCGGTGCAATCCTCGCGCAGGGCGGCGATGTCGCTCCGCCGGTCGATATCGGCTCGGCATGGCAGCTCGACACAACCCGTCGCCCAGCGGGCTATACGCTGTCCGATGGCAACCAGACCGCGGTGAACACCTCTGGCGGCAGCGATTACCGCCGCTGGGTGCCCACAGCGAAGGCAATCCTGCCCACGGACGGACGGCGCTATTGGGAAGTGCTCTGTGCGCCCGGCGGGACCAGCAGTTTCGACGGCTACATGGGAATGGTTTCGGACGCCCAGCGCGAGGAATTCAATGTCGGAAACAATCCTATCACGCTGGGCTCGATCGGATATCGCGGCAACGGCACGCTCTGGTCGTCGAACACCGGCAGCGCCAGTCAGCGCTTGAGCGGCCTGCCGACTTTCGGGGCGACTGACGTGCTGATGTTCGTCCTCGACCCCGGCACGGCCAGCCTCTGGATCGGGGTGAATGGGGTCTGGCGGGATGACCCGGTCAGTGGCGCGCCGACATGGACCGCAGCGCCCAGCGCCGCCTTTTATCCTCATATCCAGGGGCGCGATCCGGGCGATGGCGGTACGCTGCGCTCGCTGCCCTCGCAATTCAGCTACCCGGTCCCGCCCGGAGCGCAGGCGCTGGGCTTCGAGGATCCTGACCTGCGCATTTATCAGGTGCAGGCCTTCATCGAGATTGGCTGGGATCGCGACCTCAGCCTCGCCGAATTCGAAGCTTGGCTCGATCTCGGCGGTGGCACGCGCCTCACCTCGGGCAATGTCTCGCTGTTCCTCGATCACGGCGGGGGCACAGCGTTCTCCGCTGCCCATGCATCTCTTTACATCGAAGTGGAACTGCCATGAGTTACATTCTGCATCTGGGCCACCAGCCTACCGACATCGCCGGCATATCTGGCCTCCTGAACACAACCGCCGGAGGGTTCGACCCGACGCTCGACGTGAACGCGATCCGGCACGTCGGCTTCAACAGCTATTCGGCACCATTCTCCTTCTCGGTACCGGAACCCGTGGGCGATCTCTGGCTGGGGTTCCGCTATGTGCCGCCCAACGCCGACGCCAACAGCATCAACCGGTCCGAAGCGAGCTTTCTGGAATTCTACAGCGCGACCAACGTGCTGCTGGCCCAGATCAAGCCGATCACGACGACCAATCGATATCACGCCATCGCTGCTGGCGACACCAGCGTGCAGGGCAGCTCCTCCTACACCGCCGCTAATGGTCAGCCGCAATGGATCGATGTGCGGGTTGCCGTCGGCGCCGAGATCACCATCGAATTCTATGTCGAGGGCGTGCTGCAATCGACGGCCACCGCCGCGAACACGAACGGAAAGGGCAAGCCGCGCCACGTGGTCTTTGCCAACACGGCCCTGCACGGGATTTCGGCGAACCGGACCTGGTACTACGCCCATATTGCAGCCCTCGACGGCGTCTCGACCATCGGGCGGCGCTTCGTGCGCCGCAGCCCCAACGCCATTGCCACTTTCAACGAGATGGTGGGCAGCATCGACGCGCTGCGCGACGGCGACGTCGCCACGCGGGTTGCCAGCACCGCAGCGGGACAGCGCGTGTCCTTCTCGCTCACTGGCCCGACTGGCCCGGCCTCGGTCTCGGCCATCGCGGGCGTGCATCTCAAGCAGATCGCGCAAGCGGGTACGGATGGACCCGACGCCACGGCAGGGTTTCTGCGCATGAGTGGCGTGAACCATGACGCCGCCCCTGTGACGGTGCCAAGTCTTGCGCCCGTTCCGGTTTATTCCAGCTGGGCGGTGAACCCGGTCGATACGAGCCCCTGGAGCGATCTGACCTTGCCCAACGAGGTCGGGATCCTGTCCGCATGACTCCGCGTCGCTCTGGGCAGGGCCATGTCCGTATGCCGGATGCCGAGTTCGAGGAACTTCTCGCTCGGGCGGCCGAGGAAGGCGCAAAGCGTGCGCTGGCCGATGTTGGGCTCGATGGCACCGAGGCCGCCATAGATGTCCGCGATCTGCGCAGCCTGCTGGCCTCGATCCGCTTCATCCGTCGCACCGCTGTGCAGACCACGGTGCATATCATCACAACGGGCGTCATCCTGGCACTCCTCGCCGGGATCGCGCTGAAGCTCAAAGTCTTCGGCCCCGGCGGCTGAGCGCAAACGACATCAAGACACCAACCATCCTGCGCCCGTCCCGCCCCTCGGCGGGTCTTTTCATTTGGAGCCCCTCAATGCCCGATCCCATCCGCACATTCCGCCATTTCCGCGACGTACCCGACGGCCTCTGGCGCTGGCCAAACTTCTCGCCCGCCGAAATCGCCTGCCGTGGCACCGGCCAGCTGAAGCTGCACCCAGAGGCGCTGGACAAACTGCAGGCCCTGCGCGACCGGCTGGGCAAGCCACTGATCGTTCGCTCGGCCTATCGCTCGCCCCAGCATAACCGCAATGTCGGTGGCGCCCCGCGCTCAAAGCACATGGATGGCACGGCCTTCGACATCGCCATGTCGAACCATGATCCGGTGGCGTTCGAGGCCGCGGCTCGCGAGGTAGGATTCTTCGGCTTCGGGTTCTATCCGCGCTCGGGGTTCATCCATGTCGATCTCGGGCCTGCTCGGACATGGGGCGAGCGCTTCCCAGTGCGCGCGGTGCCGTTTGCCGCCGAGGCCCCGCCCGCGCGCGAGGTGCTGGCCGACAGCCGCACGCTGCGCGGGACGGGTGCGGCGGGCGTGGCGACCGTGGGCGCTGCCGGCGTCGAGGTCGCGCAGGAGGTTCTGGCCGAAGCGCAGGGTGCGGTCCTGCCGCTGGTGCCCTATCTCGACACCCTCCGCTGGCTGTTCATCGCCCTGGCGCTGGGCGGGATCGCTGTGGCGGTCTGGGCGCGGCTCGACGACTGGAAGAAGGGCCTGCGCTGATGTGGGCCAGCCTTGCGGTCGGGCTTCTCGCCCGGCCATGGGCGCGGCGAGTGGCGGCCATCGCCCTCGCCCTGCTCACCATCACCCTGTTCATCGTCAACCTTCGCCGCACGGCCGAGCGCGCTGGCCGCGCCGCCGAGCGGCTGGAGACCCTGGAGCGTAACAATGCCATCCACCGCCAGATGCTGGACGCCGCCGCGCGCCGCCCTCGCAGCCGCGACGATCTTCTTGACCGGCTGCGCGGGGGTGAGTTCTGACGCCCCGCCCGGCGCCTGCCCGCCCGAGGTGGCGTACAGCCAGGCCGAGCAGGCGCGCGTGGCCGCGGAGGTCGCCGCGCTGCCCGAGGGGGCGCTGATCCCGGGCTGGCTCGCCGATTACGCTGTCCTGCGCGACCAGGTGCGGGCATGCGCAAGAAGGTAGCCTGGAACCCTTGTTCGAAATCGTGGCGCGACTGCGGGCATCCGGCTACTCTCGCCTGATGAACAAGGACGACGAAAAGCGCGTTGCGGCAAGGCTGGCCAGGATCATGGCCATGCTTTGCGTGCGCAACACGCAGCTGGAGACGCTGCATTCCGGACTCACCCCTGCAACCCGGACCGGCGACTACTCGGATGTCTTCGTGGAGGACGCTGACGGTCGGCGCATCCCGTGGTCGGAGGTCTCCCGCATCGACGAGGACGAGATGCGCCAGCTGATGCAGGAAATCGTCAACCGCCTCTACACGTTCCATCTCGAGGCCAACGATCCCAAGCTGCAGGCGACCATCGAGCGCTGGATGGGTGCCGCGATGAAATGGGACAAGCCTGAAATCGATCACCGGATGATCAGTCGCGGACAGAAATAGCGCAGCGACAGGCCAACCCAGAGCCATTCGAGCAAAGCCGATCCCTCGGGCAAGTGACCTGCAGGGCTCTCTCTCGTTCACCTTCAACAATCAACTGGACTATGCGCGCGGGTCACGCCTGATGTCGTGGTGCCGCGTCGATGGAGCCGCACCGAATGACCCCGAGATACCCCGACATCACCGTCACGCTGACCGGCCATGACGGCAACGCCTTTGCCGTGCTCGGACGCTGTCGCGAGGCCGCTGCGGAAGCTGGCCTCTCCGGTGACGAGATTACCGCCTTCATGGACGAGGCCATGGCCGGCGATTACGACCATCTTCTGCAGACCGCGATGCGCTGGTTCGAGATCAGGTGATCCGAGCCGATCCGCTTCAACCACCATCCAGCGTCCCGAAGACCGCCGCGCACTCGGCCTGCCATGCCGAGCGATGCTGCCGGGGATCCTTCGGAAACCGGCCCAGCGCCACCGCGAGATCGAAGAAGCCTCCCCGAGGCATGTCGCCCGCGCGGCTGATTACCAGCGCGGCGATCATCGGCTGGCCAGCAGCGACATCCTCGCGCATGGTCTGCTCGAGCGCGGCGGCGACGCGCTGGATCGTACCGGGTGATTGAAGGCCGAGCGCAGTGGCCACCTCCTGATAGGTCGTGAAGGGGTCAGCCGGGGTGCGGCACGACAGCAGCGCCCGCGCTTCACCCGCCAGCGCGGTCATTCGCCCAGCCCCAGCCGTTCACGCACATCCTCGAACCCCGGATCCTCGGCACAGACGCGCTCCAGCTCGCGCCGTCCCTGCGCCTTGCGGCCCACCTGATCGTAGAGCACCGCGCGCTCGTAGCGCAGCTGGCGCAGGAGGGTGTCGGCACGGTCCTTGCGGCGGCGAAGCGCGAGGGTGAACACGTCGAGGGCGGCGTCAGCCAGCCCGAGCCGGGCGAGCGTGCGGCCCCGGTAGAGCAGGAGCGCCGTGTCCACCGGCGTCTCGTTCGTGATCCCGGCGCTCAGGGCAACAACCCGCTCCAGTTGCGCGCGGTCCGCATCGCCCTCAAGGGTCAGCTCCGCGAAGGACAGCAGTACCACCGGATCAGACGGCTCGATCGCCAGCAGCTGCTCGACATGGCGCATCGCCGCTGTGCGGTCACCGGTGAGCTGCGCGATCTCCACCAGCGCCAGGCGCGTGCCGCGCTCGCGGGGGCGGGCATGGGCATCGACCTCGGGCGTCACCGGAAAGGTGACCTGCGCCGCGATCTCGTATTTCTCCAGCATGCTGCCCAGTCGGTCGAGCCCACCCAGAGCAGCCTCCAGATGACGCCGCGCGGGCGCGAATTCCTCGCGCCGGAGCCGCAGCATGCCCGCCATCCAGGCGGCATCGGGCAGGCTGGCGGCCTTCTCGAACGCGGCGAGCGCAGCCCCCTCATCGCCCGCGTTCAGCGCCTTCAGCCCGTCGACCAGCGCGCGCTCATCCGCAGGCGTGAACAGCCGCTGGAAGAAGCCGAGGTTCAGCCGGTCGCGCTGGGCGACACTCGGCGCATTGGCGGGTGACGGGCGGCGTGGCTCGTGGACGGTGTAGAAGAGGCCCGTCCCCGGCAGACCCGCAGTGATCCGGTTGCCGCGCGGGCTGACGGTGTATTTCGCGCCGCGCGGGCCGAAGGACAGCGACGCCGTCGATTTCGACAGGTTCAGCGTGACCCCGGGAGCAATCCGGATGCGGCGCCAGAAGCGGAAGGACATGGTCTAACTCGAGATTCTGCCGAACCGCTGCTTGACGTATTCCGTGATGGCATTCCCCTGCAGTTCAGCCGTCGCATTGCCGCCGCGAACAAAGAAGCGCTGGAGCTGGCCATCCTTGAGAAAAGCTTCGCGAGGACCGGGCTCACACCGCACCAGCAGCACCCGAACACCATCTTGCTCCTCGAACCGAGGGTGAACATACGGCCGGAAAACATCCCCCAGGCGCGACGTGATCAGGTTCGTCAGATGCAGGGCCATCTTGTCTTCGTTTGGAAAACCATCGGCTTCGAGGCCAAGAACCTCACCGTCATCGGCTACCCCGATAAGCAGCGTCCCGCCCTTGGCGTTCAGGAAGCCCGCGATAGTCTTCAGGGCCGACACCTGAATCTTGTCATCTTGCTGACCTGTGTGAAGGTTGACCCGCAGCGTAGATTTGAACTCGACCGCATCTGTTTCGCCAGACTCGATCAGTTCGGCCACGCTGATTTCGGTCGCAGCCACTGCAGGGCCATCGCCCTTGAGGAGCTTCCAGGCGGCTTCGATGACCCGCGCCATGCGCTCTCTCCGCTCGACCAGAAATGCCTCGTAGGGCATCTCCCACCAGAGGTGCGGAAGAGCATGCCAGAAATAGAGCTGGCTGCGCTTTTCGGCGGAGAGCGCAGCGTCCAGCGGTGGCACATAGGCAGACGGAGCCTGCTTACCGATGCGAATGTTCTCGGGCCACTCCACCGGCGCAAAATTCGCGATCTGATTGATCTTTTTCAGTTCCCTGATGCCATTCTCCTCAAGGTAGGCGCGCGGGAACAGATGATGCCGCTCGAGGGCAACCTTGGTTCCCTTCACGGCGGGATCGACGAGGCTCGCGATTTTAACCGGGCTGTAGAGCGCATCTGCGTCAAGCTTGATCAGCGACGCGTTGTAGGCGAAGAGCGAAGGGCTCTGCGAAGCTGAGGTCGCAAGCTGGCTGGGCAGCGTAATGCTCCAGTAATCGGGCGTCAGCGTCGTTGCACAGATGTCGCGCAGCTTCGCCAGGTAGGCTTTTCCGTCTGGCAGATCCCGAACCAGAGCAAGGTCTGCTTCAAAGCGCGTCTCCGGAGAGTTCGTGTAGCGGCCGGTCAGGGCCGCCATGAAGAAGTATTCAGCAATGGCCTGGCGCATCGACTGCTTGTCGATGCCATAATCCACGATGCCGACCAGATAGAGCACGTAGCTGTAGATGACCGCCGTTTCCGAACTGATCATCTTCTCGCCACGATATCCCGCCAGCGTCAACGCGCTAAGGAAGTGGTGCCAGTTCGTCAGGTCCAGCGCCGCTGCCTGTGCGGCCTGCATTCTCTGAAACTGTTCATCCCGCTTTTCCGGGTTGTCGATGCCGGTCTTGGCATCGCGGCCACGCAGCGCATTGTAGACGTTCTCAAGCCTTGCGCGCTTCAGCGCCAGGCCGATCGTCGTGCGCAACATCTGGTCGGGTGCAGGCTTGATGAAGTGGTTGAAAGGAGAAGCTTGGCCATCGTGCGGCTTTGTCGCTGCGCCGGCGAAGGCCTCCAGCTCTGCTCGCCCTTCGTCCCAATAGACCGACATCAACGTCATGATGAAGTCGGACTGGTTGAGTTGCTTGCCTTCCCCGTTGATCCGCACAAACACATCCGCCACAGTCGCCCCATCAACAGTTGCGGACAGCGTCAAGGCGGTAAAGGAATACTGATTGGGCAGAGCGATCAGCTTGCCGATGGCATTCTGGATCTTCTTCTTGTCCGCATCCGATACCTCGCGCACGGCAGACAGCTCATCGAGAAAATCACTGGCAATCGAGAAGACATTCGCCTCGGGCCGCCAGAGCTCGGAGATATCGGGGATGAAGGATTTGTCCTTCACGATCGCCGCATCCCAGACTGCGAAACGCTCGGTCAGCGGGTTGAAGGCGATCCGAATGCGCTCTTTCTTGAAATTCGCCCGAATCACCTCCTCGCCCTTTATCACGGCATAAAGCGAGGTCAGCCGCTGCTGACCGTCAACGATAGCAAGCCTCGGCACGGCCTTGTTGTTCTTCGCCCCGATCCCTTTCAGACCGCCCTCCGCCCCGGTGTCCCAGAACAACAGAAATCCTGCCGGATAGCCCTTGTAGAGCGAGTCAAACAGGTTCCTGACTTTCACGTTCCGCCAGACAAAAGGACGTTGCAGATCCGGCAGCCCGACCTTTCCCAGGTCAATATCGGCGATCAAGGCGCCCACGGGATAACTGGTTGTCGTGAAGATCGTCATGGGGGCACCTCGTCAGTTCACGGAATTTGTCGGGGTCTGTTTTTGGGTGGCCGCGGCATCGCTGCGGAACGCGTGCACGCGATGCCAGGCCAGGTTCTCACGCTGACGGTCGGTCAAGGTCAGCCCCGCCCCCCATCGCAGCTCTTGACGGGCCGCCTCGCTGAGCGCGGACGAGAACACCGGCGTTCCCTCGTCCGAAAACGTCACAAGACCCTGATCGAACGCGGCGTCCCACAAGGCGGACAGCAACAGCCCGTTATGCACATCGAGGCGCTGGGCGTCCGTCTCGCAGACTCTCCACGGTACGATGTGCGATGCACGCAGGAGCGCGGGGTCCGAGATCCCCGTCAAGGGACAGGTTCCCTGCCAATACTCCAGCAGACTGGCGCGGAAGATGTACTGGCCGATCCGTTGCACCACCAGCCGCTCGGCCTCGGTCGTCTGCGGCAAGGACCGGACCTTCTGCTCGAACTGCCGGAGCGGCGCATCGGGCAGGCTGGCGGAGAGCTGATACACGCGCGACAGCGCGCCATAAAGATCGCGCAGGGTGTCGAAGGCATGGCGCGCGAGGCCGGGCCCGGACAGCGCGGCGGGGGGCAGTGCCAGTTCCTCGATCACGCCGCCATGGTCCAGCGCCAGATACCACGGTCCTTGCGGGCCCCCGGCCGCAAGATGGATCGTCCCCGGCACCGTGGTCGAGGCGAAACCAGCCCAGCCCGGCGGGCCGCCGAAGGGGCGGCGAAAGCCGTTCTGCCAGGCGGCCTTTTCGCATTCCTCGCGGACCACGAAGGACTGGGGCGCCTCGATCATCACATCCCCATCGCGGCAAACTCGCCGCTCTCTTCCATCCGGTCCCAGGCGGCGAGGACGAGGCGGCGGGTGCGGTATTCGCCGTGTTGGCGGATTTCCTTTTCCTTCAGCACGCGGAAGGTTTCCGAGGGGTAGTCGGGGCCCTTCACGTCGGCGGGGTCGAGGATGTAGCGCAGCTCGTCGCGGGTCAGGCCATAGGCGCGGGCGTAGAAGGCGTCGAGATCGGCGCGCAGGAGGGCGCGGCGGTCCTCGTCCCAGGCGAAGGGAGGGCCGTCATGGCCCAGATCGCGGGCGAAGGGGGCGAGGCTATGCGAGGTGTAGGTGAGTTCCAGCACCTTCGGGGTGATGAAGGCAAAATGTTCCGGTCGATATCGGGATGGTGGCAGGAACGGCAATTGAGAGAAATTGTGTTTGCGGATGTCTGTCCCGCCGATCTTGAACCCACAGGTGTAGTCCAAAACAAGTGAATTTAAGTTGGCCAACGCGGCAGCTTCGAGCAAAACTCCGCCCACGACGGAGATCACAGAGGCAGTGTCATCCGTTGCAACCATTGGCAAGATCGCGGCAATCATAGTTCGCACATCCGAGGATCTTGCAATTCGTCGTATTGCTAGGTGATACTCTGGTCGGATTTCCTTCCGAGCCATCCTGGTTTTGTAGAAGGCTGGAGACACATATTTATCAGAAGGCTCGGCTGCTGAATCCTCATTGTGAACTCCCAAGATCGAAGAAACTTCGTATTGATGGAAAAAGCTTCCCCTGAATACCGCGACACTGTCGGCAGACTTCGAAACGTCCTGGAACTGTGTCAGGTCATCGGGCAAGGACGATGAAAAGACATTCTGTTTTAGAGAAAGCCACTCTTCTGGGCGTTCTAAAGAGAATAGGGGTGCGAATATCTTCTTCGCCAATTCAGCGTCAGCTCGTGACTTGAAGATTGGCGCAACTCCGGAGTCCGGGTTAATTGCAGCGATTTCCTCTGCGCTCAACGAGAACCGGCGATCTACATCCAATAAATCGCTTATGGGTCTTGCATCAAAAACAAACTCAGGATCTCCATCTGAACTCCCAAGTGTAAGTAGGCAGAACGAGTTCTTGTCATCTGTTTGTGTGAACCAATACCTTGTCTCATAGAATGAAAACAGCGAGATTAACTGGCGCTGCACAATCAAGTTCCTGAAGAAGGCCGAAGTTGCATCGGAAAACGCGATTCCAGTTGGAACAATTATCCCAACTCTGCCCCGTTTGGATTTCACCAAGAAAGATAGTTCGGTGAAGAGAGCAAAAGTGTTCATCTTCCCTTGGGAGCAAAGCGGGAAGCGGTTCGAATCGCGGTAGAAATCGTTGGAAGCCTCCTGCCTCCGTCGTTCAAGGTTGTATTCGACGTAAAGCTTCGGGGCTGTAATCTGCAGATCATCAATTCTCTTCTTTCGCGCAGCACCTGAGAGTGATGCGATATCGGGATAGGTATTTGAAAAGAACTCTCGATCAGAAACCTGCATTACCTCCCACGGCGGGTTGCCCAGCACCACGTCGAACCCGCCGCGCTGCATCACATCGGGGAACTCGAGCGGCCAGTGAAAGGCGCGGGCGCGGCGGGCGGCCTTGGGTGCATCCATCATCGCCTGACGGATCTTGCCCTGATTGAGGGCCAGCCACAGCTCTTCGGTCGTCGGCACGGTGCGGGCCGAGGCCCCCGCCGGTGCGCCACCCACCTTGGGCAGCAGGAAGGCCGCGACATACAGGTTCGCCGCCGCCGTCGCCCGCACAAATGCCTGCCCCTTGCGCAGTTCCTTGAACCGCGCGGCCTTGGCCCCGATCTGCTCCACCGTATCCTCGGGCAGGTCGCGGAAGCCCGAGAAATCCAGCGCCAGCGGTTTCATCGCCGGCAGGGAGGCTTGCCCGGTGCCGAAATCGAAACCGCCCTGCCCCGCCTTCGCGTCGCGATTGGCCTTGAGGTAGTATTTCGCGGTTTCCTTGTCGTCGCCCGTCAGCGGCTTGTAGGCGGCATCGGGGATGCCGTCCTGCAGAACCTTCAGGTCGAACACGCCCAGCAGCGCATCCCCGCAGCGGATCTGCGCGTCGAAGAAGCCGAGGGGAAGGCCGGGGTCCACCGTCTCGATCCAGAGCGCGACCTTGCTCAGCTCCACCGCCATCGGGTTGCGGTCCACCCCGTGCAGGCAGGACCGCGCGACATCGCGCAGGGCGTGGCGGAAATCGGCGAGCGAGGGCGTGCCATCGGCGCGGATGCGCGCCAGCCGCGTGGCAATGCGGCGGGCGGCGGCCAGCAGGAAGTGGCCCGATCCGCAGGCGGGGTCGATGACCGACAGTTTCAGCAGCGCCTTGGCCGGATCGTCGGCCTCGGCCTCGGTCTTGTCGAGGACGGGGTCGAGGGCTGTGTCGAGCAGCGCCTGAACCAGGCTGTCGGGCGTGTAATAAGAGCCGGTGGTCTTGCGCTGGTTGCCCTTCTGCTCGGCGGCCTCGGAGGCGAAGAGCAGGGTCTTGCCGTCATCGCCCAGCTGGGGCTGCAGCTCGAGGAGGGATTCGTAGACGGAGCCCAGTTCCTCGGTCTCCATCGCGCGCCAATTGACCGGGACCATGCCGGTTTTCTGGTCAAGCCAGGAGAGGCGGTAGAGCGCCTCCATGAAAGCGCGGTTGCGCAGGCGGGCGGTTTCGAGGTGGGGCAGACGATCGGCGGCAAAGAGCCCGCCGAGGGCCGGGAGCGCGAGGGCGGGTTGGCCATCGGCAAGGGCGCGGAAGACGATCTTCACGCCCTCGAAGCGGTCGTGGTGTTTGTCCCAGGTCGCCGCGCGAAAGCACTGGGCGCGCAGGTGGGCGAGGCTGTAGCCCTCGGCATAGAGCTTGCGGGCGTTGGTGGAGGCTTTCTCGGGGTGGAGGAGGTTGCGGTCCTCGGCCACCATCAGGAAGATCAGGCGGTAGACGAGGCGGAGGAGCTCGTTGAACCAGTCGGTCAGGTTCACCTCGCCCGAGGTGAGGCTTTTGGCGAGGTCCGGGTTGGCCTCGAGGAAGCCGGAGCCGAGGATCTTCAGCGCCTTTTCCACCTGGCCCGCCAGCTTGTCGCGGGCCGCTTCGCCCTCTTTCGCGCCGGCATCACGCCAGCGTTCCAGCGCGCAATCTGTGGCGGGCGTGCCAGCGGTGCCGAAGCGGGTGCGGTGGATCAGAAGCCAGAGGACGGCGAAGGAGGCGGCGTCCTCATTGGTGAAGATCTGGGTGAGGTCAGCTTCGATATAGGCTGGCCGGGTGAGCGAGGCGTTGTCGCGCATCAGCCGGATCAGGGTGCCGTTGGTCACGAGGCCCCAGAGCGCGTGATCGTGGTCGTTCAGGTAGTCCTGAAGCGCGAAGGCAGGCGAGCGGGAGCGATCTACCGACAAGGTCGGGCTGCGACGGTCGAGCTTTTCCTCCGACGGCGGAACGACGACGACCGGCACGCGGTCGCCTGCGATGAAGGCCGTGACACCGTTGCCGGGGGCCAGGTCGTCGAAGCCGAAGGTCTCGGCCAGGAATGCCTTGATGAAGCGGCGTGTCACCTCGGCCGAGGGGTTCTCTAGCCGGGTGAACGCGTCGAAATGCGACTGGCCGACACGGAAGGCGGTAGAGATTTCTTCGCGGATCGTCAGTCCCTTGCGGACGCGATAGCCCGCACGGGTATCGTCAGACTCGCCCGGCGCGGCGATCTGCGCGACCATCGCGGGCGCGATCAGGTTCCCTTCGAGCGACAGGGAAGGCCATGCGGACATGTCGATGACAGGTTTGCGTGCCATGGCTCAGCCCTCGCTCGGCAGAAGGGTGAACAGGCCGATGACATCGGGCGGGATCACGGCCTCAACCGTGACGCGCGCGCCAGTACCAGCGGCGGCACGAAGCCGGGCGTGGTCTTCCATCAGCGCCTCTGAGCGCAGGCGAACGAAGTCTGCCAGGGGCCCAGACATCTGGCCCTCGAGATCGTCATGGGCCTTTGCGATGAAGCGGTCGCGCGCCGACTGCGCCAAATCGGCGGTCGCGGGTGCTGCCAACAGGGCGCGGGCGTCGTCACCCGTGGCAATGATCTGGCCACCTTGCAGAGCGACCAAGGCCGCCTCCTCAGCAAGAAGCAGGCGCTCCCGCCGCCCGTGAATGGTGAGCTTGTATCGGATCCTGAGCAGCAGGATACGAGTAACCTTGGCAACAGCATCGGTTGGCCACGCACCGACCCGCCCGATCCCGAGCGGCGTCAGGGCTTCGGGGTCGAGAGAAGCTTCAACCAGCGTCTCGGCAAGGGAGGTGGTCAACGGGTGGGTCCGCGAGAGAAGCGAAGTGCCGGAGGGTGCTGGTTCGGACAGGGCAAGCCGAACAGAGCCCGTCAGGTCTCTTTGCCCGAGACGCTCCCGTAGCGCGGCGTCCAGTGCATGGACGTGAGCAACCAGAACAGATTTCTTCTCTTCAATCCGTGCGCCGAACCGCGCCATGGCACGCTCGACGAAGCGGCGTGCATCGTCGGGCGTTCCCAGAAGGGCACGGGCCTTTGCCCATTCAGGAACGACCTCCTGCGGCTTCATGGCATTCTGAGCAAACCGCGCGCGGGATTTCTTTTCGTTCTCAGAAGCATCACGCCAGCGCGCTTCCATTGCCCGGCTGCCGTCCTCTAGGCGCAGGTCGAATGCCAACTGCTGAGACTTTCCCTGCCGCAGCATGACGGCGGCCATCAGGGCATCCGTGACCGGCCCGCGTTCATCCGGGAGCGGAACAGTGATTCCGGTGGCCTCACGGATTTGCTCCGCCTTGCGCAGGATGACATCCAGAACTGCGCCGTCAATCGCGCTGTCAGGCGAGAACATCATGATCGAACGGACCACTTCGGCTGGCTGTCCAAAGCGATCAACCCGGCCTTCCCTCTGCTGGTGGCGGGTCGGGTTCCAGGACAGGTCGTAATGGACGACCGTGTCGAAAAGCTGCTGGAGATTTATGCCTTCAGACAGGCAATCCGTGGCAACGAGAATGCGCTGGGTTTCCTTTTCATCTTCGTCGGAGGCCATATCTGCGACGCGGTCGCGACGCTCGTCAGGCGTCAACACGCCGGTCACCGCCTCGATCCGAAGCTTCGGAAATGCCCGACGCAATCCTTCTCGGACATGCTCGGCCGTCGCCAGGTAGCGGCAGAATACAACCGGGTTGGCTCCGCCCTTCAGCAAGGGTTTCAAGGCATCAATCAGCGCATCAAGCTTGGGATCGGGTTGCCGGATCAATGCTTCTGTGTGCCGGATCAGCTCAACCAGCGCAGGGTCCGACTCGAATGTCGCGCTTGGCTCGAGATCGACGGCATCCTCGTCATCCCCGTCCTCGTCATAGATCTGAGGCTCCAGCCTGTCACCGTCGGTAGCAGCGCGATTGCGCAGCGCACTCAGGGCCGCGGCGGGTGATGAGCCTACGCAGCGCATGAGGGCCAGTGTGCCCCAGAAGGCGAGACGGCGCTCACGCATCCCGGTCCCAGCCCGCGCAACCACCCCGAAGCAATAATCGAGAACGGCCTCATGATATGCGAGGTGTTCGGCAGACATCCGGTAAGGTTGCTCGGACGTCTCATGCCGTG
Organism: Burkholderiaceae bacterium; assembly: GCA_023384005.1. Lineage (GTDB taxonomy): Bacteria > Pseudomonadota > Gammaproteobacteria > Burkholderiales > Burkholderiaceae_E > Quisquiliibacterium. The sequence continues at coordinate 12,311 of JAHDXY010000014.1, read as the reverse complement.
GAAACGCCCGTGTCTCCCCCCAATCTCCGGTCACCAGATCCACCCGGCGACGCTGAACAAAATGCCGTGCGAGCCGCTCACGATAGCGGGCGTCTTCGAAGTTCATTGACGCAAAGGATGGGTCGATCAGGGACAACAGGCGTCCAAACGCCTCCTCGTCTCCCGAATGCGGTGTTGCGGTCAGCAGGATCATGCGGCGATCTGGATCACGCGCCAGACCAGCCAGTAGCTCGAAGCGCTGCTGCTTGCCCTTGTTTGTGCCGACGCTTGCGTGGGCTTCATCCACGATCACGAAGTCGGGACATGCCTTGGCGAAGCCATCGCGGCGCTTTTCGGCCTTGATGTAGTCAAGGCTGACCACGGTGTGCGCGAATGAATCGAACAGCGTTTGGGCGATGGGCAGTCCACGCTCCAGGCGTACAGCACTACCCGAGGTCACAGCCACAGCATCGATCCCGAACCGAGATTTCAGCTCAATCACCCATTGCTCCACAAGATGCGGCGGGCAGAGAACAGAAAACCGCTCGACCTCCCCTCGATCCATCAGTTCGCGCAATATCAGTCCGGCCTCGATGGTCTTGCCGATACCGACATCGTCGGCAATGAGCAGACGCGGAACCTGCAGGCGCAGTGCCATGAGCAGAGGAACAAGCTGATACGTCCTCGGCTCGAACGCGAGCTGCGCTGCGGACCGGAACGGTCCGGCGCCCCGCCGCAGGGTGAGCCGCAACGCATCGGCCAGGAGTTCGGCCTTGGCCTGCACCGTGGGTGCAGCGTCAGGCGGCAAATCGAACCGGGCCGATTCCACCGGTGAGAGTTCGAAACGCGGATCTAGAACCACTGTGTCAGCTTCACCGCCTGAAAGCGGGCGAAGCGCGAGAAGACCGTCCCTCGGCGCGGGCATTGCAACCCATTCACGGCCGCGCGCCCGCACAAGATCGCCAGGAGCAAAAGAGAGGGTCATGACGTTACTCCTTGAGGCGTTCGATCAGTTCAGGCGGCAAACCGTCTGCGGGATCGGGGCCGATTTCGAAGACATCCCACCCTCGGTCGTCAGCCTCTTCGCGCGCAGCAGCAGACACGGAGCCAACATGCGCGCCTGTCCGCGCGTCGGACCAGACGAAGGTGACTGCCTGGCCATCAAGCGTCAGCGACTTCCCATCCGGCACGGGTATACCGGCAGCCTTGAACACAGCATCCCAGACCGTTGGGCGCGCAGACACCTTCAACACAGGAGCGCCCCGCGCCAGGTCGATCAACATCTTCTTGGCTGCGGTATCTCCACGATCGATCAACTCATGGTCGGGCTGGTTGAAATACGAGAGCAGGCAGCGATAGCAGGCCCGTGCGCACTCGGCCTTGGGATCATCGGTCAACAGCTCAGGATCGCCCTCCGCAATCGCCTCGGAGACCCGCTCGAAATGCATGAGTGACAGCGCGGCCCGCGCGACAGCAGGAAGCGCCGCAGGATCTTCGACCAACCGACCAAGCACCCCGGCACCGCCCTCGGTCGCTTCATAGATGAGGATCGTGCGCCGGTTGTCCCGCGCGGGCAGCGGCTCGCCGAGAACTTCGCCCTCTTCGAGCTGGAACACGATCTCGATGCCGCGCAGGATCGCGTGTTGAACTGTTGCAAGGGTCTCGGGCGCCTGGTCTTCCGGCGAGGCGAAGCGGATCAGGAGCGCGTTTTTATGATCTCGAACAATTGGAACGATCCGGACCGGCTTGATGACATCCGGCGGCGCGTCGCTCTCTTCACCCTCATCGTCAGCTTTCGACCAGAAGCCGCTGCGCGGATCGATCCAGAACCCGTTGATCGACTTCGCCTTGCGCCGCTTCAGCCCGAGGTTCAGCCGACTGATCTCTGCGCCGTTGGCATACTGAAGGGTAAGGATCGAAGTTTCGCCAACTCGGAAGTCCGCCTCGGTAATCTGGACACGTCCGTCTCGTCGTGGCCATGAGAACACCGTTCGGACCTCGAACCCCTGACGGACACGTTCTTCGTCGTTGGCTGTAATGCGCTCAGCCGGTGCGGCCTCAACATTATCGATCCTCAATGTCCGCTCTATCGGGATATGTCCGGCCATCGGCTGGTTGCAGGCATGGCAGCGCTCGGTTTCCTCTTCGTGGCTGGCACCGCAATTTGAACAGATGAAGACATCGCGCGTGGCCAGATCGGCACCATCGCCTTCGCGCAATTCAGGCGGCAGCTTTGCTTTGGTGACCCGATAGGCGCGACCTTCGTGGTAGATCAGACTCCGAGGTCCGAATTCGGAAATCGCCAGGAAGCGGGCCCGCTGCAGATACGCCCCCGATTTACCGTCCCCAGGAACAAAGGCGTACAGAGGAAGCCTCGGGAAGTTGTAGCCGGGCAAGAAGCCCTCAGTGGCGAGATATCGGTACGAATAGAAATCCGATCCGCTCGTGGCTTTCCCCTGTTCGAGAATGCCAATTTGATCGAGTGCTTGAGCCTGTGCTGCCTTGACCTTTCTACGCTCCACAGCTGGAAGCCCGGTGATCTCAGAGCGCTTGTTGGCATCCATGAGCTGTGCGCGTGCTGACTGGTACAGCTCGCGCCACCTCTTGAACGCCTTGTCGAACTCGACCGGCGCTTCAGTCGCCACCGTCAATACGAAGTCGTCCGCATCCCCCATCCAACTCGGCGCTCTTCCGTCTGCCGAGGCGAGTATCTGTTGAAGAAGCCGCCCCATCGGCGCGCGAGCACGGGCAACGAGGCCAGGTTTCCGCAGAACGTCCTGAACCTCCGCCTTCAATGGGAAGCCGGCGACATCAAGATCCAGCACATCGGGAATATCGGGCTTGAGCGCGAGCCCAGTCTCCGCAAGCCAGACCGCATGCAGATGCGACCTGATCAGATCCTCGTTGGTGATATCGAGAGCAGGCGGGCGGACGACGCCCGCGACCATGTCGTTGCGCCGGTTGAAGAAATACTGATCATGCGGCGACTGAGCGGCACAGTAGGTCGTGATAACCGCAGGCTGACCCGACCTCCCGGCACGGCCTGCGCGTTGTGCGTAGTTTGCCGGCGTCGGGGGCACGTTTCGCAGATACACGGCGTTCAGCGCAGAAATGTCGACGCCGAGTTCCATGGTAGGCGAGCAGAAGAGAGCGGGCAGGAATTGCGTAGGTTCCCGTTCCTCGCGGAACTCTACCTTGTGGGCCTCGATCTGCTTTTGGTCTTCATCCTCGAACCGGAACCGCCACTCTCGAAACTCTCGCTGCTTCTGCGTGACCTGCGCCGTATGCTCACGGCTCTCGAGGCCCCACCACGCGCTCCCGCCAGATTTCAGGTCATCCGCGATCCCCATGTAAAGATCGCGGAAATACTGGTTGGCTGAGTCGTCATTACCCTCAAGACCTGGGCCAGGGACGAGGCGGACGGCTCCTGGGGCCAGCCTCCATCCATGCAAATCTGCCTCGATCTCGACGGGCGCAAGCAGACCCTCATTACCGAGCAGCGACATCAGTCCGTCCAGAAATGCCAGGTACTCGTCGCGCTTCAGCTTGACGCCCATAAGATCACGCGTGTTTACCAGACGCGCGATCCGCGAGTTATGACCGGCACGGATGATGGTGCGCTCCTCTTTCAAGGACACCTTGTCCTTGCCAGGTGCCTGCAAGAGCAACGTCGTTCGTCCGCGCAAGCCCTCCTTCTGATCAACGGACCATGGCGACCGAAGGTGGTTTCGCGATAACAGGCTCACGCCGTCAAGAACGGAAAGATCGAGCGACTCGGTGTCGACAGCCTGACCCTCGACAAAGGCCTTAAGCAGTTCGTTCAAAAGCGTCCTGATCTTCGCGCGTTCCAGGTAGATGCCGTCTGGGAGCAACGCGTTTATGGCGCCCTCATCATCGACCAGATCATCAAGGCCAACGAACATGATCGATATCAGGTTGAGCGCGATCAGGTTGGGGCTGGTGTATCGCCAACCGCGCCGCAGGTCGGTCCAGACACGGTGTGCAATGACCCTTGCCAAGGCGCGCTGAGCTTCCTCCCTGGCAACTGCGCCTGCATCGGGATCCTGCATCCAGTGAACTCTGGCGGCCTTGTTGCCAGCGACAAATCCAAGCGCCCGCACGACCCTCAGACCGAATTCGTCTTCGGACAGCCCGAGATCCCCGGCATCGATCACGGCACGAAGTATCGCGCCCCGCAGAAGACCAACGAACAGGAAGTCATTGAAATGGCCTGCCTGAAGAGCGGCGTCCTGCCGATTGTCGGTGAAGCCGAGGAGCTTTCGCTTCTCGAGCGGCACGCCGCTGTTGTCGCCCTTCATCCACTGAAGGGCTGAGGAAACGAGTAACGTCGTGGCTGAGCTCCTACCTTCTCCGGACAACCCCGGCAGCTTGCTACGCTCACGCGCGTTCGGGGTTGGCTCATTCAGACAGCGCGGGCAGAAACCGAACTTGCCCGGGATGAACCAGAAGTCCCTACCCTGACCAATTCGTCCGTCAGCCTGTACGGATAGCCTTTGTGGGATGCGGCTCTTACGGTTGGCCCTGACGCGCTCAACACCACCTTTCTCTTCTCGCCACTCTGCTGGCAGGGTTCCCGTCTCGCCATTGAACGCATAGTCGGGATCATCATCGCCCGTAGGTGTCAGATATCCGGCGGTATCCCCCTCCGGATCCTCTCGCGGAATGTCGTCTATGTCACGGGCGAGAAATATTGTTCCTCTTTCGTCTTCGCTGCGCGTGACAACGTGAACCTCATGTCCGCAGCTGCGGCAAAAGCGTGTGGGATAGAGGCGCGTACCGCGATCAGCGGGATCCTCGAGCTGTCCCTCGAAAAACACGCGCCGCGGCGCATCGCGCAATGTGGTGTAGACTTCACCTGCACCCGAGATGAACCTGTGGAGCTTGAACGCAAGAAACGCGGAAGACCCCTCGCCGCCGCGCTCATACTCGGGCAAGCTCACACGTGTCAGAAATGCCTCGAGCGCCTGCCGACACTGCGCCTGCGGGAGCTTGCTGTCCTCAGCCAACAACTCGACCGCCTTCTCAAACGGCATCGGCTTCTTGCGGCGCAAGGACTGACCGTCATCAAGTCCCAGCGCGAGCTCGCACCAAACCGCCAACGGATGATGGCGCAACGCTTCATCGTTCAACTCGTCTGGCAATGGTGCGGTGAGGACTTCCGCCAGGCGGGGCCGGATATCTGCCAGCTTCAGGTCATGATCAGTCGCACGAACGAGGGACTCGTCAATGATCGCGTCCGGTCCGATCGGCACGCCGAAAAGCCTCGACGCCACGTCTGCTACCGCTTCGGCTCGGCCCTCATCAGTCCCCTCGCTTGCCATGGTAGCAGACGTGCCGATGCAGAGCGGATCCGCCCCGCTCGAACAGCGGTTGCGCAGACGGCGGACAAGGACTGCGACATCCGCCCCTTGCCGCCCACGGTAGGTATGGAGTTCGTCGAGGACGATGAACGCCAGCCCGCGCGCATTGTCGATCACGCGCCTGTCGACATCGTCCTGCCTCGTCAGCAGGAGTTCGGCCATCATGAAGTTCGTGAGCAGGATATCGGGCGGGTTCGACGCGATCTCGAGACGCTCCTGCAGCCCCTCCTGGCCCGTGTAGCGTCGAACGACAGGTCGCAGTTCTTCTGGCAATCCCGCCTGCGAGATGAACTTCTCGATTTCCTTGATCTGACTGTTTGCAAGGGCATTCATCGGATAGATGATGATTGCCTGTGTTGTTCGGGTCGCCCCAGCGCGGCGGGCGCGAATTATGGCGTCGACAACAGGCACGAAGAAGCAAAGCGATTTTCCGGAGCCCGTGCCTGTCGTGACAACGAAACTCTGACCGGCCTGACCTTTCGCGATCGCTTGCGCCTGATGCTTGTGGAATGTCAGCGGCTCACCGCTGATCCGGAAAACCTGCCCCGTAGCTGGGTCCAGATCGCCTGAAGCAACTAGGTCATCGACTGACTTGCCGCGCTCGTATCGAGGGTTCAGCGAAAGCAGCGAATCCGGCCAGAACCGACCGCCGACGTATTGCTGATCAACTTCCGCGCGGATGTCCGAGGCACGGATCGAAGCAAATGAACGAGAAAACCGCTCGTAGGCCCTGACGAGATGCTGATCGTACTCAAATGCGCGCATTGTAAATCCTATCTCGCCGGGGCTGACGAGGGCGCGCCAAACACCCTGTCAGAATTCACCAGTACGATTTGCTGATCCTGCGGCCGCCGCGCCGCGGGGTCGGTGTCCAGGCCGAGACGCTTGAGCGCATAGAACAAGAGTGCCCGGCGCACCGGGATCTGCGCCCTGCCCCCGTCCATCCCGTAATCCATCTCGATTGCGCGGCGCTGGGTTGGTGAGAGGTCAGGATGCGGGCCGATCTCCAGTACAGCCTCGGTGTGCCACTCTGTGTCAGCCTGAGAATCAGCCGTGACGGGACCCTGCTTTCCGATCTCGACGATCCTCGACAGCAGGAAGTCCTTGAACACCTGGTCGTTCTGGCAAAACGCACGAGCGTGCCAGCGGAACCCGTCGAACGCCAGCGCATGCGGTTCGATCCAGCGTGCGCTGGGCTCCGGGCGGGACATGGACTGGTAGGTTATCTCAAGGGCAGCGGGCGCATGGATCGCAGCCAGAACATCTCGCAATGTCTCGGGCGCGACCCCGCGCGCAGGTGTTGGCGTCGCACCATAGCTTGGAAACACGCTGATCCAGCTCTGATCCGGCGAGACCAGGCCCTGATCGACGGCGCGCAACTGAGCGAAATAATCCTCGGCGCTGGCAGTGATGAAGCGTGGCTTGAAAGCCTTGCCGCGGACATAGGCGCGCTGGCTCTTGTCGTAGACGAGGTTCCGCTTCCAGCGTTCGGAGTAACGTGTCAGGTCGAGCGATGCCTGCTGCAGCGAGATACCGAAGGTATCCATCAGGTCAGCGCGGTTGATCCGGCCATGCCAGAACACCCGGAACTCGATGAACTCGTTGCGCCTCGATGCACTCCAATTCAGCTGCTTCGCCTTCTTGCCTGACACCCGGTTCCCTTCCTGACCTTCCCTTGCACTATAGAACTACAAAATAGTCCCTCGCAATAAAATGATTCATATGAAGGGTTTGCAGAGGTGGATCAGCTACGGGCTACAACAAAGTCTTGCAGGTAGGCCTCGATCTCGTCGACCAGCCCCAGATCGACTCCCCCATTGGTCCGCATCTCCACGAGTGCCGCATCGGCACGGTGTTTGCCTGTCCACTCGATCTCAGGGACGTCTGCGGCCGACCAGCGGCCTTCCAGCCAGGCTTCGTACTGTGCGCGCTCTTCAGGCGAGAGCAGCTCGGGCGCGTGAAACGCCACCAGCCGCCGCCCTAGCTGGCGCAGCCGGGCGTCGCTGAGGGTGGTGACGATCTCCTGACGCCGCCGCCAGTCTGCGCGCTGGAACTCTGTAAGCAGCGCCTTGTCGGCTTGACTGTAGAAGCCCCCGAAGATCTGCTTTTCAACGGGCGGCGTCGGCGCGGCTGGATCCTTGGGGAAGCGCGCGGCCAGCGCCTCTGCAACGCGCGCCCTGAACTCTGGCGCCTGCGCGATGACCGCGGCCCGCTGCAGATGCTCGGCGCTGGGAGCAGGCACGGAGAGAAGCGCGGGTGACTTGTTGATGCTCAGGGAGCGGATGACCTTGGGTGATGCGTCCACCGCTGCAAAAACAGTGGCATCATCAGCAACCAGAAGCTCTGCCGGATCCGCAGCGTCGAGATCGAAGAAGGCGGCCTGGTTGGGGTTGCTGGCCGACGTGCCGCAGAAGCAACCGATTGTCGCGCGGGGCGGACCGCCTGCGAAGCGCTCGACGAGGGCCATGGGCTGGAAGCTCGCGAGGCGCGCCCGCACCAATCCCTTGTCGCGGTTGGACAGGAGCTCTGCCCAGAGCTCTGGCGCGCGCTGGGCGATCTGGCGCGCGATGTGGATCGTCGCCTCGACGTCACCGAGCGCGTCATGGGCATTATGCGCCGCCAAGCCATTCAGCGGCGCAATGCGATCCAGCTTGAAGCGCACGCGGCCGGTTTCATCCACGGGCCATTCGAAGAGATCAGGTTGACGATACCAGACCGCATAGAGCGCCGTCAGAATATCGAGCCGATTGTTCCCGTTGAACTGGGTGGCGAAAATGTCGGGCTGCAGGTTCTGATAGAAGGCCTGGCGCAGCATCTCTTCGTCGAAATGGATGCTGTTGAACCCGGTCCAGGTGGCAGGTGACCAGCGCGCGATCAGGGCCGCGATAGCTTGGGTGAACTCGAAGAGCAACGGCAGTTCCGGATCCAGCAGCTGCGCTGGACGCACACCGGTGACCGCCAGCGCCCATGGCGAGGGAATGATGTGGGGCGCGATGCGGCAACGCAGATTGACGCGCTCGATCTCCCTGAATTCAGCATCCGTCAGAATAGCGGCGAATTGCAGGGGCTGATCGAAGGCGGGTGAGATGCCGGTGGTTTCGAGATCGTAGAACGCAAAAGTCATGGCGCACTATAACTTGGAGCAGGAAGGTCGTCAGCACCCATAGTTTTTTGGAAAAGCGGAGAATCCTCGGCTGGACTCGAGCGCGTTAATCTTTGCGACTCGACCGGCAGCGGTCGGCGTGGCAGAAAAAGCATGGCAATCTTCGCCAATCCCCAAAATCAAAGATGGACCATTTCTTGCTGCGACTCACCCTGACCCTTTGTTTGCTGCTTTTGCCTCTGCCGATTTCGGCACAGACGATCACGGGTGTAGCGAGTGTGACGGATGGCGACAGTCTGGAAATCCGCGGCACGCGCATCCGGCTGCATGGGATCGATGCGCCGGAGAGCCGCCAGCTTTGCACCCGTCCATCTGGTCAACAGTGGCGTTGCGGACAGCAGGCAGCACTGGCCCTGTCAGATCGGATCGGGCGACGCAGCGTAAGCTGCGTGACACTCGACATTGACCGCTACGGCCGCACCATCGCTGTTTGCTTGCAGGACGGTGTGGATCTGAACCGCTGGATGGTCAACGAAGGCTGGGCGGTTGCCTACCGGCAATTCTCCCGAGACTATGTTGCCGCTGAGGCTGAAGCGCGGCGCGCTGGGCGCAACATCTGGTCAGGCAGCTTTGTCATGCCGTGGGACTGGCGGCGCGGCGTGCGGACACCATGAAGCCTCAGGGCGACAGCCCCACGGAGGTTCTGGCCGGGCTGGTTGAACGGGTGACCTTCCACAATTCCGAGAACGGCTTCTGCGTACTACGAGTGAAAGCGCGGGGACACCGGGACTTAGTGACCACAGTTGGCCATGCCGCGATGATTTCGGCGGGGGAATGGATCACGGCCTCCGGGATCTGGTTGAACGATCGCACGCACGGTCTGCAGTTCAAGGCGCACTTCCTCAGGACCTCAGCACCCTCGACCGTCGACGGGATCGAGAAATACCTCGGCTCAGGCATGATCCGGGGCATCGGGCCGGTCTACGCCAAGCGGCTGGTCAAGGCGTTCGGCAAGGACGTCTTCGACATCATCGAAGAAAACCCTGACCGGCTGCGCGAGGTCGCGGGCATTGGCCCGATGCGCGCGGCGAAGATCACGGCTGGCTGGGCAGATCAGAAGGTGATCCGCGAGATCATGGTGTTTTTGCACCAGCACGGCGTGGGCACAGCGCGCGCGGTGCGCATCTTCAAGGCCTATGGCACGGTTGCCGTACAGGTGATGAGCGAGAACCCCTATCGGCTGGCCAAGGACATCCGTGGCATCGGGTTCCGCACTGCCGACGTAATTGCAGAGAAACTCGGCATTGAGAAAACCGCAATGATCCGCGTGCGCGCGGGGATTTCCTTCGCGCTGACCGAGGCGTTGGGCGATGGACATTGCGGACTGCCACGCGCCGAGCTGATCCGTCTGGCAGGCAAGCTGCTCGAGGTCCCCGCGTCCTTGATCGACAGCGCGCTGCAAGAGGAACTGGCCGAGGAGACCGTGACGGCCGATCGCGTAAGAGACGCAGACTGCATCTTCCTGACAGGGCTTTATCTCGCCGAGCGCGGGATCTCCGAGCATGTAAAGCGCATCCGCGCGGGCGCCCTGCCCTGGCCCGAGATCGATGCAGACAAGGCGCTGCCCTGGATCGAGCAGAAGACGGGCCTCACCCTTGCCGCCGGTCAGGCTGAGGCGATCCGGCTGGCGCTGCGCTCGAAGCTCATGGTGATCACCGGTGGCCCCGGAGTGGGCAAGACAACGATCGTGAACTCGATCCTGCGTATTCTGGATGCGAAGAACGTGAAGCTTCTGCTCTGCGCGCCCACGGGCCGCGCGGCCAAGCGCATGTCCGAGGCCACCGGCATGGAGGCCAAGACCATCCACCGGCTGCTGGAGTTCGACCCGAAGGCCTTCGGCTTCAAGCGCAACGACGAGAACCCGCTCGACTGCGATCTCCTGGTCATTGACGAGAGCTCGATGGTCGATGTGCTGCTGATGCAGTCGCTCCTGAAGGCCGTGCCCAGCAATGCGGCGTTACTGATTGTCGGTGATATCGATCAACTGCCCTCGGTTGGACCCGGCCAGGTGCTGGCCGACATCATCGGCTCCGGCGCCGTGCCGGTGGTACGGCTGACCGAGGTATTCCGGCAGGCGGCACAGAGCAAGATCATCACCACAGCGCATGCAATTAATGCGGGGCGACTGCCCGATCTCGGCAAGCCCGATGGGGAGGCAGATTTCTATTTCGTGCCGGCCGCAGATCCGGAGCAGGCCGTGCCGCGCATCGTCGAGTTGGTCGCCAAGCGCATCCCGCAGCGCTTTGGCTTCGATCCGATCAAGGACATCCAGGTTCTCTGCCCGATGAACCGCGGCGGCGTCGGTGCGCGCTCGCTCAATATCGAGTTGCAGGCCGCGCTGAACCCTGCAGGCGAAAAGCGCGTGGAGCGCTTCGGCTGGACCTTCGCTCCCGGCGACAAGGTCATGCAGATCGAAAACGACTACGACAAGGACGTCTACAATGGCGACATCGGCATGATCGAGGATGTCGACCTCGACGAGGGCGAGGTCGCCGTGGATTTCGACGGGCGCACCGTGGCCTTCCTCTTCGGCGAGCTGGACACGCTGGTTCCTGCCTATGCTGCCACGATCCATAAAAGCCAGGGGTCGGAATACCCGGCGGTAGTCATCCCAGTCATGACCCAGCACTACGCAATGCTCCAGCGCAACCTGATCTACACCGGCGTCACGCGCGGCAAGAAGCTCGTCGTGCTGGTGGGGCAGAAGAAGGCGGTAGCCATCGCGGTGAAGAACGTCTCCGGGCGTCAGCGCTGGTCAAAACTGGATGAATGGCTAGCATGAGAGACCCTGGAAAAGCAATCGCACCGCACGCGCTCACAGGCTTCAATCCTCGGCGCAATTTGAGTATCAGCGCGGCACGCGACAAAAGGACGGGGCATGAATAACGACGAGAAACGGCTGGATCGCCTGAGCGAACTGCTGCACGCGCTGCCGGTCGACAACTTTTCCATGACGCTCAGCGAACTCGACGGCTATGTGACTGGCATTCTGGCGTGCCCTGAGATGATCCCGCCCTCGGAATGGCTCCCAGAGGTGTGGGGCGAAACCGGCGAGGCGCAGTTCGCCGATCACAAGGCGGCAGAAGAAACGATCGGCGCCGTCATGACGCATTACAATTCCGTGGCCGAAGCGATGACCCGGTCGCTCTGGATCGAGCCGATTTACGCCGTGGACCCGAACAGTGACGAGACCCTCTGGGAGCCTTGGGTGGATGGCTTCACCCGCGCGATGCGCCTGCGACCAGAGGCCTGGGAGAACCTTCTCGACCGGGCCGATGAAGAAACCAGGACGACGATAATCTTCCTGATGGCGCTGCAGGACATCAACACCGGCAACAGCAAGTTCACGGATGAGGAGATCGATGAAATCGACATTGAGGCGCCCGACTTGATCCCGAACTGTGTGGCGACGATCCTGCACCAATCGCGCCCCGAACTTGCTGGGACGGTTGCGGCCAATAATCCCGGCAAGCCGCACAAGGCCGCACCCCGCCCCGGACGGAACGACCCCTGCTCATGCGGATCGGGTCGCAAGTACAAGCAGTGCTGTGGCCGGAATTGAAAAATAATCAATTCCGGCCGCCCTGCCGCTCCGCTCGGCGCGTCGCCTCGGCCGATCCCGGCGCCGTAGGGGGACTCGTGATTTGTTGACGTGGTGTTGACGTAAAACGCAAAAAGGCCTGTGGTATAAATATACCTCAGGCTATGCGTTTGATATTGTTGTTAGATTTGGTTGCGGGAGTAGGATTTGAACCTACGACCTTCAGGTTATGAGCCTGACGAGCTAC
>JAHDXY010000364.1 GCA_023384005.1 Burkholderiaceae bacterium | reverse complement strand
CGTGCTCGACTTCGCGATGCACCCGCGATGGTGTCTAGAGATGTGGCGCCACGGCGTGCCGGCGATGCGCAATTTTGCCGACCCGCTCGGGGGTGCTCGCGCTTCGTCGCATGCCCCACTGCTCAACAGCCAGCTCGATTCGACGCTTGGCTGGGACATCGTCGGCTGGCTGCGCGAGCGCTGGAAGGGCCCGATCCTGATCAAGGGAATCCTGTCGCTGGAAGATGCGACCGAGGCAGTCGCCCGGGGTGCGGACGGCATCGTCATCTCCAATCACGGCGGCCGCCAGCTCGATGGCGTGCCCTCGTCGATCAGCGCGCTGGCGCAGATCGCCCCGAGGCTCGGCGGACGGGTCCCGCTGTTTCTCGACGGGGGCGTGCGGCGCGGGAGCGATATCGTCAGGGCGGTCGCACTCGGGGCGCAGGCGGTGTTGATCGGCCGGCCCACGCTCTACGCTGCCGCTGCCGGCGGCGCGGACGGTGTCAGGCGTTGTCTGCAGATCCTGATCGAAGACATGCATCGGACGCTGGCCCACATCGGCAGGGCATCGATATCGGAAGTCGATGCGGATTGCCTCGCAACCGTCTGACGGAACAACTCACTAAGGAACCGGACAAGACTGACCCGCTAAGGAGCCAGGCAATTCATCTGCCTGGCACACGGGTACCTCACGGGTCTGTCGCGGGTCTTGTGTTCTTCGGCGGTATTGGACACAATACTGCGATCGCACAAATCGACTTGCTCCACGCGGCCCCCGCTCCGGGCTGGTGATGTGTAGGCCGTCTGCGCGCCGAACAGTCTGGGAGAGGCGAGAATGAAGCTGGCAGGGAAAGTCGCGGTAATCATCGGCGGGTCACAGGGAATTGGCGAGAGCATTGCAAAACGCTTGGCATCAGACGGCGCGAACGTCGCCGTCGTGGCAAGCGCCAACATCGAGAAGGCGCAGGCAGTTGTCGCAAATATCGAGGCAGGCGGCGGTCGAGCGTTCGCCGAATGCGCGGACGTGACCGATGCAGATGCGGTTGCGGCAATGGCTCACCGCGTAGTCGACAAGCATCGCGCCATAGACATCCTTGTTAATTGCGCCGGCGTCTTCTTTCCGACTCCGGTTGGAGGTACTTCGACCGCGCAGGTTGATCGAATGGTCGATATCAACCTCAAGGGAAGTTTCTACGCCGTCTGCGCGGTGGCGCCGCACATGAAGGCGTCTGGTAGAGGAAAAATCGTCAGTGTGTCCTCATGCGCCGGGATGATCGGCATGGCCAACTATGCGTTGTACTGCGCGACCAAGAGCGGGATCATCATGATGACCCGCTCACTCGCCGTTGAACTTGCGCCGCACGGCATTAACGTCAATGCGATTGCGCCGGGCAACACCGCTACTCCGATGAACGAAGACATCCGCACAAAGCCTGAGTTTGCGGGTTTTCTCGAGGCGATGGCTGCTCGGACGCCGAGCGGGCGGACGTATTCCGCACCGGAGGACATGGCGGGTCTCGTCGCGTTCCTGGTTAGTGACGAAGCTCGAGCCATGCACGGGACCACCGTGTTGATGGACGAAGGCTTCACAGCCGGTATCTGACGAAACCGATGAACAACCAATGCAGTTCGAAGGAGACCCCGCATGATCGCGAAGTATTGCCGTAGCTTGAACAAATCCCGACGCGGCTTGAGCCGAATCGCCGCTATTGTGGTCGCGGCCTCGGCAATCCTTCCGGCCATTCCCGCACTAGCCCAGAACAAGCCAATCCGAATCGGTTTCGCCATGTCGGTAACCGGCGGGTTGGCAGCAGCTGGAAAATCGGCAGTCGTCGCTAGCAATATCTGGCGCGACAACGTCAACGCTGCGGGGGGACTACTGGGCCGGCAGGTTGAATTGGTGACCTATGATGACCAGTCCAATCCGGCGCTGGTACCGGCGATCTATACCAAACTTCTCGACATCGACAAGGTCGATCTGATCCTGTCTGGCTATGCAACCAATCAGATCGCTCCGGCGATGCCGATTGCGGTACAGCGGAAGAAGCTGATGTTGGCTCTGCACGGCCTAGGCAATAACGAGGAAATCCGCTATGACCGCTATTTCCACGTCGTTCCCTACGGGCCGTCTCCGAAGAAGGACTGGCTGGCTGATTTCTGGAAGCTCATTGAAGGCATCACGCCAAAACCAACAACTATCGGGTTCGTTGTCGCTGATGCCGAGTTTGCACAGAACTCCATCGGTAGCGTACGCGCGCTCGCCAAGAGCAATGGTTTCAAGGTCGTCTACGACCAGAGCTACCCGATGTCGACGGTGGACATGTCGTCGATCGTACGCGGACTCAAGGCGGCGGATCCCGAGGTGGTGATGGTCTTCACCTATCCGCAGCATTCGACGGCCTTTATCCGCTCTGTGAGCGAGGTCGGGCTCGGCCCGAATGCGAAACTGGTCGGTGGTGGAATGGTAGGAATGCAGTTCGCCAACGCGCTTCAGGCCCTAGGGCCCGCACTCAATGGGTTTGTGACATTCCATTTCTACGTGCCTGGGCCAACGATGGATCGGCCCTCTACGACCGCTTTCCTGAAGATCTATCAGGCCGCGGCCGAGAAGGAAGGAGTTGATCCGTTGGGATTCTACATTCCGACCTTTGCCTATGCTCGACTCGAAGTGCTGCAAAAGGCGATCGAGGCGACAGGCTCGCTGGACGAAGGAAAACTCGCCGATTACCTACGTGCGACTCCGGTGGAGACAGTCGTCGGCAAGGTCGCGTTTGGTCCGACGGGAGAACGCCTTGAGCGCGGCGCGATCTTCGTACAGTACCGCGGCATCACCGACGCGGGCGGTCTCGATCAGTTCAAGCGCGCGGGAACCCAAGTGATCGTCTCGCCGAAAGCACTTGCGAGCGGGTCGCTAGTGGTCCCGTTCTCCGCGGCCAGGAAGTAGCAGGGCAAGGAGATTGTCGGCCTGAACGGGTCGTCGTGCTCGATTTCCTTCTTCTTGCCAACGTAATAGCGACCGGCACCCTATTGGGCGTGCTCTACGCAGCAATTGGTGTCGGCTTTTCCCTGAGCTTCGGCCTCGCGCAGGTTGCGAATATCGCGCACCCGACGTTCGTCGTGGTCGGCGCGTATGCCGCGTTTTCGTCGTGGAAACTAGGCATCGATCCGATCCTGGGCGGATTCCTTTGGTGCCCGGTCTTTTTTCTTTTGGGATTGGGTATTTATCGGACCTATCACGCGATTTTCGAACGGCGAGATGCACCGTCGCTCAATGGAATGACGTTTTTTTTTGGGATGATGTTTGTCATTGAAGTGGGGTTGCTCCTCGAATACGGCGTCGAGTACAAGATCGTTTCGGTTCCTTTTTCCCAAGGCGTCGTCGTTGTTGGCGGTCTCGATTTGCCGCGCCGCCTTCTTTACCCGTGTATTGCCGGTCTCGCTATGGTCGGCGCACTGGCAATGTTCGTTCGCTACACCTTCACTGGTAGAGCGATGAGTGCGGTGGCGCTTGATCTGGCGGCGGTTCGCCTTATGGGTGCCAACCCAGTTCGTATCAAGTCCATAGCATGCGGGCTTGCCTTCGCAACCGCGGCCGTTGCGGGCGCCCTTCTATTGGTTGCTTGGCCCGTGAATCCCTCATCAGGGCGTGAGTTGATCGGGCGAATGTTTGCTGTGAGTGTTCTTGGTGGCGTGACAAGTGTGCGGGGCGCTCTTGCTGCGGGTGTGCTGCTCGGCATTGCGGAGAGCCTCGTACAGATCTACGCTGGCGCCTCTTGGGCAACGGCGGTCGGTTTCGTGGTTCTCCTGGGTACGTTGGCAGTCCGCCCTCAGGGAATGTTCCGACGATGAAGTCCGTCCCGA
>JAHDXY010000363.1 GCA_023384005.1 Burkholderiaceae bacterium | reverse complement strand
GGACCCCATAGCTCTCGCGGCCCACCGAAGCAAGGCGTCGCTCGGTCTTCTCGTCCGAGCCGGCGTGTTCTTCCTTTGGCAGCCATGTGCATGCGAGCGGCGCTTCGCCTTGAGCAAAGACGCCGACGAAGATGGGTCCAAAGCGCGCGACCGCCTCCTTGAGACGCTCCACGTACAACGGTGCAGCACCGTACATGACGGTTCTCAGACTCGTCAGGTCGTGCGTCGTCGGCCACGGCCCGTCGAGGAGGCGCTGAATCATCGTCGGAACGAGCATGCACTTGGTGATGCGCTGGCTTTCCACCAAGGCGTAGAACTCCTCCGGCTGGAAACCGCGAGATGTTGGAAATACGTGCGTGCCGCCTCCAGCCACTTCGTGAAACACCATCAGTCCGGCTGCATGGCTCATCGGTGTGAGAACCGCCAGGCGATCGTTCGGCGCCACCGGCAACGACTCGATCAGTTGCGACTCGACCATGGTTCGCAGGCTTCTGTGCGTGTGCATCGCCCCCTTCGGATGCCCGGTGGTGCCCGATGTAAAGAAGATCCAGGCGAGATCGGTGTCCGCCACCGCGGCGTCGGGCACGGCATCCGCGGCACCGAGAACGTGCTCGTAGTCGCTGACGGCGCTCAGGCCTTCGGCATCCATCGCGATCAGATGTTCCAGTTCGGGCAGCTCGTGACGAACCGAGATCAGATCCTCCAGGCGCTCGCGGCTGCACAGCAGTGCCCTTGCACCGCACTCGCGCAGCATGAAGGCGTACTCCCTCTGGTGCAGCCGCGGGTTCATCGGGACCAACGCAAGCCCGGCACGCAATGGGGCGAGCAAGCACTCGATACTGCGAGGCTCCGCTTCCACTACGAGACCGATGCGGTCGCCCTTTTGCAGCCCGAGCCCGAGCAACGCGCCGGCCAGGCGACCAACGCGCTCATCCAGCCACCGGTAGCTTCGCGTGGTCTCGCCATGGACGATTGCCACGCGCTCGGGATGGTGCCGCGCGCTGCGCGTAAGAAAATACGCGAGATTCAGGATGTTCATATCGACATGGCTCGCTTGTGGGTCTGTCTCGCTTTTGGGTCTGTCTCGCTTTTGGGTCTGTCTCGCTTGTGGGTCTAGCGCATCAGCGATGGCAGCAATAGCGTGATGCCAGGTACTGCTGCGACCGATGCAAGAATCACGAAGCTCCCGACAAGAAAAGGGAGAGTTCCGCGAAACACCACCCTTGCCGGCAAGTCCTTGACCACGCCGCTGAGAACGAACGCGTTCAGGCCAACCGGAGGGGTGATCAGGCTGATCTCCGCGACGATCACGACGACGATTCCGAACCAGACGAGATCAAAGCCGAGCCCGGCAACGATCGGATAGAAGACGGGAACGGTCAGGAGGATCATCGACATCGTTTCGAGTACACAGCCCAGCACCAGATAGATGATCAGGATCACCGCGATCACTACCCACGCGGGTGCGTCCATCTGCTTCACCCAGGCTCCGATTTCGCTCGGCATTCCGGAAAGGCTGATGAAGTTGGAAAAAACCAGCGCGCCGAAAAGAACGCTGAACAGAATCCCCGTTGTGCGGGCGGACGAGCCGAGAACTTCGTAGAGCGAACGCCAGGTCAGCGTCCGGCGAAGCAAGGCGATCAGGAACGCGCCTGCCGCGCCGATTCCTGCCGCCTCGGTCGCGGTGAAGACGCCGCCGTAGATGCCGCCGATCACGACGATGAACAGAGCCGCCACCGACCACACGCTGCGCAACGCCTCGAGTCGCTCACCGGCGCTCGCACGTGCGCCGCGTGGCCCCCAAGCGGGCCGCAGGAGCGCGATCAACGAAATCACGATCAGGTAAACGAGAACGCTCAAGAGACCCGGAACGACCCCGGCGACGAACAGCTTCCCGATGTTCGTTTGGGTCATGATTCCGTAGATGACCAGGACAACGCTAGGCGGTATGAGTATGCCGAGCGTTCCACCGACAGCGATCGAACCAGCGGCCAACTCGTCGGAGTAGCCATAGTGACGCATCGACGGCATCGCAACCTTCGCCATGGTGGCGGTTGTTGCCACGCTTGATCCGCAGACCGCCGAAAAACTCGCGCTGGCGACGACGGTCGCCATCGCCAAGCCGCCCCTGAAGTGCCCCAGCAGAGCGTTGCCGGCCCGGTACAGATCGGCCGACAGTCCCCCGACTGTCAGGAAGTTCCCCATCAGTACGAAGAGCGGCAGCACGGAAAGCGTGTAGGAAAAGCCCGTGTCGAATACTGTTTGCCCAACGCTCGACAATGCTGCTTGCCACCCGATGTGCGCGCCGATCCCGAAGAACCCGACCACAAGCATCGAGTAGGCGATCGGAACGCGAAGCAGCATCAACGCGAACAAGCCGGCGAACCCGAACAGCACTTCAGTCATCCGAGAAAGCCCCTGGAAGTCAGTCGACTTCGCGTGGCCCCTTCGCGCGAGCCAGTTGATCGAAGATCTTGATGAACAGGACGAAAGCAGCGAGCGCGCACATCGACGCGATGAAGTACGCAATCGGCGCGACCGGCACGCTCAGCACCGCGCTGGTCACATGATCGGCGGCCGACAACCTCGCCTTGGCGAACAATCGCCACGAGATGACGGCCATCGCCACTCCCGAGAGGGAGTAGACACCGAGCTGCCGCCAGAACCGGCCCCTGCGCGCGTAGAGGCCGTCGAGCAGATCGATCGTGATGTGCTCGTCGTGCAGTTCGACGAGCGGCAAACTCGCGAACACCACGATTGCGAGAAGCATCTCGGTGATCTCGAATCCACCTGCCAGGGGTTTGTCGAGCAGGTAGCGGCCGAATACATCGACGACGGTGACACCCACCAGGCACAACAGGGGCGCGGCCGCCGTCAGCGTCAGGACTTGCTCCAGACGCCGCAGCCGCGCGATCCGCGTACTGCCGCCCGAAGCGCCGACGGGAGGCTCTTCCGCCCGCACTTGCGCTATCCCGAAAGCGTACGCCCTCTACTTGGGCTCGTTCGCCAGTATTTCGCGGCGAAAGAACGCGAGCGCCTCGTCGCCGTTGATTCCCTTTGTCTTGATCTCATCGAGCCAAAGCCGCTCGATATGCGCCGTCTCCTTTTTCATCTCCGCGGCGAGTGCCGGAGACACGACGTTGAACTTGTGCCCGGCGGACTTGAGCTCGCCCAGAACTCTCTTGTCGCGTGCATCGAACACCCCGGCGCCCAGACGCACGAGCACCTCGCCCGAAGCGCGATCGATCGCTGCCCTGTCCTCCGGCTTGAGCTTCAGATACTTCTCTTCATTCATTCCCATGAAGAAGGTCGCAAAGTAAAAGCCTCCCGGAACGATCGCGGTGTGCGGGACCAGTTTCTGGAGATTGAACGCGGCCATCGACTCGACCGGAAGCAGGGTTCCATCAGCCACGCCTGTGGACAGAAGTTCGTACGACTCGGTTGCGGGCTTGAGCAGCGGAACCATCTTCAGCGCGGTCGCGATGTCCCGAAGGTAGCCGCCCGTGACGCGCATCTTCAGTCCGCTGAAGTCGCTCAGCGACTTGAGCTCCTTCTTGGCGTGGATCTGCCCGGGGCCGTGGGAAAAGATCCCGAGAACGTGGACGCCCTTGTATTCCTCCAGCGGAGCGAAGAACTTGTTGTGCGTCTTCCAGGCCGCGACCGACACGGCAGTTGCGGTATTGCCGAGAAACGGGAGCGTGTAGAGCTTGTCGCTCACGAAGCGCCCAGGCGTATAGCCAGGAACGCCGATGACAACGTCGGCGACGCCGTTGCGGGCCAGATCGAAGTGCGCAGGCGGAGTACCGAGCGCGGACGGCAGCTGGTTGATGACGATGCGTCCTTTGGATTCCGTTTT
>JAHDXY010000362.1 GCA_023384005.1 Burkholderiaceae bacterium | reverse complement strand
GCTCACCGGCGAGCTCGACGGCGAGGCGCCCCGCGAGCAGTTCGGCGCGGCGATCGACTCGTTTCGCGTGCACTATCGCCGCGAGAACGGGGTGCACTCCAGGCCCTATCCGGGCGTGCTCGAAGGGCTCGCGGTGATGCGCGGGCGCGGCCTGAGACTCGCGGTGGTCACGAACAAGCCGTCGGATTTCACGTTGCCGCTGCTCGCGGCTGCCGACATCGACAGCTTCTTCGACCTGGTCGTCTCGGGCGACACGCTGGCGACGAAGAAACCCGATCCGGACCCGATGCTTCACGTGTGCCAGCGCTTCGGCGTCGAGCCGGCGAAAATGGTCGCGATCGGCGACTCGTTGCACGACGTGCGCGCCGCGCGCGCGGCGGGCATCCCCGTGATTGTCGTGCCCTATGGCTACAACGAGGGTCGCGACGTGCGCGAGCTCGACGTCGATGCTATAGTCGCCACGCTGCGCGAAGCGGCCGGCCTGATCGATCCCGTCTGATCGAACATCGAACACCGAACACCTTCGAGTAATTCCCGAACTCCTTCACTCCCGATGACGAACGTCGATCGACAAAGATGGAACGTGCGCGCCTGGCGGGCCTCGCGCTGGTGGTGCTGGCGCTAGCGACCGGCACCGCGCCGCACCCCTGCGTGGGCGCATCCATCTGCAGTTGATTGAAACAGTGCGTTGAGGGCCCGCCGCAGCCGGCAGGGCGCAGACGCAGGGCGCACCGGACACGGTGCCGCCCGACCGGGAGGCACCATGACCGAGCTCGAATTCAAGGCGATCGCCGCGCAGGGATACAACCGCATCCCGCTGCTGGTCGAGTCCTTCGCCGACCTCGAAACGCCGCTGTCGCTCTACCTGAAGCTGGCGCACAAGCCGAACAGCTTTCTGCTCGAATCGGTGGTGGGCGGCGAGCGCTTCGGGCGCTACTCGTTCATCGGCCTTGCGGCGTCGACCATGCTGCGCTCGACCGCCACCGGCGCCGAGGTGCTGCGCGAGGGCGAGGTGATCGAGCGCTTCGAGGGAAATCCGCTCGATTTCATCGACAGCTATCGCAAGCGCTTCCGCGTCGCGGTGCGCCCCGGTTTGCCGGGATTCTGCGGCGGGCTCGCCGGGTACTTCGCGTACGACACGGTGCGCTGGATCGAGCCGCGCCTCGCGGGCGCGGAAAAACCGGACCCGATCGGCGTCCCGGACATCCTGCTCCTGCTCACCGAAGAACTCGCCATCATCGACAACATCGCCGGCAAGATCTACCTGATGGTCTACGCCGACCCGGGCGAAGCCGAGGCCTACCAGAAGGCGCACAAGCGACTGCGCGACCTGCGAACGAAGCTGCGCCAGCCGGTGGACGTCCCGGTCTCGAGCGGCAGCGACGAAACAGACACCCAGCGCGACTTCGCGAAGGGCGACTACCTCGCGGCGGTGCTGCGCGCGAAGGAATTCATCGCGGCGGGCGACATGATGCAGGTGCAGATCGGGCAGGTGCTGCGCAAGCCCTTTCGCGACTCACCGCTCACCTTGTACCGGGCGCTGCGTTCGATCAACCCCTCGCCGTACATGTACCTGTACAACTTCGGCGACTTTCACATCGTGGGGGCCTCGCCCGAGATCCTGGTCCGCCAGGAGCGCGAACCCGAAGGCGATCGGATCACGATCCGCCCGCTCGCCGGCACGCGCCGCAGGGGCGGCACTCCGGCCGAAGACGAGGCGATCGCGCAGGAGCTGCTCGGCGACCCGAAGGAGCGCGCCGAGCACGTGATGCTGATCGACCTCGCGCGCAACGACATCGGGCGCATCGCCGAGATCGGCAGCGTCAAGGTCACCGACCAGCTCGCGATCGAGAAGTACTCGCACGTAATGCACATCGTCTCGAACGTCGAAGGCCGGCTCAAGCCGAACATTGGCCCGATCGACGTGCTGCGCGCGACGTTTCCCGCGGGCACCCTGTCGGGCGCGCCGAAGATACGCGCGATGCAGATCATCGACGAACTCGAGCCGACCAAGCGCGGCATCTACGGCGGCGCCTGCGGCTACATCTCGTTTCTGGGCGACCTGGATCTCGCGATCGCGATCCGCACCGGCGTGGTGAAAGACGGGATGCTCTACGTGCAGGCGGCCGCGGGCGTCGTCGCCGACTCGGTGCCGCAAAGCGAGTGGCAGGAGACCGAGAACAAGGCGCGCGCGGTGTTGCGCGCGGCGGAACTGGTGCAGGCGGGGTTGGAGTGAGGAGCGCGACATGCTGCTGATGATCGACAACTACGACAGCTTCACCTACAACCTAGTCCAGTACCTGGGCGAGCTGGGCGCCGACGTGCGCACGTTTCGCAACGACGAGATCACGCTCGACGAGATCGCTGAGCTCACGCCCGAACGCATCGTGATTTCGCCCGGGCCCTGCACGCCGAACGAGGCGGGCATCTCGGTGCCGCTGATCGGGCGCTTCGCCGGGGAACTTCCGATTCTCGGCGTGTGCCTTGGTCACCAGTCGATCGGCGCCGCGTTCGGCGCCAGGGTGATCCGCTCGAAAGAGCTCATGCACGGCAAGACATCGCCGATCGAGCACAACGGCGCGGGCGTGTTCAACGGCCTGCCAAATCCCTATACGGTGATTCGATACCATTCGCTCGCGATCGAGCGCGAGACGCTGCCCGAGTGCCTGGAGATCAGCGCGTCGACGGCCGACGGCGAGATCATGGGCGTGCGCCACCGCGAGCACATGGTCGAGGGCGTGCAGTTTCACCCCGAATCGTTTCTCACCGAGCACGGTCACGCGCTGCTCAAGAACTTCCTGGAGAGCTGAAATGCCGATCACCCCGCAGGAGGCGCTCACGCGCTGCATCGAGCACCGCGAGATCTTTCACGACGAGATGCTCAGGGTCATGCGCATGATCATGGCCGGCGAGATGTCGCCGACGATGACCGCGGCGATCCTCACCGGGCTGCGCGTGAAGAAGGAGACGATCGGCGAGATCTCGGCCGCGGCCGAGGTGATGCGCGAGTTCGCGAACAAGGTGCAGGTCGACGGCGGCCCTCATTTCGTCGACATCGTCGGAACAGGCGGCGACGCTTCGCACACCTTCAACATATCAACCGCGTCGATGTTCGTCGCCGCCGCGGCCGGCGCGACGGTGGCCAAGCACGGCAATCGCGGCGTGTCGTCCAAGTCGGGCAGCGCCGACGTGCTCGAAAAGCTAGGCGTGAACATCATGCTCGACGCGCAACAGGTCGCGCAGTGCATCGGCGAACTCAAGCTCGGCTTCATGTTCGCGCCGACGCACCACCCGGCGATGAAGAACGTCGCTGCGGTGCGGCGCGAGATGGCGGTGCGCACGATCTTCAACATCCTCGGCCCGCTCACCAATCCGGCAGGCGCGCCCAACATCCTGATGGGCGTGTTCCACCCGGACCTGGTAGGCATCCAGGTCCGGGTTCTGCAGCGACTGGGCGCGCGTCACGGAATCGTCGTCTTCGGAATGGACGGAATGGACGAGGTCTCGCTCGGCGCCGCGACGCTGGTCGGAGAGTTGAAGGACGGTCAGATCACCGAGTACGAGATCCACCCGGAGGACTTCGGGTTGTCGATGATCAGCAACCGCGGGTTGAAGGTCGCCGACGCGGCGGAGTCGAGCGAGATGGTGCTCGAGGCGCTGGGCGACGTCGAGGGAACGCCGCGCGAGATCGTCGTGTTCAACTCGGCCGCCGCGTTGTACGCGGCCGACGTCGTGGACTCGATCGACGCCGGCATCGTGCGCGCGCGCGAGACGATCGCGTCGGGCGCGGCGCGCGCCAAGCTCGACGCGCTCGTGGCGCTCACGCGCAAGCTCGCCGGCTAGGGGCTTGCGGTGAGCGACATCCT
>JAHDXY010000361.1 GCA_023384005.1 Burkholderiaceae bacterium | reverse complement strand
ACTCCGCGCATCGGTTCGGCGAGCGCGCCCCTGGCAGCGCCGCACCCTGCGGCGCGCGTCTGCCGGCGCGCGACCCGGGCTTCGGCCCGCCAACGATGAGAGCCCGATGACGCACTACCCTCACCCGATCATCGCCCGCGAGGGCTGGCCGTTTCTCGCGATCGCGATCGCGCTCGCGCTGGGCGTGCAGTTCGGGTTCGGCCTCGTCTGGTCGCTGCCGCTGTGGATCGTCGCGGTATTCGTGCTGCAGTTCTTTCGCGATCCGGCGCGGGTGGTGCCCGATGTGCCCGGAGCGGTGCTCTCACCGGCCGACGGGCGCGTGATCGTGGTTGCCCGTTCGTTCGACCCCTACGCCGGACGCGACGCGCTCAAGATCAGCGTGTTCATGAACGTGTTCAACGTCCACTCGAACCGCGCGCCGGTCGACGGCGTCGTCGCGCAGCTGAACTATTTCCCTGGGAAGTTCGTCAACGCCGACCTGGACAAGGCCTCGGAGCACAACGAACGAAACGCGCTCGTGATCCGCACCCCCGAAGGCGCGACGGTCACCTGCGTCCAGGTGGCCGGACTGGTCGCGCGCCGCATCCTGTGCTACGTGCATGCCGGCGATACGATTGTTCGCGGGCAGCGTTTCGGTTTCATCCGTTTCGGGTCGCGCGTCGACGTCTACCTGCCGCTCGAGGCGCGCTCCGCGGTGTCGGTCGGCGAGAAAGTCAAGGCGACCACGACCGTGCTAGCCTCGATCGCCGGTTGAGCGGCGGATGAACCAGCAACGCAGGCCCCGGTTCCGCAGCATCGGCCGGCTGCGCGGTCCGCGGCAGGCCGCCGATGCGCCCGACGCGCAGGATTCCGCTCCGCGGCGCCGCGTGCGCGGCATCTACATCCTTCCCAACGCGCTCACCACCGCGGCGCTGTTCTGCGGTTTCTACGCGATCGTCCAGTCGATGAACGGGAGATTCGAGGTCGCCGCGATCGCCGTGTTCGTGGCGATGGTGCTCGACGGCCTCGACGGACGCGTCGCCCGCCTCACCAATACGCAGAGCGCGTTCGGCGAGCAGTACGACAGCCTCTCGGATATGGTGTCGTTCGGCGCCGCTCCGGCGCTGATCATGTACGAGTGGACGCTGCGCGGCCTGGGCAAGTGGGGCTGGCTCGCTGCGTTCGTGTACTGCGCGGGCGCGGCGTTGCGGCTGGCGCGGTTCACCGCGAACCTGGGCGCGGTAGACAAGCGCTACTTCCAGGGACTGCCCAGTCCCGCGGCGGCCGCACTAATCGCGGGGCTGGTCTGGATCGTGACCGACCTGCGCGAAACCAAGTGGATCACCGCCGCGCCTGCCGACGTTGCCTGGACCGCGTGGGTGCTGACGGTGTACGCCGGAATCACGATGGTGTCGAACGCGCCGTTCTACAGCTTCAAGGACATCAACCTCAAGCGCAGCGTGCCGTTCCTGTCGATGTTGGGGATGGTGATGCTGTTCGTCGTCGTCTCGAGCGACCCGCCGGTCGTGCTGTTCAGCCTGTTCGTGCTGTACGGCGTGTCGGGCTACGGCGTGTGGCTCTGGCGCTGGCGCCGGGGCCTGGCACTGCCCTGGGTCGAGGGCGCCCGTACGCCCGAAGCCGGCGGCCAGCCCGACGACGATCCACCGGCAGGCGGCAGCGCGAATTGACCCTCTGCTGCTCTGCAACGTAAAATCTCCGGTTTAGCTGCTGGCCGGAACGACGCGTGAGACGAGCATTGGTGGTGGGCAACTGGAAGATGAACGGGGATCGGGGCTCGATCGCCGTTCTGCTTTCGGGCATTCGTGCCGCAAGCCGCGACCGCGCGGCGGCGGGCGCCGCGACGCTCGTCGTCTGTCCGCCTTATCCGTACCTGGCGCAAGCGGCGCAGGCGCTCGAGGGCTCCGGGGTACAGGTCGGCGCGCAGGACGTTTCGTCCTACGAAGCCGGGGCGTTCACCGGCGAAGTCTGCGCATCGATGCTGATCGACGCCGGATGCGCGTGGACGCTGGTCGGGCACTCCGAGCGCCGGATGCTGCTGGGCGAGAGCGACGCGCTGGTGGCGGCCAAGGGGCGCAGGGCGCTGGCGGGCGGGTTGGGGCTGATCGCCTGCGTGGGCGAGACGCTCGAAGAGCGCGAACAGGGGCGCACCGAAGCGGTGCTCGCGCGGCAGGTCGACGCCCTGGGCGAACTCGCGGCGAGCGCACGCGCCGATCGATTCGTGCTTGCCTACGAACCGGTCTGGGCGATCGGCACCGGTCGCACGGCGAACCCCGAGCAGGCGCAGGCAGCGCACGCGTTCATCCGCGCGCGCTGCGCACGCGCCGGCTTCGCCGACGCGGACTCGATCAGGCTGCTCTACGGAGGCAGCGTGAAGCCGTCGAACGCGGCGAGTCTGTTCGCGATGCCGGACATCGACGGCGGGCTGATCGGAGGGGCGTCTCTGGTGTCCGAGGACTTCATGGCGATCGCGCGCTGCGCGGCGCCAGCAGCGTGATCGGCGACGGGCCGGGAAGCAACGAATAGCCGCGCGAGCGGCGGGATGCAAGGTGATCGAATGGAAATGCTGTGGTCGATAGTGGTCGTGACGCAAGTGCTCAGTGCGATCGGCGTAATCGTG
Source organism: Burkholderiaceae bacterium (assembly GCA_023384005.1). Classification (GTDB taxonomy): domain Bacteria; phylum Pseudomonadota; class Gammaproteobacteria; order Burkholderiales; family Burkholderiaceae_E; genus Quisquiliibacterium. The sequence continues at coordinate 1,275 of JAHDXY010000361.1, read as the reverse complement.
CTGGTGCTCATCCAGCACGGCAAGGGCGCCGACATGGGGGCGGCCTTCGGGTCGGGGTCCTCGGGAAGCCTGTTCGGCGCGACCGGATCGGCCAATTTCCTGAGCCGCACGACCGCGGCCTGCGCCGCAGTGTTCTTCGCGAGCACGCTGGGGCTGGCGTTCGTCACGAACCAAAGCGCAACCGTTTCGCGAAGCGTGATGGACCAGCCCGCATCGAGCGTTCCTGTACCATCTTCGGTACCGGCTGCGGGCACGGGCGGCACGGCCGATCAGAAGGACTCTGGCGCAGGGGCTGTCAAAGACGGGCCAGCAGGTCAGATTCCGAAGTAAAATAACGGGTTGAGCAGGTGCCGAAACCAGCGCCTGAAGTATCGAATCGATGGATACATTGGTGCAGTGCCGACGTGGTGAAATTGGTAGACACGCTATCTTGAGGGGGTAGTGGCGAAAGCTGTGCGAGTTCGAGTCTCGCCGTCGGCACCAATCGAAATGACACACGTCAATGCGCGCGTCGTCCGGCAGCGGACACTTCGGGCGCGATGACACCAGACCAGGACGCGAATTGATCCTAGAACAATACCTGCCCGTGATGCTGTTCATCATGGTCGGGGCCGCCGTGGGGTTCGTGCCGATGCTGATCGGCAGGGTGCTGGGACCCTCGCGTCCGGACCCCGAGAAGCTCTCGCCGTACGAATGCGGTTTCGAGGCGTTCGAAGACGCGCGGATGAAGTTCGACGTTCGCTACTACCTGGTCGCGATCCTGTTCATCCTGTTCGATCTCGAGATCGCGTTCCTTTTCCCGTGGGCGGTGTCGCTCGACGCGATCGGCTTCTTCGGATTCCTGGCGATGATGGTCTTCCTGGCGATCCTGGTCGTGGGATTCGCCTACGAATGGATGAAGGGTGCGCTCGATTGGGAGTGATCCCGATCCTGGCCGGCAATTGCGAACGGATGGCGCGTCAATGAGCATCGAAGGTGTACTGAGCCAGGGTTTCGTCACGACGCAGCTCGACAAGCTCGTCAACTGGACCCGGACCGGGTCGCTTTGGCCGATGTCCTTCGGGCTGGCGTGCTGCGCGGTCGAGATGATGCACGCCGGTGCGGCGCGCTACGACCTCGACCGATTCGGCGTGATGTTCCGCCCCAGCCCGCGACAGTCCGACGTGATGATCGTCGCCGGCACGTTGTGCAACAAGATGGGTCCGGCGTTGCGCAAGGTCTACGACCAGATGGCCGAGCCGCGCTGGGTGATCTCGATGGGGTCGTGCGCGAACG
>JAHDXY010000360.1 GCA_023384005.1 Burkholderiaceae bacterium | reverse complement strand
GCGCGCGATTCGATCCTGCCGGTGGTGCCGATGTTCCACGTCAACGCCTGGGGCATCCCGTACTCAGCCGCGCTGGTCGGGGCCAAGCTGGTCTTTCCGGGTGCGCAACTCGACGGCAAGTCGATCTACGAGCTGTTCGAAGCCGAAGGCGTCACCTACTCGGCCGGGGTTCCGACGGTCTGGCTCGGTTTGCTCGCGCACTTGCGCCAGAACAAGCTGAAATTCTCCACGCTCAAGCGCACCGTGATCGGCGGTTCGGCTTGCCCCCCGGCGATGATCCGCGACTTCAACGACGACTACGGCGTCGAGGTGATCCACGCCTGGGGGATGACCGAGATGTCGCCGCTGGGCACCCTGTCGAAATTGCAGAACAAGCACCTGTCGCTGTCCGACACCGCACAACGCAAGGTGCTCGAAAAGCAGGGGCACGTGATCTTCGGCGTCGACATGAAGATCGTCGACGACGCGGGCAAGGACCTTCCCTGGGACGGAAAGACCTGGGGCAGCCTTTGGGTCCGGGGGCCGTGGGTCATTCGCGAATACTTCCGGGGAGAAGGGGGCGACCCGCTACGCCACGACGCCGACGGTACCGCCTGGTTTCCCACCGGCGACGTGGCGACGATCGATGCCGACGGATACATGCAGATCACGGACCGCAGCAAGGACGTGATCAAGTCCGGCGGCGAGTGGATCAGCACGATCGACCTGGAAAACCTCGCCATGTCGCACCCGGCGGTGGCCAACGCGGCGGTGATCGGAGTGCCCCACCCGAAGTGGGACGAGCGTCCGTTGCTGATCGTGGCCAGGAAAGCCGAAGCCGAAGTCTCCCGCGAGGAACTGCTCGCGTTCTACGAGGGCAAGATCGCGAAATGGTGGACACCCGACGACGTACAGTTCGTCGACGCGATTCCGCTGGGCGCTACCGGCAAGATTCTCAAGACGAAGCTTCGGGAGCAGTTCGCCGGGTATACGCTGCCCGGCGGCTGACGCCCACCTCAGCGGGGCGCTTTGCCGCGCTCGGCCATCTCGGCGAGCATCCGGCGCAGTTTCGCGCTGCCTGCGAGGCGCCGTGCGACCTGTCCGCAGACCAGGTCGCATAGTTCGTACACCTCGGCGTCGGCAAAGCGGTAGTAGGCGGCGGTGCCGCGCGCCTCGCGCTCGACCAGACCGGTGTCGGCGAGCAGCGCCAGGTGCTTGGAGACGTTCGCCTGCGAGCACCCGAGCAGCGCGGTGAGTTCGGTCACGTTCATCGGGCGCTCGCGCAAGGCGTCGAGAATCCTGAGCCGTAGCGGCTCGGAGAGCGCGCGGAAGTAGCGCGCAAGAGGTTCGAGTACCAGTTCGTCCATTCGATTCGGCTTCCCTGAACCGAGTATGCATCGATCGAGCGATAATTGCAAACATAGCTATATAGTGATACAATTATTCGAAATTCAATGCGATCCAGCCCTGCGCAGGAACCGATCGCGAAACGGAGAATTCGATGGCAGTTCGACAGCCCTTCGCAGGACCCGCTGGCGCCGCGCTCGCTGTCGCTCTGGTCGGGTCGTTCCTTCTGGCGACGACTTTGCCGGGGGCGCAGGCACGCGCCGCGAGCAGTGTTTCGATCGCCGGTGAAACCCTGGAGGTCGCGATGGTAGGCGTTGGTGCGACGGCGCAGACCTACACCGCCGACGGCCGGGTCGAGGCGGTACGAGAGACGACCATCGCGGCGCAGGTCGCCGGCAAGGTGATCAGTCTGGGCGCGCGCGCCGGCGACCGGGTCCGGTCGGGCCAGGAGCTGGCGCGAATCGATGCGCGGGCCGCAGAGCACAACGAAGTCGCGCTCGCCGCGCAGCTCGCGGGGGCGCGAGCGCAGTCGATCGCGGCGCAACGCGAACTCGAGCGCACCAGGCAGCTGGTCGAGCGCGGCTTCCTCAGTCCGGCCACCCTGGACAAGGTCGAAGCCGAGAAACGCTCCGCCGACGAAGCGGTGCGAGCGCTCGAAGCCCAGCGCGCGGGCGCGGCAACGCAAACCGGCTGGCATCGGATCGTCGCGCCCTTCGACGGCGTCGTCACCACCGTGACGACCGAACTCGGCGATACCGCGATGCCCGGAAAGCCGCTGATGCAGTTGTACGACCCTCGCCGGCTTCGCGTCGCGGTCGACGTCCCGGCGGCGCAGGTCGCGCGTCTGGTTCCGGCAGCCGCCGCGCCGCTGATCGAGATCCCGGATGCGGCGCCTGGCGCGCGCCACCCGGGCGCCACCGGCGTGCTCGTCGTTCCTGCCGCCGATCCGGTCGCGCATACGCAACTGGTACGGCTGGATCTGAAGGGAAGTCCGCCGGGGCTGCATCCCGGGCTGTTCGCGCGCGTGCGATTCGTGCTCGCGGCTGAGCCGGGCGCGGAGGGCGCCGGCCGGCTGACCGTGCCGACAAGGGCGCTGGTCGAGCGTGGCGACCTGCGCGCGGTCTACGTCGTGGGGGAGCGCTCGATCGCCCTGCGCCAGGTCAGGGTGGGGCGTACTACAGGTGACTCGGTCGAAGTGCTGGCCGGTCTGTCGCCTGGCGAACGGGTCGCGCTCGACCCGGTGGCCGCGGCCCGCCTCGCACCGGGTGTACCCGGATGAGCGCGTCCGGCGCCGGGGACACGCCTCGGGATTCAGGCGCGGGCGCGGGCGCCTCGGCGCTCGGGGTGTCCGGGCGCATCGCGGCCTACTTCCAGACTGCCCAGCTCACCCCGCTGATCGCGCTGGTCGCGCTGCTCGCCGGCCTGTTCGCGGTGTTCGTCACGCCCCGCGAGGAAGAGCCGCAGATCGACGTCACGATGGCCAACGTCGTGATCGCGTATCCGGGCGCGTCGGTGGCCGACGTCGAGGCGACGGTGGCGCTGCCGGCCGAGCAGGTGCTCTCGCAGATCGCCGGAATCGAGCACACCTATGCAGTGTCGCGCCCCGGGGTCGCGATCGTGACGGTGCAGTTCCAGGTGGGCATTGCGCGCACCGAGGCGATCGTGCGGCTGCACGACGTACTGCAGGCGAATCAGGATTGGCTTCCCAGGGGGCTGGGCGTGCTCGCTCCGGTGGTCAAACCAAAGGGAATCGACGACGTGCCGATCGTCACCCTGACGCTGCACGGCGACGGGCAGGAGCCGGGAGCGCTCGAGCGGGTCGGGCACGCGCTCGAAGCCGAACTCAAACGCGTGCGCGGCGTACGCGAAGTGCAGACCATCGGCGGTCCCGGCCGGGTGATCCGGGTCGAACCCGACATCGGAAAACTCAACGCCTACTCGGTGACGCTCACCGAGTTGCGCAATGTGCTCGCCGCGGCCAATGTCGGACGTCCTCTGGGCGACTCGATCCGCGGCAACGCCAGCGTCGAGATCGTGACCGGGGATTTCCTGCACAGCGCCGACGACGTGGCCGCACTTGTGGTGAGCGTGCGCGCCGGAAAGCCGGTCTACCTGAGCGACCTCGCCGCGATCACCGATGGTGCGCCGACCGCCAGCCGCTACGTGACCCACGCCAGCGTCGAGCACGCGCCCGACGGCACGACTCGCGTCGGCGTGCGCCCGGCGGTCGTGATGTCGCTGACGAAGAAGCCCGGCGAGAACGCGGTGGACGTCGCCGGTGAGGTGATCGCGCGCATCGCGACGCTGCGCAACACGGTCATCCCGCCCGAGGTGTCGGTCGAAGTGACGCGCGACTACGGCGCGAGCGCCGGCGAGAAGGCCAGCACGCTGATCAGGAAGCTGCTGTTCGCGACCGCTTCGGTGGTCGCGCTCGTGTTCTTCGCGCTCGGGCGGCGCGAGTCCGCGATCGTCGGGCTAGCGGTGATCCTCACGCTCACCGCGACGCTGTTCGCCTCGTGGGCCTGGGGATTCACGCTGAACCGCGTGTCGCTGTTCGCGCTGATCTTCTCGATCGGCATCCTG
>JAHDXY010000359.1 GCA_023384005.1 Burkholderiaceae bacterium | reverse complement strand
ACCAGGAGCTGGCGCTGGGCTTCCTGGGCATTGCCTCTCAATGCTTCCACGTACTGCTGCTCGATTGCGGTGCGCTTCAGGCTTTGCGAGAGCGCAGATAGGGCCTGCCGGATCGCCCGGTTGAGGAAAGTTTCCGCGTAGTCGAGCGCGATCACGTCCTTGTAGGTTTCGATCAGCGTCTCGGCGGTATTGGAGCCTGGGACGGAGTTGGCGACCGCGAGCATCTTGTAGACGGGTTCCGTGGTGTTGTTGATGAAGCCGATGTCGGCGGCGGTCTGGGGGGTACGCGTGGCGATGTTGTCGGACATGCGGCGCAGCCGCTCGGACACCATGCGCGTGTAGGGTTTGGCGGAGACGGTGGTGCGCGTTGGGTTGAGGCACTCGGCCGGTTCGTCGCAGACGTAGACGTCGATATCGACATTGCCTTCCGTAGCGGATGCGCCGCGCCCGAGCAGCAGATCGCGCAGGCCCACGATGCTCGGTTCGACGTACCTGGGCATCGCACCGCTGCCGTCGTCCGCCGGCGGGTAGAGGATCACGGTGCCGACCACGCTCATGATCAACTCCTTCTCCTGTTGGCTGATGGTGCCGCCCACCTGGTTGAGCGCCAGCCAGATCACATTGCCCTTCACGAACGTCGTGTTGCGGATGTTCGGATCGCCGGAATTGGCCGCGCTTTTCACCACCGCCGGGGCGTTGGTGGCGCAGGTGAAGCGCGCGTCCGCCCGGTCGGTGACGCTGCCCAAGTACTGTGCGATGTTTGCGCAGCCGCTCTGGACCGAGTTGTCGTATTCGCCGACGATGCCGTTCACCAGTGACTGTGCGGCCTCGCAGGAGTTGATGTTCATCGCGTTGATTTTGTTGATCTGGTCCTGCAGCTCGGTGAGCAGCTTGTCGATATCGGGGGAGATCGACTGGAGAGCCAGTTTGAAGGCATAACCCACCGCGTTCGATCCGATGTTCTGCAGGAGCGCCACGAACTGCTGCTTGTTGATGAAGGAGAACGCGCCGCCGAAGAGATCAATGCCGCCGCAGCCCGCCCGCAGGCTGGGTAGCTGTGCGTTGATGAGCGGATAGTTGCGCCCCGGCGCGCGCATCATCAGGCTGCCGCCGGTGTAGAGGTTCATCGCCTGACCGCGGAAGGCGCCGGGCGAGGTGACATTGCCCAGTGCCCCCAGATCGTTGAACATTGTCTGCATCTCGGCATTGAGATTGGCAGGCAGGCTGGCTATCGGCGTTATTGCCAGCGTGACGGCGAGCAGGCAGGCCATGAAGCGTTTCGGTCGAGTGGTCATCGATGGTCCTTTCAATCGCTGGCTAAAGCGGGGCTTCGGGCGGGTCCTGCGCAAGTGCTGCGATGCGCTCGAGGAGTTCCGTCAACGCCATCACGCCAAAGCCGACCGGACGGATCTGTCGCTTGGACGGCGCGGTGAGGTAAAGCGCCGGCACTACTGTAGCGTTGAGGCGTGACGCGATGCCGTTGTCCATTTGAGGGTTCGGGTATTCCGGCAGCCCACGGCCGTCAAGGCTCACTGAAAAGACCGTCATGCCGAATGCCTGCTCGAAGCGCTTGAGTATCGGCGCGAAGCGATGGCAGTACGGGCAGTCGCTCCTGAAGATGAAGAGCAGGCCGTGGGTCGAGGCAAGATTCCGGACCACCTGGCCCTGCCGGACCTGTTGCTGTTCATCGAAGGCCCCGATCGCCATCGAGTTGGTCGGCCGGCCGGCGAGCCCGTAGTCGAGCTCGGGCACGGTCCAGACAAGCCGCTGCCAGCGCTCCGCGAACACTTCGGACTTGTTCATGACGAAGCGCTGATAGCGCATGTAGGCGACCAGGTTCGTATCGGTCGGGTTCATGACGGCGACGCGCTTCAACTCGTCGAGGCGCTGTTGCATCGCCTCGAATTCGACCAGCTCCGGCGGGCGGCTCGGCGGAGGTGGCGAGGCCTTGGGCGGCTTCACGGACACGGGCGGGTCGCGGTACCAGAACCAGCCTTCGCGGTTGCGCAGCCAGTAGGTGCCGTGCGGCTCCACCTGAGTCTTGGCAACGGGGCTCGTTATGGACGAGCTCTCGTCAGCGGAAAGGGCCGTTGCCGGAAGGGCGGAGAGCGAGAGTGCGGCCAGTGCAAGAACGGTTCGCATGTCGGTCACCGTTTTGCCGGAAAACGGCCGTCATGGCAGTAGCTCAACTGATAGACCAGTTCCTTGTCGTCGCGCTTGGTCTTCTCCAGCACGTCCTTCTGGCGTGTCGTCACCTCCAGCCGGCTGCAGCCTGGCTGGGGCAGGGCGTGCAGCGCGCGCACGTCGATCTCGATCGGGGTGCTGGCATCGAACTTCTGGCGGACGTAGGCGGCGGATTCGCCAATCAGCACGCCGTGCGCCGCCCCCTGTTCGATTGCGCGTATCAGCAGCGGCTTGATCTCGGTCACCTGCAGGCGTGCGGAGGGCTGAGCCCATGCATCGTGAGCGAAAGCAAGGGACGCGAGGCTGCAACCGAGAACGATGGTCGAACGATTCATGGGCTGTAGTAGCTGTTGACTTTCTGTTGGGCGCGGGCGCGCATGGCGCCCACGTCGGGAAGCGTCGGCGCGATCTCGGCGTAGAACTCCGCCAGGTTCATGCGGGAGAAGTCGAGCGCCTGCAGTTGTCCAACGGTGAAGCCGGCGCAGTCGGGGCTTTGCGGGCCGCCCCAGCCGCGGCCCAGTTGCCCGCGACCCTGCTCGTTCAGGATGCGGGCAAGGCGCGAGTTGAAACAGCAGTAAGACTCGGTCGTCTCCACGCAGAGGCGAATGATCGGCAGGCGCGACGAGCAGTAACTCCCCACGCCGTGGCAGAGCCGGTTGTCGCGCTTCATGGCGAGGATCTGCTCGGCCTGCTCGCAATCGAGGATGCCCGAGAGCTGGATCGCAAGAATGGCGATGGTCCAGGGGCCGGGCACCAGCGACTGGACGAACAACTCCACCGAAAGGTCGCCCGCGAGGAGTCCGGCGAGCGCGGACGAGCCGCCGCCGATGCCGAAGAGCGCCTCGAAGCCTGCGAGCACCATATTCGGTGCATCGGACGTGAAGAGCGCATCGTAGGTGTAACTCGATCCCACCGCGCCCATGATCTGGCCACCGGCGCCGAGGATCAGGTTCAGGTTGGAAAATAGCGAGCTGCTCGACCCTGCGCCCTTGCAGCAGTTGACGAGGCCGAAGAGCTTCTTGCGACAACGATTGTCGTAGCCCTGAAACACGACCAGGGTACTCGGGTCCACGTACTTGCCGGCTTCCCGCTGCACTTCCATCGCGGTGACCATCTTGGCGAAATCGGCGTCCGGTGCGTTCCCGGTGTCAAAGCACTTGCCGTCGAGGCAGAACTGCTGGCCGCCGCAGTTGGTGATCGTCGAGGTCGATCCGCTCGACACCCGGCATTGCCAGGTCTGCTCGTAGAGCATGCAGGCACCTTGCGCGTTCGTGTCCACGCAGCTCGATCCGATCTGGCTGCAGCCTCGGTTTCGCAGCGGCTGGCAATCGTCGGTCATGGCCTGTGACACACAACTGTATTGCGCGCGGTAGCGCCAGCAATCGCGGTACACCGGATAGCCGCCGATGTTGCGGGTCTCCGGACCTTCGACGCAGGATTCGGAGGCCTTCTGACAATCGGCGGCGTGAACGGATGACACCACGACAGCGAGCATTGTCAGGAGAAGCGCGCAGATGAGACGCAGCATCATTGCGAGCGCGCCTCCAGCGCCGCGCACTGGTTACTCCAGGTGTCGGTGAAGCTCACCGTGGTGGGCATGGCGAAAGTGCTCACGCCGTAGTAGCTCGTGCCCTGGCAAGGGTTGTAGAACCATGCCCCGATGGAACAGTTCGCCCCCGAACAGGATTGGCTGTAGTAGGTCTGGTAGCAGAAATAGCCGTCAATCCGTGACGGCCCGGGCGATTGTCCGATCTGCGTATTG
>JAHDXY010000013.1:22174-37190 GCA_023384005.1 Burkholderiaceae bacterium | reverse complement strand
GGTCATGCAGCGGCCTGCAAAGCCGTCAACGCCGGTTCGATTCCGACTCCCGCCTCCAGCTCGCGCACCCCGTGATACGCTCGCCGCTTCCCAGGCGTAGGGGCGCACGCGCGCCGGCAAGCATGCTGAGCGAAATCGACTCGACCCTGCTCGACGGCCGTTGCAAGGGTTTGCCCGGTCACGTGTCGCGACTCGCGCTGGGCGCGGTGCCGGCGCAGGGATGGAACGTCCTCGCCGAGGACCTCCCGCTTCCGCTGGCCGTGCTCCACGAGAGCGCGCTCAGGCACAACGCGGCCTGGATGAAGGAGTTCCTCGCGCGCACCGGCGCGGTCGTCGCACCGCACGGCAAGACGACGATGAGCCCGCAGTTGTTCCAGCGCCAGATCGACGACGGTGCATGGGCGATGACGGTCGCCACGATCCAGCAGTTGCAGGTCGCCCGCTACTATGGCTTCGAGCGGATCGTGCTGGCCAACCAGCTGGTGGGCAGGCAGGCGATCGGCTACGTGCTCGACGAACTTGCGCGCGACCCGAAGTTCGAATTCTTCAGCCTGGTCGACTCGGTGGCGCAGGTGCAGGTGCTCGCCCGCGCGGCGGCGGCCCGCGACCCGGGCCGGCCGTTACGGGTCTTGCTCGAATGCGGGTTCCACGGCGGGCGCACCGGCGTGCGCGATCTCTCGGCCGCGCTGGCGGTCGCGCGCGCGGTCGCCTCATCGCCGCAGTTGTCGCTGGTCGGCGTCGAAGGTTTCGAGGGGCTGATGTCCGGGCCCGATGCGGGCGAGAAGGTCGCAGCTTTCCTCGACTTCCTCGTCGAGGTTGCCCGTGCTGTCGAAGCGAACGACCTGTTCGCGCCCGGACCGGTGTTGCTGAGCGCCGGGGGTTCAGCCTACTACGACGTGGTCACCGCGAAGTTCCGCGCGGCGGGGCTGCGGCGCGACACGACGATCCTCACCCGAAGCGGGTGCTACATCACGCACGACTGCGGAACCTACGCCGAGCATTTCGAACAGGCCGTGCAGCGCTCGCCGCACCTGAGGTCGATCGGCGAGGGCCCCCGAGCGGCGATCGAGGTCTGGGCCTATGTCCAGTCGTGCCCCGAGCCCGGGCGCGCCCTGGTCACGATGGGCAAGCGCGACGTCTCGCACGATGCCCACTTGCCGGCGGCGCTGCGCTGGTATCGGCCCGGCGCCGAGCCGCGCGTGCCGCAACCCTTGACCAACCACAGCTGTATCGGTTTGAATGACCAGCATGGGTACCTGAAGTTGCCGCACGACTCGCCGCTGCAGGTTGGCGACATGGTGGGTTTCGGGATCTCGCACCCGTGCCTGACCTTCGACAAGTGGCCGGTGATGATGCTTGTCGACGACGACTATGACATCATCGGGGCGATTCGCACCTTCTTTTGAGCGGCGACACGCGAAGCGCTGCCGGGGGAGCCAGTCGGGTCGCGAACAATCCAAACAGGGGGAGCACCATGTTTACTCGTGCCATTCGAATCGGCAAGTTCTTCGCTGCGGCGGCGTCGCTCGCCGGCGCCCTCGTCGGTCCCTCGCAGGTGCAGGCGCAGGAAAAGGTGCTGCGCGTCGCGATGCACGCGGACGTTCGCACCCTCGATCCGTTCTGGACGACGCAGACCATCGCCGGCATCCACGGGCTGATGGTCTACGACACTCTGTTCTCGAGCGACATCAACCTCGATCCGCAGCCGCAGATGGTCGACACCTGGACCATGAGTCCGGATCGCAAGGTCTACACCTTCAAGCTTCGCGACGGGCTGAAGTTCCACGACGGATCGCCGGTCACCTCGAAGGACGTCGTCGCCTCGATGAATCGCTGGGGCAGGCGCGACGGCGCCGGCAAGCAGCTGATGGGCTACACCGCCTCGCTGGTCGCCGCCGACGCCAAGACCTTCGTCTGGACGCTCACCGAACCCTACGGCCTGCTGATCGACATCCTGGCCAAGACCGGCACCAGCATTCCGTTCGTGATGCGCGAGAAGGAGGCGATGGTCGATCCGTTCCAGCAGATCCAGGAGGTCATCGGCTCGGGCCCGTTCATGTTCAAGCGCGACGAATGGGTCCCGGGCAGCAAGACGGTCTACGTCAAGTTCAGGGACTACGTTCCTCGCAAGGAACCTGCTTCCGGGCATGCCGGCGGCAAGGTCGTCAAGGTCGACCGCGTCGAGTTCATCTGGATGGCCGACCCGCAGACCGCGCAGTCGGCGCTGGTCGCCGGAGAGATCGACTACCTGGAGAACCCGGCGCCCGACTTCCTGCCGATGCTCAGGACGACACCGGGGATCAAGCTCGAGGTCCATCCGGCGATGGGCACGATGGGCATCATCCAGCTCAATCACCTGCACCCGCCGTTCAACAACGTCAAGGCGCGCCAGGCGATGTACTACCTGCTCAACAACCACGACTACCTGAACACGATCGCGGCCGACAAGAGCCTGCAGACACCGTGCTTCTCGTACTTCGGATGCGGCGTCGCGATGGAAACCGACGCCGGCAGCGAGCCCTACAAGGGCGCGAAGAACGTGGCGAAAGCCGAGCAGTTGTTCAAGGAAGCGGGCTACAAGGGCGAGCCGATCACCATCCTGCACGCGACCGACCACCAGTACATCAACCCTGCCAACCTGGTCATGATCCAGCAGCTGCGCAAGGCGCCGTTCCTCAAGCTCGACGTGCAGGCGATGGACTGGGGATCGGTCGTGGCGCGCCGTGCCAAGAAGGACGCGCCGGCGCAGGGCGGGTGGAACATCTTCGTGACCGGAACGACGGTCGTCACCTCGTCGAGCCCGGTGACGCATACGTCGATCGGCATGGGCTGCGACAAGGCGTGGTTCGGCTGGCCTTGCGACGCGCGCTTCGAGGAATTGCGCAAGGAGTGGGCGTTCGCGCCGGACGTCGCGACACGCAAGAAGGTGGCGGTCGAGCTCTCCAAGCGCGCCTACGATCAGGTGCCCTATATCTCGTTCGCGCAGTGGCGCAATCCGGTCGCGTATCGCGCCGACCGCCTCTCGGGCGTGCAAACGATGCCCTCGGTGCCGCCGATGTGGAACATAGAGAAGAAGTAGCGAGGTCGCGCACTTCGGCGTCCAACCGTGACCGCGTACATCGCGCGTCGCTTGCTCGCGACCATCCCCGTAATGGTGGTGGTCGCGCTGTTCGTTTTTCTACTGCTGCACCTGACCCCGGGCGATCCGGCGGCGGTGATCGCCGGTGACGAGGCGACTCCGGAGGCGATCGAGAAGATCCGTCACAAGCTCGGGCTCGACCGCCCGATCTGGGAGCAGTTCGGGATCTATGTCGCGAACCTGGCGCGCGGCGATCTCGGGACCTCGATCTTCTCCAATCTTCCGGTGATGACGCTGGTCAAGCAACGCCTCGAGCCGTCGCTGGTGCTGGCCGTATCGACGCTGCTGATGGCGGTCGCGTTCGCCGTTCCGATGGGCGTGCTGGCGGCGTGGAAGGCGCGAACCGCGGTCGACCGCATCGTCATGGGCTTTTCGGTGCTCGGCTTCGCGGTGCCGGTGTTCCTGATCGGCTACGTCCTGATCTACATTTTCGCGATAGAACTCAAGTGGCTTCCGGTCCAGGGTTACCGGCCGCTGTCGCAGGGCATCGACCAGACCGCGCGATCGATCGTCTTGCCGGCGTTCGCGCTGAGCATGGTGTACATGGCGCTGATCGCGCGCATGACGCGTGCAAGCATGATGGAGGTGCTGTCTCAGGACTACATCCGAACCGCGCGCGCCAAGGGCGTGGCGACGATCGTGGTGCTGTTGCGCCACGCGCTGAAGAACGCCGCGGTGCCGATCGTCACCGTCATAGGAATCGGCCTGACGCTGCTGATATCGGGGGTGGTGATCACCGAAACGGTGTTCAACATCCCGGGACTGGGGCGCCTGACGGTGGACGCGATCCTCAAGCGCGACTACCCGATCATCCAGGGTCTGATCATCCTCTTCGCCGGCGTCAAGGTCCTGGTGAACCTGTTGATCGACATCAGCTACGTGTTCTTCGACCCCCGCATCCGGTACTAGGGCGCAGCGATGTCAGCCACTACGATCGAAGCCGCAGCTGCCGCCCAGGCCGCGGTGAAGTCGCGCGTCTGGGACTGGGTGCGCCGGAACCCGACCATCGTGATCGGCAGCGCGATTCTGGCCGTGTTCGTCGCGCTCGCCCTGGCCGCCCCCTGGCTCGCCGGCGACCCGCTCTCTTTCGATCCGCTGAACCGGCTGAAACGCCCCGACTCGGCGTTCTGGTTCGGGACCGATCAGTTCGGACGTGACGTCTACAGCAGGGTCATCTACGGCACGCGCGTCTCGCTGATCGTCGGCATCAGCGTCGCGGCGGTGGCGACGGCGATCGGCCTGATCCTCGGAGTGCTGTGCGGTTACTTCCGCCGGGTCGACGACGTGGTCATGCGCGTGATGGACGGGTTGATGGCGATTCCGGCGATCCTGCTGGCGATCGCGCTGATCACGCTGATGAAGGCGAGCCTGCTGATCGTCATCATCGCGATCTCGATCCCCGAGATTCCCCGCGTCGTGCGCGTCGTGCGCAGCGTCGTGCTCACGGTGCGCGGGCTGCCGTACATCGAGGCTGCGGTCGCAAGCGGAACGCGCAGCCACCTGATCATGGCACGCCATATCCTGCCGAATACGGTCGCGCCGCTCGTGGTCCAGGCAACCTACGTCTGCGCATCCGCGATCCTGACCGAGGCGGGCTTGTCGTTCCTGGGCGCGGGCACGCCGCCTGAAGTGCCCAGCTGGGGCAACATCATCTCGCAGGGCCGGACCTACTTCCAGCTCTCGCCGTGGATCATCTTCTTTCCCGGGGCGATGCTGGCGATCGCCGTGTTGGCGATCAACCTGGTCGGTGACGGTTTGCGCGACACGCTCGACCCGCGTATCGCCCGGCGGATGTGAAGACCGACCCCTTGCCCCGCGACGTCGAAACGCAGGCCGTGCTGTCGGTGAGCGACCTGCACACGCACTTCCTCACGCGCGACGGAGTCGTGCGCGCGGTCGACGGGGTCTCGTTCGACGTGAAGCGCGGCGAGACGTTGTGCGTGGTCGGGGAGTCGGGGTGCGGGAAAAGCGTCACCGCGCTCTCGATCATGCGATTGATCACGCACAGCGCCGGGCGCACCGAGGTGCGGGGTTCAGTACGTTTCGAGGGCACCGAACTCACCACGCTGTCGGAACGGCAGATGCGCGGCATCCGCGGCAATCGCATATCGATGATCTTCCAGGAGCCAATGACGTCGCTCAACCCGGTGTTCAGCGTGGGCGAGCAGATCGCGGAGTCGTTGCGGATTCACCAGCGCCTGCCCAAGAAGGCAGCGCGTGATCGCGCGGTGGAGATGCTGTCGATCGTTCGCATCGCCGATCCGTTGCGCCGCGCCGACGAATATCCCCACCAGCTCTCGGGCGGGATGCGCCAGCGCGTGATGATCGCGATGGCGCTTGCGTGCAACCCGAAGGTGCTGATCGCCGACGAGCCGACCACCGCGCTCGACGTCACGATCCAGGCACAGATCCTGAACCTGATGCTCGAGCTCAAGGAACGCCTCGGGACCGCGATCGTTCTGATCACCCACGACCTCGGCGTGGTCGCCGAGACCGCCCAGCGGGCGGTCGTGATGTACGCCGGGCTCAAGGTCGAAGAGGCATCGGTCACGGAGTTGTTTCGCAATCCGTTGCACCCGTATACGCGCGGGCTGATCAACTCGATTCCGCGCCGTACTGCCAGCGGTCGTCGCACCGGCATTCGCGGCAGGCTGCAGGAGATTCCGGGAATCGTTCCGTCTCTGATCGACCCGATTCCCGGATGCGCGTTCGCGCCGCGCTGCGGCTTCGCGCAGGATCGATGTTCGCGCGAACGCCCCGTGCTCGAATCGAAGGGCCCGGAGCACCTCGCCGCATGTTGGGAGACGGCGCGCGTCATGGAGTCGCCGCGATGAGCGCGCAAGCCAGCTCTGGCAACTCCGGCAACTCCCGCACGCAGCCGCTGTTGCGCGTGACCGACCTGAAGAAGCATTTTCCGGTGCACCGCGGATTTCTCTCGCGTGTCGTGGGCCAGGTCTACGCGGTCGACGGCGTGTCCTTCGACATTGGCCGCGGCGAGACGCTTTGCCTGGTCGGCGAGTCGGGATGCGGGAAGTCGACCGTCGCGAAGACCGTGATGCGCCTGCTCGAGCCGACCTCGGGTTCGGTCGTGCTGGACGGCGTCGACATCTCGCGCTTCGGCGAGGGGGAACTGAGGGCCCATCGCCGGCAGATGCAGATCGTCTTTCAGGATCCGTACTCGTCGCTGAACCCGCACCTCTCGGCCGGTGCCATCGTCAGCGAGCCGCTGACGAACTTCGGCCTCGCTGCGGGGGACGAACTCGAGCAGCGCGTCGCTTCGTTGTTCGAGCGCGTCGGGTTGCGGGCCGACGCGGCCCGCAAGTATACCCACCAGTTTTCCGGCGGGCAGCGCCCGCGGCGGGGGATCGCCCGCGCGCTCGCGCTGAACCCGGGACTGATCGTCGCCGACGAGCCGGTCTCCGCGCTCGACGTCTCGGTTCAGGCGCAGGTGCTCAACCTGCTGGTCGATCTGCAGCAGGAATTCGGGCTCGCCTACCTGTTCGTCTCGCACGACCTCGCGGTGGTCGAACACATCGGCCACCGCATCGCGGTGATGTACCTCGGGCGCATCGTGGAACTCGCGGACAACGCCGATCTCTTCGGCAAGCCGCTGCATCCATACAGCGAGGCGCTGCTCGCCGCGGCGCCGTTGCCCGAGCCCGGGCTCGTGCGCGAGCGCGTCGTCCTCCAGGGCGACGTCCCGAGTCCGATGACGCCGCCGCCCGGCTGTCACTTCCACACGCGCTGCCTGTACGCGCAGCCGCGCTGCAGGGTCGAGACACCGAAACTGCTCGAAGTCGAGCCGGCGCACTGGGTGGCGTGTCATCTCAGACCCGTGGGCGGGCCATTCGAGCGCCTGCCAATCGCAACCGCGTCGCCCGCCTGAAGTGGACACACGCGAGCCGCGTATCGCCATCCTCGGTTTCGCGATCGAGTGCAACCGCTTCTCGCCGGTCACGACGGCGGCCGACTTCGCGCGCAAGGTCGACATCCGCGGTGCGCAGATTCTCGAGCAGGCGCGCGCGGGGCCCTGCCGCACCACGTCGGATCTCCCCGGTTTCGTCCAGCAGATGGACCGCACGGGCCCATGGTCGGCGGTGCCGCTGCGCATCGCGCTGGCCAATCCGGGCGGACCGGTCGAGCAGGAATTCTTCGACGGATTCCTCGACGAGATCGGCGCCGGACTGCGCGCGGCCGGTGCGCTCGATGGCGTGTTCGTCGTGTCCCACGGCGCGGCGCTCGCCACCGGTTCGGATGATCCGGACGGCGACCTGTTCGCGGCGATCCGCCGCCAGGTTGGCCCCGATGTTCCGGTCATCGGCGTGTTCGACCTGCACGCCAATGTTTCGCTCA
The DNA here is from genome assembly GCA_023384005.1 of Burkholderiaceae bacterium. GTDB lineage: Bacteria > Pseudomonadota > Gammaproteobacteria > Burkholderiales > Burkholderiaceae_E > Quisquiliibacterium. Next base: position 29,698 of record JAHDXY010000013.1, on the reverse strand, counting down.
AGATGGTCGCGAATCTCGACGTCTTCGTCGGCTACCTCGAGAATCCCCACACCGATATTCGAGAGCGTGGCGAGGAGGCGGCGCGGCACATGCGCGAGATCCTCGCTGGCGCCAGAACGGCTGTCGCGATGGTCAAGCTGCCGCTCGCGCCGCCGTCGATCACGCTGCTCACCGCGAGCGGCCCGTACGGCGAGTTGATCCGCTACGGGCAGTCGCGGGTCGGCGATGACATCGTCAACGTCTCGATCATGGCCGGATTCGTCTTCAGCGACTGCCCGAAGAACGGCTTCAGCGTCGTGGTCACGGCACGCAACGGCAACCGGCGCGCCGCGTTCGCGCTGGCGCGAGAACTCGGCGAGCGGATCTGGTCGATGCGCGCACGGTTTCGCAGGGAGATGACCAGCCTCGAGCAGGCAGTCGCACTCTCGGTCGCAGCCGGTGCCGATCGCTCGGCGCCCGCGGTGCTGCTGGCCGACGTCGCCGACAACCCTGGCGGAGGTTCTCGCGGGAACACGACCTGCCTGCTGCGCGCGCTGGTCGAAGCGAAGGCCGCGGGGGTGGTCCTCGGAGTCTTCTACGATCCGGCGCTCGCTGCCGAAGCGCATCGCCGCGGACGGGGCGCGCAGTTCGTCGCGCGGTTCAACAGCGCCGAAAACGATCGATTCTCGCAGCGCTTCGAGGCGCGCGCGGCCGTGCTCGCGTTGTCCGACGGCGCGATCGTCGGCCGCCGCGGCCTGATCGACGGGGTCTCGGCCTCGATGGGTCCTTCGGCATTGCTGCAGATCGGCGGTGTCGCGGTCGCGGTGATCTCGAACCGCCAGCAATGCCTCGACCCGATGCAACTCGAGGTGCTCGGAGTCGATCTCGCGGCGGTGCGCACGCTCGTCGTGAAGAGTCGCGGGCATTTTCGTGCCGGATTCGACGAGTTCTTCGCGCCCGAGCAGATCTACGAGGTGGACTGCCCGGGGCTCACTTCGCCGGTGCTGTCCACTTTCGAGTGGACCCGGTTGCCAAGGCCGATCTATCCGCTGGACGAAAACACCCACTGGGTCGCGCCCGAGGGATGAGCCGCACGCCGCCCGGAGCACCGCAACCCCCGAACGACTGGAGGTTTCATGCGCCTGTTTTCCGCCACCATCGCGACCGAAACGAACACCTTTTCGCCGATGCCCACCAGCCTGGCAGCGTTCCAGGAGAGCGTGTTCCTGCGCCCTGGCGAACATCCTGACGACGCGCCGCGGATGTGCACCGCCCCGCTGTTCGTCGCGCGCAACCGAGCGGCGCGCGACGGCTTCACGCTGATCGAGGGAAGCTGCTTCGCCGCGAGCCCGGCGGGCACGGTCAATCGGGCTGACTACGAGTTCATGCGCGACGAGGTGCTCGCGCAGCTCAACGCGGCGCTTCCGCTCGACGCGGTGCTGTTCGGGCTGCACGGCGCGATGGTCGCGCACGGTTACGACGACGTCGAAGGCGACCTGCTCGAGCGCGCGCGCGCGATCGTCGGGCAGAAATGCGTGATCGGGGTCGAGCACGACCTGCACTGCCACATGACGCTCAAGCGGATTCGCAACTGCGACATCATGATCTGCTACAAGGAGTTCCCGCACACCGACGTGGCCGACCGGGCCGAGGACCTGCTCGACCTGGTGCTGCGCACGCTTCGAGGCGAGATCCGCCCGGTGATGTCGCTCTACGACTGCCGGCAGATCGGAAGTTACCCGACCACCTTGCCGCTGATGCGCGGATTCGTCGACCGGATGACTGCGCTGGAAGGAAAAGACGGCATCCTGTCCGTGTCGGCGGTGCACTGCTTTCCCTATGCCGACGTCGAGGAACTGAGCGGGCGCATCCTCGTCGTCGCCGACCGCGACAAGGCAAAGGCCGATGCGCTCGCGACCCGGCTCGGCGAGGAATTCGTCTCGATGCGCGGCAAGACGATGCCCGAGTTCCTCTCGGTCGCCGACGGCGTCGACGCGGCGATCGCGTTCGAGGGTGCCCCGGTGGTGATCGCCGATCCGGCCGACAACGCCGGAGGCGGCGCGCCTTCGGACAACACCACGATCGTGCGCGCGCTGATCGAGCGCGACGCGAGCGGCGCGGCGGTGGGCCCGATCTGGGATCCGATCGCGGTGCGGCTGTGCTTCGACGCGGGGATCGGCGCGCGCTTCGCGCTTCGCTTCGGCGGCAAGATCGGCCCGGCGTCCAGCCAGCCGCTCGACGCGCTGGTCGAGGTGACGGCGCTCGCGCGCGAGTGCTGGCAGAGTTTCGGTCCGACGCAGGTTCCGCTCGGCGATTGCGCCGCGGTCCGCGTCGGCGCAGTCGATGTGGTGCTGATCGCCAAGCGCACGCAGGCGCTGGGGCTGGAGTTGTTCGAGAACCTCGGCATCGACCCGCGCGCGCGCAAGATCGTCGCGGTGAAGTCCACCAACCACTTCATGGCCGCCTACGGACCGATCGCGGCCAGGGTCATCTACGTCGAATCCGACGGCCCGCTCGCGCGCAACTACCGCAACCTGCCCTATACCAAGATCCGTCGCCCGATCTGGCCGCTCGACGCCGAGACTTCGCCGGGACTGATCTACTAGAGAGACTCACAGGAGCGCGACCGTGACATCGACCCCCTTGAACGCGTTGTCGGCCAGCGTGCTGCGGCAGTTGATCGGCGCCGGGGAGATCTCGCCGGTCGAACTGCTCGAGGCGTGCATCGCCAGGATCGAGGCGCTGAACCCTGCGGTCAACGCGATCGCCGCCAAGGCCTACCGGCGCGCCCGCGACGAGGCCAAGGCAGCCGAGTCGGCGGTGCTGCGCGGCGCGCCGCTCGGCCGCCTGCACGGCTTGCCGATCGGCATCAAGGACCTTCAGGACACCGAAGGCGTGCTCACCACGCACGGCTCGCCGCTGTATCGCGATCACGTTCCGACGCGCGATTCGGCGCAGGTCGCACTGGTGCGCTCGGCAGGTGCGATCGTCGTGGCCAAGACCAACGTTCCCGAGTTCGGCGCGGGCGCCAACTCGTGCAACCTGGTCTGGGGCGCGACCGGCAATCCCTTCGACCCAGAGCTCAACGCCGGCGGCTCCTCGGGCGGTTCGGCCGTCGCGCTCGCCTGCGACATGGTTCCGATCTGCACCGGCTCCGACACCGGGGGCTCGCTGAGGATTCCCGCGGCGATCTGCGGCGTGGTCGGATTCAGGCCGTCGCCGGGGCTGGTGCCGATGGACGGGCGCCAGTTGGGCTGGACGCCGATCTCGGTGCTCGGGCCGATGGCGCGCAGCGTTGCCGACACGCGGATGCTGTTCGCCGCGCAACTGGGTGTGGACAGCCGCGACCCGCTGTCGCATCGGCTCGACACGCAGTCCGCGCACGGGCGCGCGCCGCTCGACCTGGGAACGCTGCGAGTCGCGTGGACCACCGACTTCGGCCAGTGTCCGGTCAGCGCCGGGATTCGCGCCGTGATGCGCGCCCGGATGTCGTCGATGCGCCACCTGTTCGCCGCCGCCGACGAGATCGACTTCGACCTGGGCGAAGCGGATCGCTGCTTCGACGTGGTGCGGGCGCAGAACTTCCTGGCGCGTTACATGGACAGCTACGAGCGCGATCGCGACAAGCTCGGGTCCAACATCCGGGCGAACTACGAGACCGGCCGGGCGATGACGCTGCCGGATGCGGCGTGGGCGCATGCCGAGCAGACGCGAATCTTCCGGCGTTTCCAGCAGGTGTTCCGCGACTACGACCTGGTGATGTCACCGACCACGCCGGTCTCGCCGTTCCCGTGGAGGCAGCTCTACCTGGCCGAACTTGAAGGCCGGACGCTGAAGAACTACTACCACTGGCTCGCCTTGACCTATGTCGTCACGCTGATCACCAACCCCGCGATCGCGTTGCCCTGCGGCGTGGACGCGCACGGAATGCCTTTCGGCGTGCAGGTGGTTGGCCGATTCGGCGGCGACATCGAGTTGCTCGACGCGGCGCAGGCGATGGAGCGCGCATTTACCGGGATCGCCGGTCTCTCGCGTCCGATTCCTGATACGGCGAAGCTCGCGCGTCCGCGTCCCGAGCTGAGGTCGATCGTGACCGATCCAGCGGACAGCATCTGGTGCGACGGCGTGTGAGTCGCGAATCGCCCCGCGCAACGCCTCGTCGTTCGCCCGACAGCGGGTGCATGAGCTGATTCGAGCTCCTCGGGCAAGCGCCGCGACGCGCGTGTCCAGTCGTTGATGAAACGTTTCATTGACATCGATTGGCGGTCGGACTAAGTTCCGTTAACGACGGCTTCTCAAACCATTTGCGATGTCTGGGTTCAGGATGACGGCAGGCGGACCGGGTCGCAGAGGATCCGCGGTGCGGACCTTCACGGACACCGTTTCGTCGACGACCAGCGTGGCGATCGCCGCCTACATGGTCTACGCAACGGTCTTCGGCCCCTACAAGACCACGATCGTCCATCTCGCGCTGTTCCTGATGGCTATGCTCGCCATCTACTTCCTGCGCGGCAAGGACCGGGCTGATCGCCGGGGCGCATATTCGCGAGTCTTCGACTGGGGCATGGCGACGGCCAGCGTCGCGGCGCTCCTGTACGTGGTCTTCGAATGGGAGCGACTGATCGGGTTGTGGGGCGCCGCCTTTCTGACCCGGGTCGACCTCATGGTCGGCGGCGTGATCGTCGTGGTCGTGCTCGAGGCCGCGCGGCGCGAGAGCTTCGCTTTCTTTCTGCTCTCGCTTGCCAGCATCCTGTACATCTTCCTGGGCGATTCGATGATCGGCGTGCTTCGCCACCCTGGGATGGATCTGGATCGCTTCATCTATCTCACCGCGTTCACCGGCGAAGGCGTATTCGGCCTCGGCCTCGATGTCGCGGCCTCGTACCTGTTCATGTTCATGCTGTTGAGTTCGGCGCTCGACAGGACGAAGACCGGCGATCTGGTCATGAAGTTGTCGAATGCACTGGTCGGCGCGAAGGTCGGTGGTCCGGCCAAGGCGGCCGTGTTCGCGAGCGCGGGTCTCGGAACGATGATCGGGTCTTCGATCGGCAACGTCATCAGCACCGGAACCTTCACGATCCCGATGATGAAGCGCGCCGGCATTGTCGCGCACAAGGCGGCGGCGATCGAGACGACGGCGTCCGAGGGCTCACAGATCCTCCCTCCCGTGATGGGAACTGCGGCGTTCATCATGGCCGAGTTCACCGGGATCCCGTACGCGGCGATAGCGCTGGCTGCGGTGCTCCCGGCGCTGCTCTACTTCGTTTCGCTCTACATCGTCGTGCACATCGAGTCAGTGCGCATTGGCCTCTTGGGAGTGAGCAAGGATGAACTCCCGAGCGCCCGGCAGGCGCTGCGTGAGGGCTGGCATCTGCTGGTCGCGCCGCTTGCGCTGTTCTACCTGTTGCTGGTCGAGCAGATGAGTCCGGGTTACGCTGGAATGATCAGTGCCGGTCTCGTGCTCGCGATCAGCACGATGCGAACCGGGACCCGTATGTCTGTGCGCGATCTTCACGCCACGGTCATTGACGGTGTACGCATCGCGGCCGGTATCACGGCATTGATCACCGCGGTAGGTTTCGTTCAGCAGGCGCTGGTGACGACCGGGCTGGCGCCTCGACTGACCGACATCATTCTTGCGGCGAGCAGCGGATCGATGCTGGTCACCTTGATGCTCGCTGTCGTCGTGGCGACCCTGCTGGGGATGGGCCTGCCGACTCCGATCGCCTACGTGATGCTCGCGCTGTTCGTCGCGCCCGCGATGGAACGGGCTGGAGTGCCGACGCTTCCCTGCCATCTGTTCCTGTTCTATTTCGCCGTCAAGTCTGGTTCGACCCCGCCGGTCGCCGTGACTGCGATGGTCGCAGCCGGGATCGCGAATGCGAACTGGTGGCTCACAGGTGTCTATTCGTTCCTGTACGCGATCCCCGGTTTCATCGTCGCGTTCATGTTCGTCTATTCGCCCCCGCTACTGCTCGAGGGTAGCGCGCTCGACATCGCCGTCAACTTCGCGCTTGCCGTGGCCGGTGTCGTCGGAATCGCGGCTGGATTGCAGGGTTGGCTATTCGGCTGGATAGGTTGGGTCGAGCGGGCGCTTCTCGTCGCGGCTTCGATTCTTCTGATTCGCTATTCGCTCGCCTCCGCCGTGGTCGGTGGGGGCATTCTCGTCACTCTATACATCTACCGCCGCTTCGTATCCGAGCGCCGGCGGGCCAACGATCTCGCAGCGGCGCAAGCCGACATCGGGGGACGTCCCGATTCCTAAGGCCTCTTGAAGGGGGATTTGCCATGAAGTGGAATGTTTCACGCGCTTTTCGCGGTTCAGCAGCGATGTCCTGTCTTTCATTGGCGTTGAGCGGGCTTCCGGGTGCCGCTTTCGCGCAGCAGCAGTGGTCGATCGCGACGTCGAGCACGGGGTCTAGTCCTTACGTGACGGGTTCGAACATCGCGACTGCGCTGAATCGGCTCCAGACAAAGGTCGTTCTGTCCGCGCAGACATCGGGTGGTTTCAACGAGAACCTGGCGCTCGTTGCCCAGAAGAAGGTGGATTTGGGCCTGGGGACCAGTTTCCATGCAGCCGATGCCTACGAGGGGCGCGGCCGGTACAAGGAAGTACAGGGTCGCGAGATGTTCCGCAATTTGCGACTCCTGTTCCCGGTGACGATGGACTCCTGGCACATGGTGGTGCGCGCTGACTCGGGCATTCAGAGTATCCCGGATCTCAAGGGCAAGAAGGTCAACCTCAACGTCCCGGCCTCTGCGACGCGCGGGATAAACGAGCGGGTGCTCGCCGCGGCGGGCGTCGCCGTCGGTGACTTGAGAGCCTTCGACATCGCTACCAAGGGGAGCTTCGACGCCATCAGGGATCGCGTGGTCGACGCATCGGGCAACATCCTGCCCAAGGGCGCGGGCATCCTCCAGCAGCTCGCAACCGGTGTGCCGATCGATCTCGTCCCGGTCCCGGAAAGCGTTTTCGAGGGAATCAACAAGGGCTTCCACGGCACCCTGGCGCGCACCGAGATTCCCGCCGGCACCTACCCTGGACAAACGAAGGCGGTCCCGACTTTCGGAATTCCGGCGGTGCTCATCGTTCACAAGGACGCCTCGCCGGAACTGGTGTACCACTTCGTCAAGACCTACTGGGACAACATCGCCGACCTGACCAAGCTCGATCGCACGCTGGGCGACGTTGCGCTCGAACTCGCGGCGAAGGGTACGACGCCCCCGCTGCATCCGGGCGCCGAGCGCTACTTCCGGGAGCGCGGCGTCCTGCGTTGAGTCGCGCGGCGCACTCGAGGTTGTGCCGATGCTCGCTCCGCTATCCGCGTATACCGTGGTCGAGCGTCCCGCAGCCGACACGCCACTGTGCGTGCGGCTCGCGATCGCACTCGCCGGTCGGATGCTGGCCGACCTGGGCGCGCGGGTGATTGTCGTGGAACCGCCGCAAGGGGACTCGCTGCGCCGCGTGCCGCCGACGCTACAACCCGCCCCGCGCGGCGAACAAAGCCCCCACATACAAATACACCCACAAAACAAAAACAAAAG
>JAHDXY010000013.1:0-22164 GCA_023384005.1 Burkholderiaceae bacterium | reverse complement strand
CTCGACCGCGGCCCGGTCGAGGAACGCAGCGCCGTCTTCCAGGTCCTCGCAGCATCCAAGCACTCATGCGTGCTCGACGATAGCGACCCCGGACAGCGCAGCGCGATCGACAAGTTGGTCAGCGGTGGCGACGCTGCAATCGTCGATGGGCTGGCGACGGATGTCGATGATCGGCCACGCGTCGTCGTTTCGGTGACTGCGCTCGGGCGCTCGACGACGCGCAGGGGCGAGCCGGTCACTGAGTTCACCGTAATGGCACTGGGCGGGCTTCTCGATATCGTCGGTGATCCCGCCCGTCAACCTTTGCGGCTCGCGGGTCATCAGGCCGCGTACGCGGCCGGACTTTCGGCATCGTCGGGCCTGCTGGCCGGGCTGGCGCTGGGTCCATCGGCGCGCGAGAGGATCGACGTTTCGCTGCTCGACACTTGCCAGTGGCTGAACTGGAAGACGTTGGCGGTCGCAGCTGATTCGGGTCGTTCGCCGACCCGGCTCGGTCGGGCCGAGGAGTGGCAAGTCGTGCCGTGTGCCGATGGTCACGTCGCGGTCGTGTTCCTCGAGAAGGATTGGCCGGGATTGTGCTCGATGATCGGTGATCCGGACTTGGCCGCACGCTTCGCCACCCGAGCCGCCCGCAGGCAGGAAATCGACGCGGTGTACGCACGCCTTCGTCCCTGGTTCGACGAGCGCACACGTGCCGAGATCTATCGCGAGGCGCAAGCGCGGGGCATTCCGCTCGGCCCGGTCTGGAGGGTCGACGAACTTGCAACGGATCCGCAGTACCTTGCACGCGGCTTCCTCGGGTCGTTGAGTCACCCCGGCCTCGGAGCGATCGCGATGCCGCGACTACCGGTGCTTTGGAACGGACAGCGCTTCGATCCGCGACCTGCGCCGGCCCTGGCCGCCGCGGGGCTTCGTCTATGACCGCCTTGGCGCGCGAAATGCGACCGCTTTGCGGAATTCGGGTGATTGATCTCGGGATCATCACGGCTGGCGCGAGCACTTCTGCGATCCTTGCCGATCTTGGCGCCGACGTGATCAAGGTCGAAAACCCGGATTCGCTCGATCCGTTCCGGATCTGGGACGCGTCCGGCGGAAGCGGCGACTGGTGGAACCAGTCACGTTTCTTTCAGTTCACGAACCGCAACAAGCGCGGCGTGAGCCTGGACTTGAAGGCGCGCGAGGGCAGGGCACTGCTGCTGGGTCTCGTCGCCCGCAGCGACGTCGTCGTCGAGAATTTCCGGCGCGGCGTGCTCGAGCGGCTCGACATCACCTACCAGACGCTGGCGGCAACGAATCCGCGGATCGTGCTCGCGTCGATCACGAGCCAGGGCGAAACCGGCCCGGAGCGTACCAGCGCATCGTTCGGTTCGACCCTCGAAGCCACCTCCGGACTGGCGTCGCTGACCGGCTACCCGCACGACGAGCCTGTCGTAAGCGGAATCTCGCTGAACTACCCGGATCAGGTCGTGTCGTTGTTCGCGGCGGGAATGGTGCTCGCCGCCCTTGCGGCGCGTCGCGACGGCGGACGTGGAGCGCATCTCGATATCTCGCAGCGCGAACTGGCCAGTTTCCTGATCGGAGAGGCGATCGTCGCGGGAGCCGGCGACACGCGTGTGGGCAATGCCTCGCCCGAGTGCGTGGGACAGGAGTGCTTTCGCGCGGCCGACGGACGATGGGTCGCCGCCAGCCCGGCCGATGGTGAAGGGCCGTTCGGATCGCTCGGGCACGAGGGATTGGCGTCGTGGGTCGCGAAGCGCGGAGCCGACGACGCTGCCGGGGCGTTGCGGGCCGCGGGAACTCCCGCCGAGAAGGTACACGACGGCGTCGAGATCCTTGCTTCGATCGCGTCCGAAGGCGGCGCTGCCCTTGCGCGCAGCGACGACGGGCGCGTGGTGAAGGGTGTGCCGTTCCGGATCGGCGGCAAGGCGCATTCGGTCGAGCGCGTCGCGCCCGCGCTTGGAGAGCACACCGCGGAGGTCCTGCGCGACGTGCTCGGTCTCGACGAGGGCGAGCTCTCGCGTCTGCTTCGCTCTTCCCTAACCCGCAACGCGCCGGCCGGTGCGCAGAGCACGCCCGAACCTTCACGATCGCAGGAGCCGATTCAATGAGTGCCGTTTCCGAAGACAACGCCGATCCAGGCACGATTCTGGTCGCTCTGGGTGAGGACTACCCGGAGATCCGCGCATCGGTCCGCCGCATATGCGCGGGTTTTCCGATGGAGTACTGGCGCGAGCTCGATGCGCGCGAGGGCTACCCGCTCGAGTTCGTTCGCGCGCTGACCGAATCCGGGTTTTTGTCGGCTCTGATCCCGGCCGAGTACGGCGGCGCCGATCTACCGCTGCGTGCTGCCTCGGTGATCCTGGAGGAAATCCATGCTTGCGGGTGCAGCGCGACCGCGTGTCACGCCCAGATGTACATCATGGGAACGCTGCTTCGCCATGGCAGCGTTGAGCAGAAGAAGCGCTGGTTGCCTGGCATCGCCTCGGGCGAATTGCGGCTGCAGGCGTTCGGGGTGACGGAGCCGAGCACCGGGTCCGATACGACCAAGCTCAAGACCCGCGCCGTGCGCCGCGGGGATCGCTACATCGTCAACGGACAGAAAGTGTGGACATCGCGCGCGCTGCATTCCGACTTGATGCTGTTGCTCGCGCGCACGACTGCGCTCGACCAGGTCAGGCGCAAGACCGACGGACTGTCGGTGTTCGTCGTGGACATCCGCGAGGCGCGCGGCAAGAGCCTCGAGATTCGCCCTCTCAAGGCGATGGTCAATCACAACGCGACTGAGGTGTTCTTCGACGACATGGAGGTTCCCGCCGGGAATCTGATCGGCGAGGAGGGCAAGGGGTTTCGCTACATCCTCGACGGACTGAACGCCGAGCGCGTGCTTGCAGCCAGCGAATCGATCGGCGACGGCCGATGGTTCGTCGGCAAGGCGACTTCGTACGCCGCGGACCGCGTCGTTTTCGACCGGCCGATCGGACAGAACCAGGGCATCCAGTTCCCGATCGCGCGCGCGCACTGCGAGATCGAGGCCGCGGACATGATGGTGCGCCGTGCGGCGGCGCTGTTCGGCGCGAACCGGGACTGTGGCGCCGAGGCGAACATGGCGCGCTTGCTCGCCGCGGAGGCGGCGTGGCACGCCGCGGAAGCCACGGTGCAAACCTACGGCGGATTCGGGTTCGCGCGCGAGTACGACATCGAGCGCCGCTGGCGCGAGGCTCGCGTGCCGCTGGTCGCGCCCATCTCGGTGAACCTGATCCTCGCGTATGTCGCGCAGCACGTTCTCGGCATGCCGCGCGCCTACTAGGACAGGGCAGAGATGGACGCGTGCACTGGCCCCGCCGAAGGGATCGACTTCGCCCGCTACTTGCGCGCCGCGGACACGCTGGCCTGGGGACAGGCCGCGGCCGAACCCTTGCCACTCGTGCGTGCCTTCGCAGCGCAGTGCGGCGGTCTCGGGCGCGTGCGGGTGTTGCTCGGCACGAGCTTCTCGAATGCCTTCGAGATCGACGATCGGTCGAATATCGACCTTGTCACGTTCGGGGCGACTGGATCGAATGCGCGCCTGATCGCGAGCGCCGGGGCGGACATCATTCCTTGCCACGCGTCAGACGTTCCCGAGTTCATCGCCAGCGGGCGGATTCGAGTGGACGTCGTCCTCGTTCAGGTCGCGCAGGATGACGGCGCGTTCAATCTCGGCGTATGCGTCGACTACATGCCCGACCTGCTCGCGGCCGCGCGCGTGGTCGTCGCGGAGATCAACGACGAGATGCCGCTCACCTGTGGCGACACGCGGGTCGAGCGCTCGCGTATCGACGCGTGCGTGCGCACCCGGCGGGTGCTACCGCAGATGCCCGCCCGCTCGGGCAGCGCGCTCGAACGCCAGATTGCCGCGCACGTCGCGCGCCTGATTCCTGATCGAGCCGTGCTGCAGATCGGAATCGGGATGATTCCCGATGCGGTCCTGGCGGCGCTTCGGTCGCGGCGCGACCTTGGCATCCACTCGAGCGTGATCGGTGACGGCGTGATCGAACTGATGCAGGCGGGTATCGTCACGAACCGATACAAGGAGGTCGACGATGGTGCCACGGTCGCGGCCGTACTGCACGGTTCGGACCGGGTCTACGGTTATGCTCACCGCAACCCGCAGATCCGGATGAAACCCTATCGCTACACCCACGACGCTGCGGTTCTCGCAGCGCTGTCGCGACTGTTCACGATCAATTCAGCGCTCGAAGTCGACCTGACCGGTCAGGTCAACGCCGAGAGCGTAGACGGGCGTGCGGTAGGACAGATCGGAGGACAAGTCGATTTCGTGCGCGCCGGCAGCCGGTCGCGCGAAGGGCGCGCAATCATCGCACTCCCGTCTAGCACCGGCGGCGGCAGGTCGCGGATCGTCGCAGCGCTCTCGGGGCCGACGACCACGGCGCGAAGCGACGTCGACCTGGTCGTTACCGAGCATGGGATAGCCGAGTTGCGCGCAGTCCCGCTGCGCGAGCGGGCGCGGCGCCTGATCGCGATCGCTGATCCCGATGCGCGCCGCGGCCTCGAGGCCGCCGCCGATCGCGTCGTCTAGACGATGGCCTCGAAGATGAAGGCAGTCGTGTGCAGGTCGTGGGGGGATCCGTCGGCCCTTCGGGTCGAGGAAATCGATGCGCGCCGGCCCGGACCGGGCGAGGTGCGGATTTCGGTGAAGGCATCGGCGGTGAATTTCGCCGACACGCTGATACTTGCCGGCAAGTATCAGGTCAAGCCACAGTTGCCCTACATTCCGGGACTCGAACTCGCGGGCGAAGTCATCGAGTGTGGCGTGGGTGTGAGCAGCGCGCGGCCTGGCGACCGGGTCCTCGTCTGGGCCCGCTACGGAGGCGGGTTTGCCGAGGAGTTCGTCGCGCGTGCGAGCACGCTGGTACCGATCCCCGCGACGATGGACTTCGCGACGGCGGCCGGGTTCTTCATCGGCCACGGCACCGCCTACTTCGCGCTCACGCGGCGCGCCGGCCTCGCGGCGGGCGAAACGCTTCTGGTGACTGGCGCGGGCGGTGGTGTCGGCTTGGCGGCGGTCGAGGTCGGCAACGCACTCGGCGCCAGGGTGATTGCCTGCGCGAGCACGCCCGAGAAGCTGTCGATGGCCGCCGCGCGCGGTGCGGATCTTCTGGTCAACTACTCGTGCGAAAACATGCGCGACAGCGTCAGGGAGTACACGGCCGGTTCCGGGGTAGACGTGGTGTTCGACGCGGTTGGCGGCGAGGTCTTCGACCATGCGATGCGCAGTGCAGCCTGGCATGCCAGGATCCTGCTGATTGGTTTCGCGAGCGGAACAGTTCCGCAGATCCCTGCGAACATCGTTCTGGTCAAGAATATCTCGATCATCAGCGCGGTCTGGGGAGCCGAGTCGGAACGGGATCCTGCCTTTGCGGTGAGCGTCATGGGCGAGCTGATGGAGATCTATCGTGCCGGCAGGCTCAAACCACTCGTCAGTACCATCTACCCGTTGAGCGAAGCGCCCGACGCCATCAGGGCAATCGTCGAGCGTCGTACGGTGGGCAAAGTGGTAGTCGTGCCGTGAAGCGAACACCCGGCGACGAGCATGGGCTGAAACGTCGGCCCACGATCGAAGACGTTGCGAGGGCTGCGGGAGTGGCAGTCGGAACTGTCTCGCGAGTGCTCGGTGGATACGAGAACGTCGCGCCGGGGATTCGCGAGAAGGTTCGAAAGACGATCGAGCAAGTCGGGTTCGTGCCAAATGCAATCGCGCAGAGCATGCGCTTGGGAGCGACCAGGACCATCGGGCTGATCGTCTACGATATCACCGTGCCGGCGCTCGCGGCTTTCGTGAAGTCCGTGCAACGCGAGTGCCAGGACGCCGGGTATGTGGTACTTCTCGCGAACACCGGCGGCGACAGATCGGTCGAGTTCGGGATGCTCAAGACCTTCGCTCAGCGTCAAACCGACGGTCTGATCGTCACCTTCGGTTCGGAGGGAGATCCCGATCTCAGCGCCGCGCTGACCGAGACCGGCATTCCGATCGTGCTGTTCGAGCGCGACACGCCGGCAGAGTTCGACCGCATCCTCGCGGATCATGAAGGCGGCATGTACGCGGCAACGCGCCACCTGCTCGACATCGGCCATCGCCGGATCGCACTGATCACCGGATCGCCGCAGATCGCCGCGGCGCGCAGCCGCCTCGCGGGATTCCGCAACGCCTACTCGCGGGCGAAACTTCCGTTCGACGAGGCCATTGCCTTGAGTGGCGGCTTCTCGGCGGCGTACGGCTACGAGCAGGCGAAGCTGCTGCTCCGCGATCCGAACCCTCCGAGCGCGATCCTCGCAGGCGGCCTTTCGATGCTGCCCGGCGTCTTGCGAGCGATCGATGAACGCGGCGTACGCGTTCCCGAGCAGCTATCGCTGATCGGTATCGCGGACGCCCCGCTCGCGGAGTTCCTGCGCCCGCCGATCGCCGCGATCCGATGGGACTTCGTCGAACTAGGCCGCCTGGCGGCGCAGCTGCTGCTGACGCGGATCGACGGGTCCGCTGATGCCGCTGCGCGTCGCCTGGTTCTACCCACCGAGTTCATCTCACGCGAATCGTGCGCCCCGCCCCAGAGACGCGCGCGCTGAGATCAGCCAAGTTCGAGGCAATCGAGATGCGAACCGACTATGAAACCCTGGCGGTGACCGAGCCGAGGCCCGCAGTGCGTGTCGTGACACTGAACCGCCCGGAATCGCTCAACGCCATGAACACGCGAATGCTCGGGGAACTCCTCGACCTCTTTTCCGGGCTCTATATCGACCGGAACTCGACGCGCTGCGTTGTCTTGACCGGCGCCGGAGGGCGCGCGTTCTGCTCGGGCGGGGATCTAAAGGAGCGCAACGGGATGTCCGACGAAGCATGGCGACGACAGCACGCGCTTGGCGAGCAGGCGTTTCGCGCTGTCATCGACTGCGCGGTACCGATTCTTGCGGCCGTCAACGGAGCCGCTTTCGGCGGAGGATGCGAACTGCTCCTGTTGGCCGACTTCGCCTACGCCGCCCGTTCGGCGCGATTCGCACTTCCAGAGACGACCCTCGGGATCATGCCTGGAGCGATGGGCACGCAAATGCTCCCGCGTGCGTGTGGCGTGCGTCGCGCGAAGGAGATCGTTCTGACCGGTGCGGCGTTTAGCGCCGAGGAGGCACTCGCCTGGGGAGTGGTCAATCGCGTCTGCGATGACGACGCGCTGATGAGAGAAGCCCTTGCCACCGCTGCGCGCATTGCGGACAACGCCCCGATCGCGGTCCGCCAGGCAAAGAAGAGCCTCGACATCGCGACCCAGGTCGATCTGAGAAGCGGATACGCGTTCGAGCTCGAGGCCTACAACCAGCTGGTGCCGACGGAGGATCGGCAGGAAGGGGTACGAGCATTCGCGCAACGGCGCAAGCCCGACTTCCAGGGGCGCTAGTCGCGGTCTACTCCGTCGTTCCGGCGAGCGCCCGCGGCCTGTCGTTCAGGCTGCGCCAGACGAAGATGACGCAGGCAGCAGCGGCGAAGCCCCAGCGCAGCGCCCCGGTGTCCAGGAGCAGGCCAACCGAGATCGCGAACAGCGCGACCCGGCTCACCGCTCCCAGGGCACCACGAAGATAACCTTCGAGCGTCGCGACCAGCGCGAGCGATCCCATCGTGACGAATACGATCGTCGACACGATGGTCGTCGCGTCGCCGATCATCAGCAGTCCGGTCTGGCTGATGAACAGCAGAGGACACACGAAGGCGACGACGCCGACGCGGCAGGCGAGGAAGGCGACCGCGATCGGATTCGCGCGGGCGATCGACGCGGCCGCGAACGCTGCGACCGCCACCGGCGGCGTAATCGCCGACAGCGAGGCGAAGTACACGATGAACAGGTGCGCGGGCAACATCTCGACTCCTAGCGCGAGCAGCGCGGGCGCCGCGAGCACTGCGGCGAGCGCGTAGACCGCGGGCGTCGGCATTCCCATTCCGAGCAGGATGATCACCGCGCAGGCCACGAACAGCGTAAGCGCATAGTTCCCCGCGGCGAGCGAGAACATCCCCGAGCTGATCTTTCCGGTCAGGTCGGCCATCGACAGCGTCCCGACCACCAGCCCGGCGGCGGCGCAGGCGATGCCCACCGCGACCAGCTGCCCCATGCCGCTGTTAAGACCCTGGAACAGCGACGCGACGAACTGGCGCGGCGATGCCGCCTTCACAATGCCGATCGGCACCAGCGCGAGGCAGGCGATCGCGCCCGCGAACACCGGGCGGTCCAGCGAAAGAACGCCCCAGATCAGCACGATGATCGGAACGAAGTAGAGCCAGTCCCTCTTCAGGACCTGCGACAGCGTCGGAGCGCCCTCCAGCTCGATCGGCTTGAGGCCGCGGCGCACGACCTGCAGGTGCACGGCAGTGAACACGACAAGGTAGTAGAGAAGCGCCGGCGCGATCGCGGCGAGGACGATCGTGGCGTAGGGAATCCCGGTGAAGTCCACCATCAGGAACGCGGCCGAGCCCATCACCGGCGGAAGAATCGCACCGCCGGTCGACGCGGTCGCCTCGACGGCGGCGGCGTAGGTGCGCGGCACGCCGGTTCGGATCATCAGCGGAATCGTGAACGACCCGGTCGTGACCACATCGGCCGTCGGCGAACCGGAGATCGAGCCGTAAAGCCCCGAGGAGAACACCGCGACCTTCGCCGGCCCGCCGGCCTGGCGTCCGACGAGGCTTTGCGCGAGGTCGTGGAAGAACTCGCCGCCGCCCCAGCGGTCGAGCAGGGCGCCGAACACGATGAACACGCACACGAGAAACGCGGCAACCTCGAGCGCCGGGCCCATCAGGCCGTTGGTCGAAAACACCAGGTGATCGACGATCTCCTGGGCTGAAAGCGCGCGGTGCGAGAACGATCCGCTCAGCCGGTGGCCGAGCACGCCGTAGGCGAGAAAGCCGCTCACCAGCACGACCAGCGTCATGCCGATGCACCTGCGCGTGGCCTCGAGCACGAGGGCGACCAGCGCGATCGCGGCGCTCATGTCCACGAGCGAGAGCTCGTCGATCATTGGCACCCGTTTCGAGTGCGCGTCCGCCATGATGATGAAGTAAAGGCACGCCGCGAGCGAGAGGGCAGCCAAGAACGACGAGACGACGGTCGCGCCGCGCGGGCGCAGCGGGTTGCCGGTGACGGTGAGGAACGCGAGCGCCAGCATCGCGCCGAGAAAGACGAACAACGCGATGCTGCGGTCGATGTATACGCCGAAGGCCATCGTGAGCAGCATCGCGGCCAGTCCGACCGCGACCGCCATGACGATGGCCCTGCCCACCGGGCCGTTGTCCCGGGAGCGGCCGCGCGCGATCAACTGCAGGATTTTCATCGGCGGCTCCCGGTTTGGCGTGCCCGCGTCATTCGATACGCGAGCGCGAAGCCCGCGTCCGACGGGTTGCGACTATTTCAGCACGCCGGCGGCTTTGTAGGCCTTCTCGGCACCGGGGTGCAACTGAAGCGGTGCCACCTTCACCAGCGAAGCCGGATCGAGCGTGCGCATCATCGAGTGGACCTGCTTCAGGTAGTCGAAGTTCTTGAGCATCGCGTTGACGATCTTGCCTGCGTCCTCGTCGCTCATCGATGCGCTCGCGAACAGGACCACCGTCGCGGTGACGGTCTCGAGCTGCGCCGGCTGGAAGTCATAGGTCTTCGCGGGAATCTGGATCACCGAGGTGCCCACCGCCTTTTCCAGTTTCGCGACTGCATCCGGGCTCACGCCGAGCATCTGAACCTGCATCTCGCGCGTCGCGGAGTTGATCTGGCCAGACGGAAAGGCGAGCAGATTGATGATCACGTCGGCCTGCTTGTTCTTCATCATCTCGAGTCCGTCGTTGAACGAAACGTAGTGCATTTTCCCGCCCCACGATTCGATGTTCTTGACCGGTATCCCGTAAGCCTCGAGCAGTTCCTCGGCGGCAATCGCCATCATCGTCCCGCGCAGGTTCACGGCGACGCGCGCCGGTTTCTTCTCGTTTCGGATCTGCTCCAGGCTGTCGATTCCCGAACCCTGACGAACGAAGATCTGCATCGTGGCGCGTGGGTCGATCACGGCGATCGCACGAAGGTTCTCCACCGGTTGCTTGAACGGCTCGCCACCGTTCTTCGCGCGTTGCGCGAACTGCGCGTGCGCGATGCCGAGTTGCACGCGCCCTTGCGAGACGAGCATGATGTTCGACTGCTCGCGGCCGGGCTCGTAGGTGAACGAGGTGTTCGGGTATTCGCGACGCAGCGTCTCGCCGATCGCGTTGCCGATTGCGCTCCATGCGCCTCCGACCGATCCGCCGACAAGGGTGACTTTCATCGCAGCGCCTGACTGTGCGATGGCCGAAGCGCAGGTGAGGGAAGTCAGGGCCGCCAGTACGGCGGTGAGCAGGTGACGTCTCATTTTGCTGGTTTCTCCATCTGTTTGCGGGGTATCCGCGGATTGCCCCGGCATCGCGCGCGCTTGGCCAGGGTGGTTCGGACTCGAGCGGGCAACGTCGGGCACTTCAGTGCACGCCGCAGTTCAGCGCCGCCACCGCCGCCGCTTGCGCGAGTTCGGCGGCCGCACTGGCATGGATCAGGTACATCGCTTCGCCGTCGGCGACAGTGTCGCCGACGCGAGCGCGCAGGTCGATCCCCGCCGCCTTGTCCAGCGGCGCGCCGGCACGGCGCGCGATCTCGCTGATCTGGGCGATGTCGATGCGCGCGACGCGACGCGCCCCCTTGGCTCGGACGGCGTGCGTGATCGACGCCGGCCTGACTGGCGAATCATGGCGCCCTTGCGCCTCGACGATTTCATCGAACTTCGCCAGCGCCGCGCCCGAACGAAGCAGCGTTTCGGCGCGAGCCCGTCCGGCGGCTGCGGTCGCGACGGCAGGGTCCCAGGACAGGATGCGACCGGCGAAGTCGAGCGCTTTCTCGCGCAGGTCGTGCGGCGCCCCGGCGTCGTTTCCCAGGACCTGGAGCACGTCGCGCACTTCGAGCGCCGGGCCGATTCCCCGGCCGATCGGCGCCGAGCCGTCGGTGGCGTGTGCCTCGACCACGAGGCCCAGCGAACGCCCGACCCGCTCGAAGAGCTGCCCGAAATCGAGCGCCTCGGCGCGTGTCGCGAGCTTGGCCTGCGGGCCGTAGGGCAGGTCGATGATCACGTGAGTCGATCCGGCCGTGAGTTTCTTCGAGAGGATCGACGCGACCGACCAGCGGTTCGAGTCGATGCCAAGCGGGCGGGTGATCGTGTTCATCACGTCGTCGAGCGCGGAGTGGTTCAGGCGGCCGTTCCACGCGATGCATCCGCGCGCGCGGCGCACCGTTTCGCGAACCTCGTCGGCGCTCAGGTCGACCCGCGCGAGCACCTCCATCGCGTCGGCGGTGCCGGCCGCGGAGGTGATCGCGCGCGACGATGTCTTCGGAATCGCCAGCCCGTGCGCCGCGACCAGCGGGATGACGATCAGCGTGACCCGGCTTCCGGGGATTCCGCCGATCGAGTGCTTGTCGACGACGATCGGTTCGTCCCAGCGCATTTTCGTCATGAACGAGGCGCGAACTCGCGCTAGAGAGACCACCTCGTCGTCGGTGAGTCCGCGCGTGGCGGCGACGAGAAACGCGCCGACCTCGCTATCGGGGTAGCGGCCTTCGACGATGTCGCCCAGCAGCGCCGCGTACTGCGCCTGGTCGAGCACCGCGCCGCGCAGCTTGGCGCGCAACGCGTCGCGACTCGAAGGCGCGGACATCCGGCGAATCGCGACCCGCGCGCCCTCCGGCACGCCGAGATCCTCGAACGCGCGTCGTGACAGCCCGATCTCGTCCTCGGCGAGCAACGGCTCGGTGCGCGTGACATGCACCGACGAGCGCAGGCTGTGCGTGCCCGCGGTGATCTCGACGCGCTCGGCACGCAGAAAATCCTGCGCGCCGACCACGCTGTCGGGCGGCAGGTAGGCGACCGAATCGCGCCAGGTGTCGACCGGATAGCGCACGACGTGCAGCTCGCGCGCCGCCCCGTCGAGCGCTGCGACGAAGCGCCCAACGCCTTCCTCGATCGATCCGTCGTTCGCGACCTGGATCACTTGTACGCCGCGAGGCACCTGCTCTGTCACGCGGCGCTGCAGTCTCGCGCTGGCTCCGGCGCCCTGTTCACGGCCGCGAACCGCGATGCGCTGCGCGAGCGCTTCGGGCCGCGCGCTGACCATCACGACGATCAGCCTGGGAACACGGGTCGAGAGTTCGGCGATCGAAGCGCGCGACCCGTTGGCGACGACGTGGCGCCCGGCGCGGATCTCGTCGAGCAAGGCGGCGGGGAGTCCGTAGCGCAGCCCGTGCGCGGCCCAGGAGATGAGAAAACCGCCGCCGCGTTCGAGTTCATCGAACGACGCGACCGTGTGAGCCTCGTGAGGCTCGCCCCCCGCGTCGGCCGGCCGGGTGATCGCGCGAGTCGCGAAGCTGTACCTTGGATTCGACGCCAGCACGCCGCGCGCGCCGTCGATCAGCGTGTCTTTTCCCGCGCCGCTGGGCCCGACGACGAAGAAGAAGATACCGGGGCGCATGACGCTGCGTGACAGATCTTCAGACCGCTTCGTCGAGGCCGATGTCCACTGCTGCGGCGGATTGATGCGTCTTTGAGGTGGAGATGTAGTCGACACCGGTTCGCGCGATCGCGACGATGGTGTCCAGCCGGATGCCGCCCGAAGCTTCGAGTTTGACGCGTCCGGCGACGAACTTGACGGCTTCGGCCATGTCTGGCACCGACATGTTGTCGAACATGATCACGTCGACCCCGGCCGAGAGCGCCTCTTCGACCTGCTCGAGGCGGTCGCACTCGACTTCGATCTTCGTCAGCACGGGCGTGCTGCGGCGCGCTCGCTCGATCGCCTTGGCGATGCTGCCGCACACGGCGATGTGGTTGTCCTTGATCATCACTCCGTTGTCGAGCCCGAGCCGGTGGTTGAGCCCGCCGCCGCAGGTGACGGCGTGCTTCTCGAGCATGCGCAGCCCCGGCGTCGTCTTGCGCGTGTCGATCAGGCGCGCACGCGTGGCGCTGATCGCGTCGACGTAGCGCGCCGTTTCGGTCGCGATGCCGCACATTCGCTGGAGGATGTTCAGCGACGTGCGCTCGGTGGTCAGGATGCTGCGCGCCTTGCCGCTCACCTCGAGCAGGCGCGTTCCTTTCTCGACGCGCTCGCCGTCGCGCACGAGCACCTCGACCGAAAGCGTCGGGTCGTAGCGCAGGAAGACGCGCGCGGCGACGTCGATTCCCGCAATCACGATCGGCTCGCGCGCGTTCATCTGGAACGCCCCGGTCTCGTGCGGCTCGATCATGACCTGCGCGGTGAGGTCGCACGCCCCGATGTCCTCGGTGAGCCAGAGATCGATCAGTCGGTCGGTCGTGAAGGTGTCGTACATGGAAGTCGATCCGGGTTCGTGGGGCGGCGGTTCGCCGGGGCCATCCAGTGGCCGCCGAGACTCAGCCGCCAGCCAGTTATGAATGGAGTGCATATTACATGAAACGGGCTGACGGATGTTAATCCCGGACCCGGCGCAAGTCAATCCTTTCGCGCCGCCTCAGCCTCAGTCGTGTCCCCAGATCTCCTCGAGCTCGTAGGCGATCGACCGGGCGAGGCCTTCGAGGTCGGGAAACAGCGTCGCCTGGGTGATGTTCATCCGGTACAGCTGGTGCATCGCCTCGGCGCGCAGCGCCGGGTCGAGGATCACCCGCTCGATCAGCGGGGCACCGTCGCCGTAGGCCTGGAGCTGGACGTCCAGCGTCTGGTCGAGCATTCCGGGCATCACCAGAAGCCCGGACTGCGCGACCAGACGGCGATCCATCTCGGCCGGCTCGCCAACCCACACCAGCGCGCGCTCGTTGGCCGCGAAATAACGCTCGAAGTTGCCCTGGACCTGCGGGTCGATCCGCTCGCGGGTCAGGCTTGGATCGAAGCGTGGCGCCGACGCCCACAGGCGCGGCGTGTCGAGCGCGTAGACCGCCGATTCGCCGGTGGCGTTCTCGAGCGCGAAGAACGCCGCGACGAACGGGGATTTGGTGAAGTCGAGCAGCCGGGTGGGCGCGCCGTGGTGCTGCATCATCGCGAGGCAGCGCAGCATCTGGTCGAGCACCGAGCGGTCCGGAAGGTAGATGTGGGCCTTGCGGCGAAACACGCGAATCGCGCGCTCCTCGCGCTCGCGCCAAGCCGAGCGATCGGTTCGGGTCTGCAGCAGCCTGCGCGCCAGCGAGGTGAGCAACGGGCGATGCGCGTCGGTCTGGCCGCGAAACGCCCAGCCGTCGTGCCCGTCGGCGTAGCTGGTGAACGCCTCCCAGGTGCTGACGCGCAGGTCGCGGACCCTGGAAGCAGCGAGTGCGTCGGACACGGCGGCGGCTCGGCGCTAGGCGTTCGAGAGTGCGTCTGGCGGCATCACCGCGCGCAGCACCGACTCAACGATGAACGCCTCCCAGTGCGCCATCGCCTCGGGCGCCTCGAGCGACTCGCCGAGAAACGCCGACAGGGTGTAGCGGTTCGAAAGGTAGAAATACCCCATCGCCGCTATCATCAGGTAGACGTCGCGCGCCGATACGTTGCGGCGAAACAGCGCCTTGCGCGCGCCGCTCTCGAGCACCTCCTCGAGCACGCGCACCGCGGGCAGCGAGTACGCGCGCGCGCGGGGCGACTTCGCGATGTGCTTGCCCCGGTGCAGGTTCTCGGTGTTGAGCAGGGTGATGAACTCCGGGTTGCGGCGATAGTAATCCCAGACGAATCGCGTGACTGCGCCGAGCGCCTCTACCGGACGGTCGGCGTCGAGCTCGAGCTTGGACTGCGCCTCGTTGAAGCGGCGATACAGTTCCTCGAGCACGGCGACGTACAGCCCTTTCTTGCTCCCGAAGTAGTAGTAGATCATCCGGTCGTACGACCGGGCGGATCTGGAGATCTGCTCGACCCGTCCGCCGTCGAAACCGTACTTGCTGAAGACCCGGATCGCCGCGCGAAGGATCCGCCCGCGCGTGGCCTGGGCGTCGGCCTGTCGCGACCCCGCTGCCGGGGCCTTTTTCGCGGTCGACGCGGCGCTCACTTCCAGACGGCACGCAACACGCGCAGGATGTTCCCACCCATGACCTTCTCGATGTCGTCGTCGCTGTAGCCGTGCGCGACCATCCAGCGCAGCAGGTTCTTCGAGCTCTCGCGGGGATTCTCCACTCCCTTCACGTGATCGACACGCGGGTACTCGTCGGTGTTGCGCGTTTCGCTGCTCGAGAGAAACTTCGAGAACATCTTGTGCAGGCCTACATGGTCTCCCCAGTTCGTATCGGTGCCAAAGCACACGTGGTCGATCCCAACCAGGTTGGCGACGTACTCGAAGTGCTCCATCACGGAGTCGATGTCGTGGGTGCGGCGGTTGTACGTGATCGTCGTGTGCGGCGCCGCTTCGATGCCGACCACGCCACCTCCCGCGGCGACCGCCTTGATCGCGTCGTCGGTTGCAAGGCGCTTCGAGTTCCACAGCGTCCTCGCGCCGGTGTGCGACATGCAGATCGGCACCGACGAGGCTTCGGCGGCGTCGATCGCGGTGAGCGTGCTGCCGTGCGACACGTCGATCAGCATCCCGACCTTGTTCATCCGCTGCACTGCCCGCAGCCCGAAGGCCGTGAGACCGGAGTCGCGGGTCTCCTTCAGTCCGGAACCGAGTGCGTTCGACTCCGAGTAGGTCAGACCGAGCAGGCGCACGCCCAGGCCGTAGAGGATGTCGATCCGGTCGACTTCGTTCTCGATCGGCATCGCCCCTTCGATGCACGCGACCCAGGCGATCTTGCGCTGCTTGCGCGCCTGCAGGATCTCGTCGACGGTGCGCACGTGGACCAGGAAATCCTGGTGCGCGACGTCGCACATGCGCATGCCGAGGTCGTGGACGATGTCGGTCCACTTCCAGCCGTTGTGCGAGGTGATGCAGCACGACCCGTTCATCAGGTTGTCGAAGGTGCAATCGAGGTACGACTCGGCCAGTCCTTCGTAGGCGCAAAACGAGCGGCCGCGGTGGCGCTGCATTCCGTACTGATTCAGGTCGAGCGGGTTGTACACCGGATGCTCGTGCATCGAGATGATCATCTTCTCGTCGGCCAGGCGCAGTGTTCGCTGCTCCTGTTCGGGCGTGAGCGGAACGAGGTACTCCGGAATGCGGTCCTTGGGCGTGAGCGCGAACTCCATGTAGTCCTCGCCCGGCGTCAGGTAGTCGTAGGCCTTGTAGCCCTTGTATGCCTTGTCCAGTCCCATGTCGTGCGTCCTTACTTGCGGGGTTTGATGTTGAGCAGCGAGCTCATGCTGATCGTTCCGTTGCTCGACGACGGGTATTGCAGGTAGCCCTCGAACTTGGCGCTGGTGACGAAGATCAGGTTCGGAACCCAGATCGCCAGCGTCGGGATCTGGCTCACGACGACTTTCTGCGCCTCGTCCATCGGCTTGATGCTGTCGGCGATCGACGCGGACTCCTTCGCCTCCTTGGCCCACTTCTCCAGCTCGGGATCGAAGAAGCCCGAGTAGTTGAGAAACGAGTCCTTTCCGAACAGGTTGTAGAAGGAATCGTAGACGGCGATGATCGCCCCCCACTGCACGAAGAGCATCTCGTATTCCTTGGTCTTGGACTGCCGATCGATGTACACCTGCCTGTCGAGCGGCTCGAGAACCAGCTCGATGCCGGCCCTGCGCGTGTCCTCCTTGATGATGCGCACCGACTTGTCGTAGTCGTTGCGCGAGCCCTCGTACATCATCTTGATCGAGAGCTTCTTGCCGCCTTTCTCGACGATGCCGTCGCCGTCGCTGTCGGCGTAGCCGGCGTCGCGCAGCACCTTCTTTGCCGCTTCGATGTCGAACGCCGGGTATTCGATCTTCGATCGCACGAAATCCTTGTAGATCGGCGAGACCGGTCCGGGCATCGGGATGCCGTTGCCCTCGAGCGCGAGCTTGACGATCTTCGGACGGTCGATGCAGTGGGCGATCGCCTTGCGCACCGCGAGATCGGCGGCGAACTCGCTCTTCTTGCCGTTGAATCCGATGTACGAGTAGCCCGGCGACTGGCTCTCGAAGATGTTGTACGCGCGGTTGTTGCGGAACTGCGCGGCCATCGACGGCAGGAACTGCCTGCTGGTGGCGTCGATCTCGCCGGTCCTGAGCGCCAGGACGATCGAGTTCTCGTCCTTGTAGACGCGATACACCAGGCGGTCGATCGTCGGCGTGCCGAGCGCGTCCGGCCAGTCCGGATTGCGGCTGAAGATGTAGTGCTGCCCCTTCTTCCATTCGGTGAGCTTGAACGGGCCAAGCCCGGTTACCCCCTGCGCGTCGTCGCTGACCGTTTTCGGGTCCTCGATCTTCTCCCAGCGATGCTTGGGCATCGGCGCGACCCAGAACAGCATCACGTTGGCGAAGCCGACTTGCGGCGCCTTGAGCTTGTACTCGACCGTGAGGTCGTCGATCTTGCGAACCGACGCGACGTTGCTGAAGCGCGTGTTCTGGAACAGCTTGTGCTTGACCAGATACTCGCCGGTGAAGATCACGTCGTCGGCCGAGAACGCGACGCCGTCGTGCCACTTCACGCCGGCGGTCAGGTGCAGGACGAAGGTGCGCGCACCGTCTTTGATCTCTACCTTGTGGATGAAGCGGGACTTGAAATTGCCGTTCTCGTCCATGTAGCCGTAGCGCGGCATCACGGCTTCCTGGAGCAGCGCGCCGTTGACGTCGTTGCTCGCCCAGAAGTTCAGCGTTTGAACGTCCCCCAGGAGCCCGATCCTGAATGTCACGCTCGAGCCGCTGCGGGGCTGCGACATCGCGCCACCGCTCGCGGCGGCGGCCGCGACGGCCAGACCCAGCTCCATGAACGATCGTCTTGTTGCCATGATCTCGTACCTTCCTGGTTGGTGTGTGGGCCGGGCGGCGAAACCCGGTGAACTTCGCTTGCTTTTTTCGCAGATAGTAATCGCTTCGCGCGCTTCACTCACGCTTCGGGTTGAGCGTCTCGTTGATTCCCAGTCCGAGCAGGTTGAACGAGACGACGAAGAACATGATGGCGATCGAGGGGAACACGATCAGCCACCAGGCGTGGAAGTGCTGCCCGGCGCGGAAGGCGTTTTGCAGGATGCTGCCCCAGGACCAGACGTTCGGGTCGCCCAGCCCGAGGTAGCTCAGCCCCGCCTCTGTCATGACGGCCGTCGCCATGACCAGCGTCAGGTCGACCAGCGCGGGCCCTGCCGCGTTGAGAAGGATGTGCTTGAACATGATCGTGCGCGTCGGTATTCCGAGCACGATCGTCGCCTCGATGTAGGGCATGCTCGCGATCTTGAGCGTGGAGTTGCGCACGATTCGCGCGAGCGTCGGCCAGGAGAACACGCCGATGACCACCGCGACGGTCGTGACGCTCGGCCCGGAGATCGCCGAGATCAGGATCATCAGCGGCAGCGCGGGAATGATCATCGCGATCTCGATCACGCTGTCGATCAGCGCGCCGATGCGCCCCTTGAAGTAACCCGATACCAGGCCCAGCGGCACGCCGATCACGCTCGCGACCACGACTGCGGTGAACGAGATGAACAGCGAGGTGCGCGCTCCCCAGACGATCTCGGCGACGAGATCGAGCCCGAGGGCGTCGGTGCCGAGCCAGAATCCGGCGCCTGGAGCGGCCAGCGGCGTCGCCTCGTTGTAGCCGCTCGGGTAGGGAACCAGGAGCGGGCCGATCGCACCGGTTGCCATGATGATCACGATTCCCGCCAGGCCGATCATTCCAAGCCGGTGCTTGCCGAAGGACTGCGCGAAGCTGCGTTGCCTCATCGCGCGCTCCCGCCGTGCAGCTTGATTCGCGGATCGAGCCACGCGACCACCAGATCGGTCACCAGCGTCATCAGTATCACGCTGAAGGCGAGAACGATGAACGCGCCCTGCAGAAGCGGAAAGTCCTGCTTCTGCACCGCCTCGTAGATCATCGAGCCCACACCCGGCCAGGAGAACACCGTTTCGGTGAGCACCGCGCCGGCGACCATCTTGCCAAGCATCAGGCCGGTGACCGTAACGGTCGGGATCATCGCGTTGCGCAGCGCGTGTCCCCAGGTGACGCCGCGCTCGCCGACGCCCTTGGCGCGCGCGGTGCGGATGTAGTCCTCCTTGAGCACGTCGAGCATGCTGCTTCGCGTATAGAGCACGATCTGCGCGAGGTTCACCACGACCAGCGTCGTGGTCGGGAGAATCATGTGACGCACGACGTTGCCCACGAGTTCGGAGTCCTCCACGTCCGGGGCGAAGGCGCCGCCGACCGGCGTGAGGCCGAGCTCGAGGCTGAACACGTACACCAGGACGAAGGCGAGCAGCGGAATGAAGATCGAGATCCCCAGGACGATCATCGTGCTCACCGCCTGGTCGAGCCACTTGCCCTTGTGTCTTGCGGTGTACACGCCGAGCGGGATTCCGATCATCAGCGTGATCGCGAGCGCCGTGCCGATCAGCAGCAGCGTCCACGCCAGGCGCGGACCGATGATCGCGCTGACCGCCTCCTTGTAGAAGAACGACTGACCCAGCTCGAAGTGCGCCAGGTTGCGCAGGAAGAGCAGGTACTGCTCTAGGAGCGACTTGTCCAGCCCCAGCGAGGCGTTGAGCGCCTCGACGTCCTGCGGCGTCATCGACTCGCTGATGAATGCGGTGGTCGGGTCGCCCGGCATCAGCCGAACGATCAGGAAGGTGACCGTGACTGCGGCCAGGAAGGTCAGGCCGCCCTTGAAGAACCTGGAAACGAGATACTGGAACATGCGCCGCCCTCTAGTGCGGGTTGCCGTAGAGGTGGCAGCGCACGAAATGACGCGACTCGATCTCGCGCAGTTGCGGCTCGACACGGCGGCAGGCGTCCATGACCTGCGGGCAGCGGGTGTGGAACCTGCAACCGGTGGGCGGGTCGATCGCGCTGGGGATCTCGCCCTGCAGGATCGTGCGCGCCTCCCGGGCGGCGGTGGACGCGATCGGCGCTGCGGAGATCAGCGCGCGCGTGTAGGGATGCAGGCGCCGCGCGAAGAACGGATCGCGCGGCGCGAGTTCGACGACCTGCCCGAGGTACATCACCATGACCCGATCCGAGACGTAGCGCACCACCGACAGGTCGTGCGTGATGAACAGGTAGGTCAGGTCGAGCTCTTTCTTGAGCTTGTTGAACAGGTTGAGGATCTGCGCCTGGACCGAGACGTCGAGCGCCGACACTGCCTCGTCGCAGATCAGCAGCTTCGGCCCCAGCGCCAGCGCGCGGGCGATGCCGATTCGCTGGCGCTGGCCGCCAGAGAAGGCGTGCGGGTACGAGGCGGCCATCTCCGGGCGCAGCCCGACCTGGAGCAGCAGGTCGCCGACCGCCTTCGCGGCAGCCTTGCGCCCGGCGACCTTGCGATGCACGAGCATCGGCTCGGCCAGCGCGTGGCCGACCGACAGGCGCGGATTGAGCGAGGCGTACGGGTCCTGGAACACCATCTGGATCCGTTCCCGCAAGACCTGGCGGTCGGCGCCGCGCACTGCGCCCAGGTCGCGCCCCTCGAAACTAATCCGGCCCGCGCTTGGCTCCTCGAGCCGCACGATCGCCCTGCCCAGCGTGGACTTGCCCGAACCGGACTCGCCGACGACACCGAGCGTTTCGCCTTCGAGCAGGTCGAGGTCGATTCCGTCGAGGGCGTGCACGTGGCGCGCATGCCTGCGGAACAGCCCCTTCTTCAGCGCGAAGTGCTTCGTCAGGCCCCGGATCTGGAGCAACGCGCTCACTCGCTCCTCCCGCCGCCGGTCACCCAGCACGCCACGGCGTGTTCGGGCGAGAGCGCGGTCATCGGCGGTACTTCGCGCGCGCAGTACTCGCGTCGCAGTTCGCAGCGCGGCGCGAACCTGCATCCGCGCTCGAAATCGGCCACCGAGGGGACCGAGCCGGGAATCGAATGCAGTTCGCCGGTGTCGCCCGCCAGCGACGGCAGCGACGCGAGCAGGCCGCGAGTGTAGGGATGCGCGGCATGGTCGAAGATGCGTTCGACGGTGCCGCGTTCGACGATCCGGCCGGCATACATGATCACCACCTGGTCGCAGGTCTCCACGACGATGCCCAGGTTGTGCGTGATCAGCATGATCGACCCGCGCGTCTGCTCTTTCAGATTCTGCATCAGCGCGAGGACCTGTGCCTGGATCGTGCCGTCGAGCGCTGTCGTCGGTTCGTCGGCAAGCAGCAGTTGCGGACGGCATGCCACCGCGATCGCGATCATGACTCTCTGGCGCATTCCCCCCGAGAGCTGGTGCGGGTACTGCGTGTAGCGATTCTGCGGATTGGCGATGCCCACCTGGCGCAGCAACTCGATCGTCGCGTTGCGACGCTCCTCGGCGCTCATGCCGCTGCGGTGGATCCGAAGGACTTCCTCGATCTGGCGGCCCACGGCGTGCACCGGATTGAGCGAGGTCATCGGTTCCTGGAAGACCATCGCGATATCGCGCCCGCGGATCTCGCCCATCTGCGCCTCGGAGCGCGCGAGCAGGTTCTCCCCGTTGAACAGGATCTCTCCGCCCTGGACCACCGCAGCCGAGGGCAGCAGGCGCATGACCGAAAGTGCCGTCATGCTCTTGCCGCACCCGGACTCTCCGACGACCCCGAGCACGCCGCCCGTGGGCACGCCGAAGCTCATTCCGTCGATCAGGTCGTGGACGAGCTCGTCGTCCCTGAATCCCATCCGGTAGTCGCGGAACTCGAGGACGTCGCTCGTCGCTGCCAACTCAACCCCTGCACAGGAACCGGCTTGCCCGTACGGCGAAGCGCGTACCGATCGTCGCGCCCGCCGCCGCCCGAGCGCATTGTGCACCGCTACGGGTTGCGTGGCTCGCGAGGGCGACAGCGCGCGCCGCGCCCTGTGCGCTGCGGTTCACGATTTCGGAACGCCGGCCGGCGCATCGCGCCAGCGGGCGTCGCACGACAAGAGGGCGCGACGCCGCGGCCGCCTCGGCGCCGGCGCCCCGGGCTCACCCTTCCCGGACGACGCGTCCCACCGCGTGCATCAGCGCCTCGGGCGTGTCCGGGTTGATCGAGCAGTCGGGCCCGAGCAGGTGAAAGCGGCCTTTCATCTCCTCGAGCGAGCGGCGCGCGTGATCGGTCAGTGCGGCCTCGGTCATCGAGCCGATCTGCGGCT
>JAHDXY010000358.1 GCA_023384005.1 Burkholderiaceae bacterium | reverse complement strand
GAGCACGTCGACCTGCCCCCAGTGCGCGAGCGTCGCGTCGACCAGCGAGCGAAGGTCCTGCTTGCGTCCTATGTGGCAGGCGAGAGCGATCGCCTCGCCGCCGCGCGCGCGGATCGACGCGGCGAGTTCTTCGCAGGCGTCGATGTCGCGGCTCGAGATCACGACGCGCGCGCCGTGCTCGGCCATCCGCTGGGCGATCGCGCGGCCGATGCCGCGGCTTGCGCCGGTGATGACCGCGACCTTCGTGCTCAGATCGAACAACGACATTCGGGACGCTCCACGTTTGACCGCCGATCATAACCACGCCGGGCTGCGTTAACCTACGCGCTTCATGGTGAACTCCGCCTCCGGGATTCCGAAACGCGACGCGATTACCGACGTCGCGGGGGTCAGGGTCGGGCATTGCACGAACCCCGACGGTCCCACCGGATGCACGGTGGTGCTCGTCCCGGAGGGCGCCGTCGCGGCGGTCGACGTGCGCGGGGCCGCGCCCGGCACGCGGGAAACCGAGCTGCTCGCGCCGTCGAATCTGGTCGGGCAGGTGCACGCCGTGCTGCTCGCGGGCGGCAGCGCGTTCGGGCTCGACGCCGCCGGCGGCGTGATGCGCTGGCTCGAGGAGCGGGGCATCGGATTTCCCGCCGGACCGGCACGGGTTCCGATCGTGCCGGCGGCGATCCTGTTCGACCTGGCCTACGGCGATCACAGGATCCGCCCCGACGCGAGTTCGGGCTACGCCGCGTGCGAACAGGCGAGCGATCGGCCACCGGCCGAAGGTTCGGTCGGCGCTGGCGCCGGCGCGACGGTGGGCAAGCTGTTCGGCTTCGAACGCGCGATGAAGGGGGGCATCGCCAGCGCGTCGGTGCGCGTCGCCGGATTCACGGTGGGTGCGATCGTCGCGGTCAACGCGATGGGCGACGTCGTCGATTCCCCTTCCGGTGCGCCGATCGCCGGAGCGCGCACCGCGGACGGGCGGCGGCTCGCCGGAACCTCGCGCGCGGTGTTCGCCGGCGAGGTGCCGGCAATGATCGATCCGGGAATCGCGACGACGATCGGCGTGATCGCCACCGATGCGCGGCTCAGCAAGGCGCAGGCGCAGCGTGTCGCGTGGATGGGCCACGACGGAATGGCGCGCGCGATCGACCCGGTGCACACGATGTTCGACGGCGACACGCTGTTCGCGCTGGCTACGGGTCGCGCGGGAAGGGAGGGCGACCCGACGCTGATCGGCATCGCCGCCGCCGACGTCGTGGCGCGGGCGGTGCGCCGGGCGGTGCGCGCGGCGCGCGCCTTCGCTTCGGTCGCGTCGATACCGGCTGCGCGCGAGCTCGAAGAGTCCGAAACCAGGGCCTCGGCGGCGCCGCGCGCCAGGCATCGATCACGCACGAGGACACCCAGATGACGGCGATTCACGACCTGAGCGCGGCCGAACTGTCGGCCGCTTACGCGCGCGGGGACCTCTCGCCGGTGCAGGCGACGCAGGCCGCGCTCGCGCGCATCGATGCCTGGGAGGCGGCGATCAACGCGATGTACCTGGTGCATCGCGACAGCGCGCTCGCCGCCGCGCGCGAGTCCGAGCTGCGCTGGCGCGAGGGACGACAACGCTCGCCGCTGGAAGGCGTGCCGATCACGATCAAGGAGAACATCTACACGCGTGGCGATCCGGCGCCGGTGGGTTCGGCCGCGAGCGATCTCGCTCCGAAGGCGGCCGACGCGCCGCCCTCGGCGCGGGTCCGCGAGGCAGGATGCGTGATCCTTGGCAAGACGACGATGCCCGACTACGGAATGCTCTCGGCGGGGATCTCGTCGATCCACGGCATTACCCGCAACCCGTGGCGGCTCGACCGGAACACCTCCGGATCCTCGTCCGGCGCGGCCGCAGCGGTGGTCGCCGGCTACGGCCCGCTGCACCTGGGCACCGACATCGGCGGATCGGTGCGGCTGCCGGCGACGCACGGCGGGTTCTTCGCTCTCAAGCCCAGCCTGGGGCGCATTCCGGTCGACCCTCCCTACATGGGGCGAGTCGCCGGGCCGATGACCCGGACCGTTCGCGATTCGGCGTTGCTGCTGGCCGAGGCGTCGCGCCCGGACCCGCGCGACTTCATGAGCCTGCCGTACCAGCCGCTCGACTACGCGGGCGCGCTCGAAGGGCTCGAAGCGAAGGGCTTGCGCGTTGGCTTCCTGCCCGACATGGGCGCGGGAATGGCGGTGCACGCGGAGGTGCGCGCCGCGGCGCAGGCGGCCGCGACTGCACTGGCCGACGCGGGGGCGATCGTCGAAGAGATCCCCGGTTTCATGACCGCCGAGATGCTCGACGGGATGCAGGTCTTCTTCGAGGCACGCTCGTACAACGACGTGCGCGCGATGCCCGAAGAGCTGCTGGCGAAGATCCACCCGTTCATCGTCGAGTGGTGCACCTGGCGCGCCAGCGCGTTCAGCGGCTCGGACGTGATGAACGGATACGCGCAGGTCATGCTGATGCGCGAGGCGGCGGTGCGCGCGGTCGCGCCCTACGACTGCGTTCTCTCCCCGACGTCGCCGATTCCGCCCTACGAGGCGGAGCTCCCTTGCCCCGGAGACGACCCGCACGACGCGCTGCCGCACATCGCGTTCACCGTCGCGTACAACATGAGCGAGCAGCCGGCGGCTTCGCTGAACTGGTCGTACACCGGCGACGGGCTGCCGCTGGGCGTGCAGGTGATCGGGCAGCGTTTCGACGATCTGGGCGTGTTGCGCGTCTCGCGATTGCTCGAGCGACTGCGCCCGGCGCAGCGACCCTGGCCCGAACCGGCCTAGCTGGCGTGCGCCGGCGGCGGTGAGCGCGTCGATGTCGCCACTCGCGCCGCTCGCCTGGGTCGGAAGGCACGCCCGCTGGGCGCTGCCGCTGGGCGTTTTCGCCGGGATCGTCTTTCCCGCGCTCGCCGCGCTGATGCGCCCGCTGATCGAGGCCGCGGTGGTTGGCACCTTTACCGGCGCCTTGCTCAGGCTCGACTGGAGCGCACTCGCACGGGTGGCGCGCGCGCCGGCGTCGTCGCTGTGGCTGGCGTCGTGGCTGCTCGTTGGCACGCCGCTTGTGGTGTGGGGCGCGACCTCGATCGCCGGAATGAGCGCCGAGCTGCAGCGCGCGCTCGTGTTGCAGGCGGCGGCGCCGCCGATCGGTTCGGCCGCCGTGTTCGCGATGTTCGTCGGCTTGTCCGGCGCGTTGTCGGTGGCCGGCACGGTGCTGACGACGCTCGCGCTGCCAGTCACGCTCACCGCCCTGGTCGCGCTGCTGCTGCCCGAGGCGGGGTTGCAGGTCGACCTCGCGGCGTTCTTCCTGCGCGCAAGCGGCTTCGTCGCGGCACCGTTCATGATCGCCTGGGGCCTGCGCAGGGCGCTCGGCGCCGGATGGCTGGCGCGCAACGACGAGTTGCTCGCCGGCGTCAATGTCGTGGTGCTGGTCGTGTTCGCGATCGCGGTGATGGACGGCGTCACGGCGCGCATGCTGCGCGATCCGGGCTGGGTCGCCCTGCTGCTGGCACTTGCGTGCGGCGCCACGCTGGTGTTTCATCTGGCCGGCTACGCCTTGCAGCGATCGCGCGGGGTCGAGCAGGCCTACGAGGCGGCGCTGATATTCGGCAACCGCAACATGGGCCTGATGCTCGCGATCACCGCGGGCACCGCCGGAGAGGCGTTCTCGCTCTACGTCGGGATCGCGCAGATACCGATGTACTTCGCGCCGCTGCTGCTCACGCCGTTGCTGCGCCGCGCGCGTCGCCGATGATCTCCTCGCGCAGCGGCGATGCGCTGCCGCGACCGGGGAGACTCTGTACTCAGTGCTTCGCGCCAGGCGTGTGCTGCGCGACGCCACGTTCGCCGCGCAGCAGGCGCCATCCGCCCCAGACGCCGACCAGCGATGCTGCGGCACAGGCCAAGAACACCGGCGTGTAGGACCCGACGCGGTCGAAGGCCGCGCCGGCGGCGACCGGTCCGG
>JAHDXY010000357.1:1477-3982 GCA_023384005.1 Burkholderiaceae bacterium | reverse complement strand
GTCGCGCGGCGTGGCGGGGAAGAGCGGCGCGAGCAGCGCGTCGATCGCCTCGACCGCCTCGATCGTCGCGTCGACGAAGTCCCCGCGCGCGAAGCGCGCGGCGAGCGCATCGGCGATCGCTTGCCACTGATGCTTCGCGACCGCGGCCGCGGCCGCGCGGTCAGCGACGATCTCGACCGCGTGGTCGGCCAGCAGCAGGTAGAGCAACACGCCGTTGTTCGCTTCGGTGTCCCAGACGCGCAACGAAGCGAAGACCTCCAGCGCGCGCTCGCGCGCACCGATGCCCGAGACGATCCGGCCCGGTCCCAGCGAGTGCTCGATCGCGATCCTGATCTCGGCGCCGTGGCGCTGCTCGGCCGCTGCTACACGCTGCTCGATCCGGTCGAGCCCGCCAGGCGGAAACGCGCGCCGCACCGCCGAGCGATCCGTCAGCAGGTGACGCGCCAGTCGCAGGATCGATCGCTTCACGCCGTCCCCTACCAGCTTCCCGAGGCGCCGCCGCCACCGAATCCGCCGCCGCCCCCGCTGAATCCGCCGCCACCGCCGCCACCGCCCCCGAATCCGCCCCCGCCGCTGGTCCATACCGAGCGAGCGCCCCGGCCCCGGCTGCCGGGGCGAAACCCGCCCCCGGTCGAGGCGAAGATCAGGAACAGGATGAACGCGAGCGCGCCGAGCACAAACGCGAGCAGCAACGGCGCGCCCTGGAGGATCGCGGCGAGCGCCGCGCCCGCACCACCGGCGGACGCGCCGAACAGCTTGCCGAGCACCGCTGTCGCGACCATTCCGATCACCAGGACGAGCATCAGGGTCGGCACCCAGCCGTCCGACCCGGCTTCGCCGCCCCGATCCTGCACCGCAGGCGGCAGCGCCTCTCCGTCGATCAGGCGCGAGAGGTCGGTCAGCGCGCTGCCCAGTCCGTCGTAGAACCGCCCCTCGCGAAACCGTGGAACGATCGTCTCGGCGATCACGCGCTTGGCCAGCGCGTCCGGGATCGCCCCCTCCAGCCCGTAGCCGACTTCGATTCGCACCTTGCGGTCGTCCTTCGCGACCAGTACGAGCACGCCGTCGTCGATCGCCTTTCCGTCGACCCGGTCGCGGCCCAGACGCCACGCTTCGGCGACGCGGATCGCGTATTGCTCGATCGTCTCCGGGGCGGTCGAGCCGACCATCAGGATCGCGACCTGCGCGCCCTTGCGCGCCTCGATCCCGGCGAGACGCTGCTCGAGTTCGGCGCGCTGGGTCGCGTCGAGGGTGCCGGTGAGATCGGTGACACGCGCCGACAGCGCCGGCACCGCGGCCAGGCCCTGCGCGCGCGCCGCCCATTGCGGCGCGAGCGCGAGCAGGGCGATCACCGCGGCGGCGACCGCGGCGGCAACTGCGCGCCCCGCCGGTTTCATCTGCTTCCCGCGGGTTTCATCTGCTTCGGAGCGCGCGGCACGCGAGCGGAATCACTTGCCCTGCGCGGCGCCGCTGCCCCTGGCAGGCGCGCCGAATTCGACCTTGGGCGCGGACGAGATCGCGCGTTCGTTTTCCACGCTGAACTGCGGTTTGGCGTCGTATCCGAACACCATCGCGGTCAGGTTCACGGGAAACTGGCGTACCAGCACGTTGTATTGCTGGATCGACTCGATATAGCGCCTGCGCGCGACCGCGATCCGGTTCTCGGTACCCTCGAGCTGCGCCTGCAGGTCGCGGAAGTTCGCGTCCGATTTCAGCTGCGGGTAGTTCTCCACCACCACCATCAGCCGCGCCAGCGCCCCGCCCATTTCCTGCTGCGCCTGCTCGAACTGCCTGAGCGAGTTCGGGTCCGAAGGGTTGACCTGGATCTGCCCGACCCGGGAACGCGCTTCGGTGACGCGCGTGAGCACTTCCTTTTCCTGGTCGGCGAATCCCTGAACGGTGCTGACCAGATTCGGGATCAGGTCGGCCCGGCGCTGATACTGGTTCAGTACTTCGGACCAGGACGATTTCGTCGCCTCGTCGGTTCGCTGGATGTCGTTGTACCCGCATCCGGCGAGCGTCGCCGAGACCAGCCCGATCGCGGCGATCCGCGCCAACCACCCGTACCGCATGTCGTTCACTCCCCTGTTGTCGTGCCCCGCGGGCGCCCACCCGCACTGACGTAAGATGGGGATGCTATCGCGCGACACAAGGGATCGCACCACGCCCGCCCGAGACCGCACAAT
This sequence comes from Burkholderiaceae bacterium, assembly GCA_023384005.1. GTDB lineage: Bacteria > Pseudomonadota > Gammaproteobacteria > Burkholderiales > Burkholderiaceae_E > Quisquiliibacterium. The sequence goes on along the minus strand of JAHDXY010000357.1, from coordinate 1,796 downwards.
GCCGATCGCAGCAGCACTACGCCAGCGCGGCGCGTCGATCGCGCTGTGTTCGGCTCTTTGCCTGGGGCAGGCCCCGAGCCTGGCCGCGGGGCCCGCGCAGCACGACCAGGTGCGCCAGTGGAACCTGCAGGCCTTCGAAGCCTACGAGCGGGCCGAAGTCGCCCGAGCCGTATCGCTCTATGACAAGGCGGCGCGCGCGGGCGACGCGTCGGCGCGCTACAACCTGGCGGTCATTCGGATACGGGAGGAGTCGGACCGCCCGAGCCTCGCCCAGGCGATCGCGCACCGCCAGCAGCAAGGAGTGAACGCGGTGCTGACG
>JAHDXY010000357.1:0-1467 GCA_023384005.1 Burkholderiaceae bacterium | reverse complement strand
ATCGCGCACCTGCGCGCCAGCGCCGAGGCGGGCTTCGCACCGGCGCAGCAGATGCTCGGGAGCCTGCTCGATACCGGCCAGCTGGTGGCGCAGGACAAGGAGCAGGCGACCCGGATGTTCGCCGCCGCCGCCGCGCAGGGACACCCCGACGCCGCGCTCTCGCTGGCGCTGCAGTACTACCTCGGACGCGGCGTCGCGCAGGATTACGCGCTCGCCGCGCGCTGGTACGAAGTCGCAGCGCGCGCGGGCGACGTTGCCGCGCAGTACATCCTGGCGTCGATGTACGAAACCGCGCTCGGCGTGGAGCGCGACCTGGATTCGGCGCTCGATTGGTACAACGCGGCGGCGCGTCAGGGCGACGTTGCCGCCCGCCTGAAGGCAAAAGCGATCACCGAGCGCCTGGCGCGCGAGCGCGGCTCCTGAGCCGGTGCGCGAAGCGCTTGCGAAACTTCGCCACCTTCGGGCCGACGACCGCCATGCAGTAACCCTGGTGGGGGTTGCGTTCGAAATAGCGCTGGTGGTAGGCCTCGGCCGGGTAGAAGGCGGGAAGCGCGCTGAGCTCGGTCACGACCGGTTGGGCGAAGATCTCCTCGCGCTCGATGCCGGCGATCGTCTCGCGCGCCAGGTCGCGCTGCGCGTCGTCGGCGTAAAAAATCACCGAGCGATACTGCGAGCCCACGTCGGCGCCCTGGCGGTCGCGAGTGGTCGGATCGTGGATCGCGAAGAAAATCTCGAGCACGTCGCGCTCGCCGATCACCGCCGGGTCGATCACCACGCGAACTACTTCCGCGTGACCCGTCTCGCCCGAGCAGACCTGCTCGTAGCTCGCCCGCCCGATCGCCCCTCCGGCGTAGCCGGACTCCACCGAAACAACGCCTTCCACGTCCAGATAGACGGCTTCGAGGCACCAGAAGCAGCCCCCGCCGAGAACGATCGACTTCGTGTCCAACGAATCCCCTCCCCGTTCAGATCAGCGCGGCGCCGGCGCCGATCGCGACCATCAGCATCGCCGCGCCGGAAAACGGCACGGCGCCAACGACGAACTGCGCACTGTCGTCGATCTCCATGCCCAGAACGATACGCGCGCCGATCACATACTGCACGCAGCTGTAGAAGAACGCGATCATGCACAGAAAGACCGCCGGCATGAAGAACAGCAGCGTCCCCGCGAGCCACAACGGCAGCGAACCGTAGACCGCGATGTTGAGGTTGGTCACGAAGTCGCGCCGCACCTTTCGGCACCGTCGTGCGCCGACTGGCGCGGCGTTTCGCCTCGCTCGATCATACGCCCCGGGGCTGCGCCGGGCGATACCGCCGGGGGGCTGCGATTCGCGCACCGGATTCGACCGGCATCGGGCGTGCGCCTAGAATCGTCCCGGGCGCGCAACGGCACGCCCGCGACGCGGCGCGCGCCGCTCCAGAGCCAGGGAACCGATCGCGACCACCCGATGCAGCAACGAATCCACG
>JAHDXY010000356.1:859-3989 GCA_023384005.1 Burkholderiaceae bacterium | reverse complement strand
GGCCGCGATCGACGCCGCGACGAAAGGGCGCTGATCCCCGACGCACGGACGGGGCCGGCGCTCAAGTTCTCTCGCGATCCCGTGCGTCACGGCCTTCGGGCCGTTCGTCCATTCGATGTGCGAAACAGCGCCGGTTTGGCGTGACATTTCCCCTCGTTGCGCAGTCCGCGTCGGCGGCGCGTCGGGAGGGGTCCGGCGGGTCGAGCCCGGCGCCTTGCGCTCAGAGGATCGCAATGCCCGCACCGACATCGCTCCAGCGCGCCGCCCTCGCGGCGCTGTTCGTCTCGCTTGCGCTCGCCTCGCCGCTCCACGCGCACGACGGTCCGCACGAGCCCGAGGCGGCTGCCGAAGCGAACGTGAACCTGTTCACCGGCCAGATGCTCGCGACGCTGCGCGAGTTGCAGCGCGCCTCGCCGGGCGAGCGCGTCAAGCTCGAGCGGCAGCTGCTCTCGCAGATCGAGAAGCGTCAGGCATCGCTGTACTCGATCGTCAAGCGTCGCCCCGAAAAGGTGGTGCTCAACGCCTTGCCGGCGGAGTTGCGCGCGAAGCTGCCGGCGTCGATCGCTGCGGCCATCGAGCAGGAGGTCGACGCAACCGGCGAGGTCGTCGGACGCGTGAGCGACGATTTCGCGAACGCCAACTCCAGGCACGACTTCTTCCTCGAGATGAGGACGAACGGCGGCACGACTCGCGTCAACCTCGACTCGGGCGATTCGACGCTGACGAACGACGAGATGCGCAAGCTGGTGGGCGCGCAGGTCCGCATCAGGGGCGTGCTCCTGAGGGATCACCTGGTCGTCGGCGACCGGCGAGGGCTCACGGTGCTCGCGGCGCGCGGCCGGCACGGAAGCGGCGGGTCGTCGGTTCAGACCTCGGCCGCCGGCGGCGGATCCACTGGCGCGAGCTCGGGTTCGGGAGGAACCGCGCTCGCCGCCCCGGTGAACGAGACGACGCTCGTGATCATGGGCAACTTCACCGACAAGGCGTTCAGCTGCAGCGGCGGCGCGGCGCAGCTCGCGACGAACATGTTCAGCACGAGCACCAGCGTGGCTTCGCTGAACCGGCTGTACCAGGAGACCTCGCGACAGCTCGTATCCTTCTCTGGGCAGGTCGTCGGGCCGTTCGACATCAACTATTCGTCCGGCGGGTCCTGCGACTACACCGGGTGGGGCAACGCGCTCAAGGCGGCCGCGCAGGCCGCGGGCATCAACCTGGGCAGCTACCGGCGCGTGTCGTACGCGATTCCGTCGGTGGGCAGCTGCGGCTGGTCGGGGCTGGCGTACCTGGGCGGGTCGTTCCCGACGCAGTCGTGGGTGGCGAGCTGCAACACCGGCGTGTTCGTCCACGAAATCGGACACAACATGCTGTTTCACCACGCTGCGACGCCGACCTCGGAGTACGGTGACGGCTCCGACCCGATGGGCGGCGCGAAGATGGTGCAGTTCAACGCGTCGAATCGCGTCGCCGCGGGCTGGCAGCCGGCGGCGACGGTGGTCGACGCGAGTTCGAGCGGCTCGTACTCGATCACCTCGGTATCGATGACCACGAGCAGCGCACCGCAGATCCTTCGCATTCGCAAGTCCGACACCAACGAGTACTACTACGTGAGCATGCGCACCGGCGCCGGATTCGACGCCAACCTCGCGAGCTCGTACAAGAACGCGGTGAGCGTGCACCGTTCGAACGGCGCTCTGCTGAGCAAGACGTACATCCTCGCGCAGCTCCAGCCCGGACAGACCTTCACCGACTCGGCCAACGGCATCACGATCACGCCGCAGACGATCAGCGCAGACGCAGCGACGATCTCGGTCGGCGGAAGCGCACCCGTGTGCGCGCCGTCGGCGCCCACCGTCGCATTGTCGCCTGCGTCGCAGTCGGGCGCGCCGGGCGAAAGCCGGCAGTACACGATGACGGTCACCAACCGCAACAGCCCGGCGTGCGCGAGCAGCACGTTCAGCCTGGCGCAGACCCTTCCGAGCGGCTTCACCGGTGCGTTCTCGCCCGCCTCGGTCGCGATCGCGCCCGGGGCGAGCGCGAACGCGAGCTGGTCGGTCACCCCGGCCTCGGGAACGTCCGACGCCTCGTACACGATCACGGGGCGTGCCACTGATTCGGCATCGGGCGGCGGCACCGCTGAGGCCAGCGGCGCGTATGTCGTGTTCAGCGACGCTTCGGCGCCGCTGGTCACGCTCACGAGTCCGTCGCAGGGTGCGATCCTCAAGCGCGGCCGGATCACGCTGCGCGCGAACGCGAGTGACCCCGACGGGATCTCCCGCGTAGAGTTCTACGTCAACGGCCAGCTCCTCGCCAAGGACACGCGCGCGCCCTATTCGGTGAGCTGGAACGCACGCAGTGCCGCGCTGGGCGAGTGGACCATCACGGCGCGCGCCTACGACAGGGCGAACAACAGGAGCGACAGCACGGTCAGCGTCACGATGCAGTAACGCGCTATCCTGAGCACGCGGGCCGGGTCCTTGCCCGGCCCGTTTCGTTTCTCGGGAGGTGATCATGAGGCGAAGGGTGTTCGCGGCGCGAGTGCTGGCGGCCGCCGCTGCCGTGCTCACGCCGCGGCTCGCGATCTCGCGCGTATCGGATCTCAGCGAGACCGACGCGAGTTCGGGGCTGCGCGTGGCGCTCGAGCGCGGCGCCGCGGCCGCGGTGTCGCGCCTGGGCGTGCGCGACGGCTTTTTCGCGAATCCCCGGGTGCGCATTCCGCTTCCGGGGTTCCTCGAAGACGCGGCGGGCCTCGCGCGGGTTCTCGGGATGGGGCGCGAGATCGACGAACTGTCGCTGGCGATGAATCGCGCCGCCGAGGCGGCGGTTCCGCGAGCCAAGGCGCTGCTGCGTTCGGCCGTGCGCTCGATGACGGTGACCGACGCGAAGGACATCCTCACGGGTGGCGAAACCTCGGTGACCGATTTCTTCGCGAACAGGACGCGCGAACCGCTTTACGAGCGCTTTCTTCCGATCGTGCGCGACACGACGATGCGCGTCGGGCTGGCCAGACGCTACAACGCGCTGGTGGCGAAGTTGCCCCTGAGCGGCGCCGATGCCCGGATCGAGCACCACGTGACCGACAAGACGCTCGACGGGCTGTACTACATGATCGGACAAGAGGAAATCGCGATCC
>JAHDXY010000356.1:0-849 GCA_023384005.1 Burkholderiaceae bacterium | reverse complement strand
GATCCGGAGAAACCCGATCGGCTACGGGAGCGACATCCTGCGCAAGGTCTTTGGAGCGCTCTGAGGCCGGCGCTTCGAGCCCGGGCGCGATGCACGGCGCGGCGCGTTGCCTGGTGCACGCTGCCCACACGGACTGTTACATTGCTTCGAAATGGCGGGTTCGACGAGGGATTGAGATGCAACAACGATCACTGAAGCGCGCGGCGGGATCCACACTGCGCGTCGCCCTGATGCTCATGTGCGCGACGGGCGCGACGGGCGCGACGGGCGCCGCGGGCGCGATGGGCGCCACGAGCGCCACGAACGTCGCAAGCGCGACGGCGCAACAGCGCACCCAGGCGCAGCAGACCGGCCCGGAGTACGCGCGCGGCAAGGCGCTCTACGAAGCGCGTTGCGACCTCTGTCACGATCGGAGCGTCCACCGGCGCGAGTCGCGAAGCGCGAAGAGTTTCGGCGACATCCGCTCCTTCGTCGTGCGCTGGGATCGCGAACTCGGCGCGATCTGGCGCGGCGAGGAGATCGACGCGGTCGCGCGCTACCTGAACGAGCGCTTCTATCACTACCCCTGCCCGGCAGCGGTGTGCGCGGCGCAAAGGGCCAGCGCGGGCGCTTCGCGCCCGCAAGGCTCGCGGGCGTTCTAGTCGCTCCCGGCGACCGAACTCGTGGCGCCGCGCGACCGCCACACGCGCGGTCAGCCCTCCGGGCGGCTTGCCGGGCGCGTGGAAGACCAGCCAAACGCGGCGGCGAAGGGAAGCGCCGAGGCGCAGGAGAACGGCATCCGCCACATGCCCCCGTGGTTCGCGCCCTCGATCATCAGTCGATAGGGGTGATCGAGCGGCTGCGCCGGAT
>JAHDXY010000355.1:1579-3995 GCA_023384005.1 Burkholderiaceae bacterium | reverse complement strand
TGGTCAGCGTCTTCACCGCCTGCGTGGTGGTCCTCGCGATCGCGCCCGTGCTGCAGACGCTCGAGACGCGTTTCGCGCCACTGGCCGAGCAGCGCGCGCTGCACTTTCGGGTGCGAACGCGCACCGGCGTGTACCTTCGAACCGACCCCGCGCTGCTGGTCGAGATGCTGATGAACCTGCTCTCGAACGCGTTTCGCTACACCGAACGCGGCGGGGTGCTGCTCGGCACGCGCCTGCGCGGCGATCGGCTGGTCATCCAGGTCTGGGACACCGGTCCCGGAATCGCGCCGGGCGACATGGCCGCGATCTTCGAGGAGTTCGTACAGCTCGGCGGATCGGCGCGCGACCGGCGCCATGGTCTCGGGCTGGGCCTGGCGATCGTCAGGCGGCTGGGCAAGGCGCTCGAATGCCCGGTCTCGGTTCGCTCCCGACCCGGAAAGGGGACCGTGTTCGACGTGTCGATTCCGATCAGCCGGGAGCCGGCGTTGCGCCCGGCGGGCGAGACTGAGGGCGACACCGGCGACGACACGCTGCGCGGGATGCTGGTGCTGGTCGTCGACGACGAACTCGACATCCTGGTCGCAATGGAGGCGATCCTCGCGGCGTGGGGCTGCTACGTACTGGTCGCACGCAGCGTCGCCGAAGCGCGACAACATCTGCAGGAGGCGCTGCGATTCCCCGACGTGCTGATCACCGACCACCGACTGGCCAACGCAGAAACAAGCGAGGACGTCGTCGCGATGGTCGAGCGAAGCGTTCCGGTGCCGGTTCCGGTGATCCTGGTCTCGGGCGAGGTCGGCCCACGCATCGAGGCCCAGGTGCGCGAGCGCGGCTGGCCACTGCTCAGCAAGCCGGTGAATCCGCAACGACTGCGCGCCCTGCTGATCGAAGTCCTCGCGGCGCACCCGCCTCAGGGCTGAGCGACGCCGTCTCGCGCGGAATACGCGTACGCGCGCCGCCGCCCCGGACGCCGCCCCCGTCCGGTGCTCAGCGCGGCCAGCCGGCGGGCTTCGAAGGCGCGAGCACCGGCAGCCGCACCCCGGCGCGCGCGACCGCGATCAGCGCCTGCGTGCGCGACGTGACACGCAACTCGCGCAGGATCGCGCTGACGTGGATCTTCACGGTGGACTCGGCGATGTCGAGCCGGCGCGCGATCAGCTTGTTCGGCAGTCCGGCCACGAGCAGCGCGAGCACCTCGAGCTGGCGCTCTGTCAGGCTCCAGTCGGGCGCCGTCGCCGGCGCGACGGCCGGCGCGCCCCGGCCCGGTCCGACCAGGCTCTCGGGAAGGTAGACGCGGCCCTCGAGAAGCGCTTCGAGCGCTTCGCGGATCTTCGACGAATCCGCGGATTTCGGCACGAATGCCTTCGCTCCGAGGTCGAGCGCACGCATCACGGTGTCCCGGTCTTCCATTCCGGAGACGACCACGACCGGCACGCCCTCGTACTCGCGCCTGAACCGCTCGAGCGCGACGAATCCGGGCATGTCGGGCAGTTGCAGATCGAGCAGGACCAGGTCGAACTGCCCGCCGGCGGCAGCCTCGATCCCCGACGCGCAGGAGTCGGCCTGCACGATGTTCGCGTCGGCGCGGATCGCGCGGATGATGATCGCGATGCCTTCGCGCACCAGCGCATGGTCTTCGATGATCAGGATGTTCAAGGGCCGGCTCGTCGCGTCGTCGTGCCGCCCGGGAGCGTCCGCCCACCCGGCACGGGATGCGCCAGAGCTTACCGGGATGCGTGCCCGCGGTCGCTAGTACTTGGGTCGTATTCGCGCATCGTGGCGTCGCCCGCGGCGCCTGCCGTGGCAGATGCACTTGCCGACATCGGGTTCCTCGTTCATTCTTTGACATGATTCCCGATGGAGGCGTGATGCTTCGACGGACGTTCATTCATGCCGGCCTGGGTTCGGTCGCCGTGCTCGCGGGGTGCGCGACCCCGCCGCCGAAACCGCTCGTCGTGCCCGATCGAGAGCTGCAGATCGGCATCGTCGCCGACGCTGCGCTCAACCTCGACCCGCGCAATCGACCCGCGCCGCTCGTCGTGCGCGTCTACGTGCTGCGCGCCCAGGTCAACTTCCTCGCGGCCGATTTCTTCGCGCTGTTCGAGCGTGACCAGGCGACGCTGGGAAACGACCTGCTCAGCCGCGAGGAGCTCCAGCTGCGCCCCGGCGAATCGCGCCGCCTGACCCGCGAGCTCAAAGCCGAAGCGCGTGCACTGGGCGTATTCGCCGCGTACCGCGATCTGGAGGGAGCGGTCTGGCGCGCGCTGGCAACGCTGCCCGAACCCCCGGCGCCGACCGGGGGCTGCCCCCCGGCCGATCGTGGTTACGACGGACCCCGGGCGTGGGCGGGCACGCGGGTGGCGGGGGGCGCGCCGCCGCGCCGGCGGCGCGCGAGTCCGCCCACCGGACCTCTCCG
>JAHDXY010000355.1:0-1569 GCA_023384005.1 Burkholderiaceae bacterium | reverse complement strand
CGATACCGGTGGCGGTCAACATCGCACTGGGCTCGCGCGCGGTGCGCGTCGTGGCGCAATAGCGCGTTCGCGGCGCCGTTTCGAACAACGAGGTCCCAAGGGCATCACGCATGTGGCGAAACAAGGTTCTCTGGACTGAAGGGCTGTTCCTGCGCCCGCAGCACCTGCAGCAGCAGGAGCGCTATTTCGAGAACCTCGTCGACCGGCGCAGCAGGGCGGCGTTCTCCTGGGGCTGGGGGTTCGAGACGCTCGAACTGGACGACGGCGCGCTGTCGATGGGAAAGGTCGCGATCCGCTCGGCTAGCGGCGTGCTGCCCGACGGCACCGCCTTCGCCTGCCCCGCCGACGATCTCCCGCCGGCACCGCTCGAGATCCCGGTCGAGATGAAGGACCGCCGGATCTACCTGGCGATCGCGCTCGATCGCGCCGGCGTCCAGGGTGTTTCGCTGGGTGAAGGCGACGCGCAGATGCTCGCACGCTGCGTGGCGCGCGACGCCGAGGTCCCCGACAACGTCCAGGGCTTCGACGAATCGGCGCCGATGCAGCTCGGCGCGCTCAAGCTCGCGCTGCTCGCGCAGGACGACCTGAGCGGAGCATACGCGGCGATGCCGCTCGCAAAGGTGATCGAGCGCCGCACCGACGGCCAGGTGCTGCTCGAGACGCAGTTCGTCGCGCCCACGCTGAGCACGAACGACGCGGCGACCGTGCGCGGCTGGCTCGGCGAGATTCGCGGGCTGCTGCGCCAGCGCGTCGAGGCGCTCGCCTCGCGAATGGCGCAACCCGGACGAGGCGGCGTGGCCGAGGTCGCCGACTTCCTGCTGCTGCAGCTGGTGAACCGGTATTGCGCCACGACCGATCACCTGTCCTCGGTGCCGCGCCTTCATCCGGAGCGGCTCTACGCGACCTTCGTCGAACTGGCGGGGGAGCTCGCGTCGTTCGGCGCCGAGCGCAGGCTCGCGCGTGCGTTCCCGGCGTACGACCACGACGACCTGCAGGCGACCTTCCGGCCGGTGCTCGAGCAGTTGCGACTCGCGTTGTCGATGGTGCTCGAACAGAACGCGATACCGATCGAGTTGCACGATCGCAAGTATGGCGTGCGCGTAGCAGTGATCGCCGACAAGTCGCTGCTCGCCAACGCCAGCTTCGTGCTGGCGGTCAACGCGCAGCTTCCCTCCGAGGCGCTGCGGCTGCGTTTTCCGACGCAGGTCAAGATCGGGCCGGTGGAGAAGATCCGCGACCTCGTGAACCTGCAGCTGCCTGGCGTGCCGATCCGCGCGCTTGCGGTCGCGCCGCGGCAGATTCCGTTTCACGCCGGGTTCAACTACTTCGAACTCGACACGCGCCACGACCTGTGGCGGATGCTCGACAAGTCCGGCGGGCTCGCGATGCACGTCTCGGGTGACTTCCCAGGCATCGAGCTCGAGTTCTGGGCGATCAGGGGCTGAACGTGAGCAGCGACTTCCCGCGCCACCCCTCGTCGACCGACAACGAGCGCACGGTCGTGCGCCCGCGCCCCGGCGGGCGCGCCGACTCGGGCGCCGGCGCGGCGCCTCGCGGCGACGACGCGAC
>JAHDXY010000354.1 GCA_023384005.1 Burkholderiaceae bacterium | reverse complement strand
GCGCCAGCCGGCTTCGCCTCGGCCGGCTTCGCATAGACCGGGACCAGCGCGACGATCAGTTCGAGCCAGGGCACGCCCGAGTCGCCGATGTCGAGGCCGCCGAACACCGGCACGCCGTCGGCGATCGCGCGCGCGATCAGGTCGCCCGAACAGCCGGCGGTGCCCGCCGCGCCGTCACGAGCGCTGCCGCGGGCAGCGCTGCGTGCGCTGGCACGCGCCGCACCGCCCGCGTCGAACAGCGTCGCACCGATGTAGTCGTGAACCTCCACCAGCGTCTCCAGCCTGCCAAGGAGCAGCCCGCGCAGCCGCTCCGAATCGCGCAGCGATTCGAAACTGCGCTCGGCGCGTTCGACGAACTCCGGGTGCGCGGCCAGCTGCTCCAGGCTGCGTTTGCGCTCCTGCAGCCAGCCGTGCACCTGCTCGGCCCTGCCCCGGGCGAGCGCTTCGATGCGCTGCAAGCCCACTTCGATCGCGAGCGCCTCCTGGCGCAGGTGCACGTACCCCGCGGTGGCGGCAAATGCGAGCGACAGAGCGACGAACACCAGCACGAATGGCTTCCAGCCGCCGGCGAGCGCCGCCTCGTGCGCCCTCCTGGAATCGTCCGCGTCCGCGTGCGGCGACTCGCGGCCGAGATCGCGGTCGACTCTGGCGAAACCGAGTCGCAGCGCCAGGTAGACGAGCAGCGTCGTCGCGCCGACGAAGCCGAGGTTCGCGAAGTGGATGACCGTGCCGCCCGCGATCCCGCCGACCAGCGCGAGCGAGAGCAGGCGCTCGGCAGCCAGCACCACGAGCAGCGCGCTCGCCGCGTAGGCCACGCTCACCCACAGTGCGAGCGTCCCGGGGCGCTCGCCGATGAAGCGTCGGTCCCGGTCCAGTGCTGGCGCACTGCCGGTCGCCGCGCCGCTGGACCGACCGACGGGAGCAGTCCGGGATGGCTGGCTCATGACCCGATCATATCAATCGCCGGCAGCCCTTCCGGAAGCGACGGTCGGGTGGATTCGGCCCTCGATCTGCCGCCCGGGCGGTCTCCCGCGCCGTGGCGCTGCGGCGGACCGAATGCCCCCGCGACACTGCCGCGGAAACATCGATGCGGCGATGCACAAAAAAGACTTGACTCCTCCGTTTTCATCCTTACAATTCGGATTGTGCAGCGCATCATTCACGCTGTGGAACCCGTTACCCAGATCGCCCACTTTTCAATAGAGGTCAGACCATGGTCAATACCCCCGAACAGATGATCCAGCTTCAGAAAGCCACTTTCGAGATGTTCCAGGCCGTCGCGCTGAAGTCGCTCGAAGGCGTCGAGAAACTCGCCGAACTCAACATCCAGGCCTTCAAGGCCTCGCTGACCGAGTCGAACGAGCATTTCAGTGCAGTACTCGAAGCCAAGGACCCGAAGGCGGTCGCCGACATGGCGATGGCCGGCGCACAACCGGGCACCGACAAGGTGACCGCGTACGCCAAGCACGTCTACGAGATCTCCAACGAAACTGGCACGGAGATTGCTAAGCTCTTCGAGAAGCAGTTTGCCGACAGCAACAAGCAGTTCTCGGCCGCGATCGACGCGATGGCGAAGAACGCGCCGGCAGGAACCGAAGGTGTCGTGACACTTGTGAGATCGGCGATGTCAGCGGCCAACTCCGCCTACGATCAGGTCAACAAGGCCACGAAACAGGCTGTGGAACTGGCTGAAGCGAATGTTGCCGCGGTGACCAAGACCGGTCGCGCGGGATCGAAAAAGGCGGCTTGAACGCAGATCGAAAGATTGTCTCCTCCGAGCGCCACTGTCTCTCCCTCCTCCTCCCGTGGTGCTCTTGGCCCGGTTCCTCGTGAACCGGGCCTTTTGTTTGCGGGATCAGGAAGTCTGCGCAGGGTGACGCAAACGGTGTGCGCGGCCTCCTGCGCGGGTGACGCTGCGCGTCAGACACTGGCGCGATCCGGCACACCCCGGCCCGGCTGAGATACCCGCCCCCGGCGATCGGGATCCGGGAAGAGCGCCCCACGCGAGGTCTTCAGACGACGGCCAGCCTCGACACGCTCGCTTCGTCGAAGGCGCGCAGCAACTGCGTGCGCGACTGCTCGATCGCCGCGAGGTTGCGTGCCTTCACATGCCCGAATCCGCGAATCCGCTGCGGCAGCGAGGCGATCTCGACCGCGAGCGCGTGGTTACCAGGATGCAGTGACTCCAGCAAGCGTCCGAGCGTGGTTTCGTATTCGTCGATCAGCCGGCGCTCGCCGCGACGCTCAACGCTGTGCCCGAAGGGATCGAGCGGGGTCGCGCGCAGCCAGCGCAGGCGCGCGAGCCAGCGAAACGCGCCCAGCATCCAGGGTCCGTAGCTGCGCTTGAGCAGTTCGCCGCGCGCGTTGCGCCGCGCCCAGAGCGGCGGCGCGAGGTGGAACCGCAAGCTGAAACCCGGCTCGAACTGCTCGGCCAGCCGCGCCTCGAACTCGCCGTTCGTGAACAGGCGCGCCACCTCGTATTCGTCCTTGTACGACATCAGCTTGAACAGGTTGCGCGCGACCGCCTCGGTGAGCGCGAACGGGCGCTGGGCACCGCTTCGCTGCGTGCCGGCTTCACCGGCCTCACCGGTATCATCGGCGTCGTCCCGGCCCTGCGCGCCGAGGAGCGTCGCCTCGGCCTCGCGAACACGCTCGACCAGCGCCGAGAAGCGTCGCGCCCAGCGGTCGTTCTGGTAGTCGGCGAGGAAGTCGACCCGGCGCGCGATCGCCTCGTCGAGCGAGGCCGACAGCAGGCGCGACACCGGGACGAGTTCGCGCGGCGGCCCGGCCGCCGCCTCGACCGCACCCGGGTCCACCGCCGCACGGCGACCCCAGGCGAAGGCGCGCTGGTTCATCTCCACCGCGACCGCGTTCAACTCGATCGCTCGCTCGATCGCGCCGGCCGAGACCGGAACCAGGCCCTGCTGGTAGGCGTAGCCGAGCATGAACATGTTGGCTGCGATCGCATCGCCCATCAAGGCAGTCGCGAGACGCGTCGCATCGACGAACGACGCCATTTCGTCGCCGGCAGCCGTTTCGATCGCCGACTTCATCCGATCGAGGGGGAACGCCCAGTCGGGGTCGCGGGTGAATTCCGCCGTGGGCGTGCGCGCGAGATCGGCGACGATCCGAGTCCGCCCGGGCGCGACGCGCGCGAGCGTCTCGCGCCCCGCGGTCACGACCAGGTCGCAGCCGATCACCGCGTCGGCCGACGCGACGCTCACGCGCGGCGCATGCAGCGCAGCCTGCGAGCGCGCGATGCGAACGAAACTGATCACCGCGCCGTTTTTCTGCGCCAGCCCCGCCATGTCGAGCACGGTCGCGCCTTTGCCCTCGAGGTACGCCGCCATGCCGAGGATCTGGCCGATCGTGACGACCCCCGTTCCGCCGATTCCGGTGACCAGCACCGAGTACGGCGATTCGAGCACCGGTGCGCGTGCCGCCGGCAGCGCGGTTTGGACGGCGCCGGGCGCGGTCGCCTTCGCACTTGGGCGGCGCAGCCGCGCGCCCTGCACCGTGACGAAGCTCGGACAGAAACCGTCGACGCAGGAGAAATCCTTGTTGCACGAGGACTGGTTGATCCGGCGCTTGCGGCCGAACTCGGTCTGCACCGGTTCGATCGCGACGCAGTTGGACTTCTCGCCGCAATCGCCGCAACCCTCGCACACCGCCTCGTTGATGAACACCCGGCGATCGGGGTCGGGAAAGGTGCCGCGCTTGCGGCGACGGCGCTTCTCCGCCGCGCAGGTCTGGTCGTAGATCAGCACCGTCACGCCGTCTTCTTCGCGCAGGCTGCGCTGCACCGCGTCGAGTTCGCTGCGATGAACGACTTGCACACCCGATTCGAAGTAGCCCGAAGGGTACTTCTGCGGTTCGTCGGTCGCGACGACGATTCGCTCGACCCCTTCGGCGCGCACCTGTCGCTGGATGCGCGCCGGCGTGAGCGCGCCCTCGAGCGGCTGCCCGCCGGTCATCGCGACAGCGTCGTTGAACAGGATCTGGTAAG
>JAHDXY010000353.1:3673-4033 GCA_023384005.1 Burkholderiaceae bacterium | reverse complement strand
ATCGCGCCCTCTGCCAGAAGGCGCGCGAGCGTCCTCGCGCCAGGAGCGGTCGCGAAGACATAGTTCAGCGCGTTCGGCGTATTGGCGCGCGACAGCTCGGCGACCATCGCCTCGCCCTGCGCCAAGTCCGCGGCAAGAGGCTTTTCGCAGAACAACACCTTGCCGTGCTTCGCGGCGAGCTGCGCGTAGTGACGATGCCACCCAGGAGGAGTGCCGACATAGACCACGCGCGTGCGCGGATCTGCGATCGCCTCCTGCGCGCTCGCGCGAACCGGAACGTGCGCGAACGTGCGCGCGGCGCGCTCGCGCGCGCCCGGATCCGGATCCCAGGCGCCGACGATCGTGTAGTCCGGACGATGC
>JAHDXY010000353.1:0-3663 GCA_023384005.1 Burkholderiaceae bacterium | reverse complement strand
TATTGGCCAGCATCCGCGTGCCGATCACCCCGAGACCGATCACCGCGAGTCCGATCGCTTCGCTCATCGTGCCTCGCTCATCGTGCCTCGGCCGTCGCGCCGCGCACGCCGCCGCCCGTTCGTGACGCGCATCACCGCACCCACTCGCGCGCGTTTCGGAACAGCCGCATCCAGGGTGAATCCTCCCCGAGCGACGAATCGCGCCAGCTCATCTGCACCGAGCGGAACATCCGCTCGGGGTGCGGCATGAGGATCGTCGCGCGTCCGTCCGGGGTCGTGAATCCGGTGAGGCCTTCTGGCGAGCCGTTGGGGTTCGCCGGATACCGTGTGGCGACCGATCCGTCGTTGCCGGTGAAGCGCAACGCGCCGATCGCGGCGCGCATCTGCGCGTCGCTGTCGAACGACGCGCGTCCCTCGCCGTGCGCCACCGCCACCGGAATGCGCGAGCCGTGCATCCCGCGCAGCAGGATCGACGGGGACTCGGTCACCTCGACCATCGACAACCTCGCTTCGTACTGCTCCGAGCGGTTGCGCAGGAACCTCGGCCAGTGCTGCGCTCCCGGAATGATCGACTTGAGCACCGAGAGCATCTGGCAGCCGTTGCACACGCCCAGGCTGAAGGTGTCGGGGCGCGCGAAGAACTGCGCGAACTGTTGCGCGAGCTGCGCGTTGAACAGCACCGAGCGCGCCCACCCCGCACCGGCACCGAGCACGTCCCCGTACGAAAACCCGCCGCAGGCCACCAGGCCCCGAAACTGCTCAAGCGAGTGCCGCCCCGCGAACAGGTCGGTCATGTGCACGTCGTGGGCGTCGAATCCGGCGCGCGTGAAGGCGGCCGCCATCTCGAGCTGGCTGTTGACGCCCTGCTCGCGCAGGATCGCCACGCGCGGCCGGATGCCTCGCGATACATAGGGCGCAGCGATGTCCTCGGCCGGATCGAAACCGAGCGACAGGTGCAAACCCGGGTCATCGGGCGAGTCGATCGAATCGAATTCCTCGGCGGCGCACTGCGGGTTGTCGCGCAACGACGCGATGCGAAAACCGGTTTCCGACCAGATCGATTGCAGCCGGGCGCGCGACTCGCTCCAGACACGCCGCCCGTCGCGATAGATCTCGACGCGATCGGAGTCGTTGACCGAAGCGACCACGTGGGAATGCGCGGCGAGTCCGTGTTCGCGAAGCAACGCCATGACTGCGTCGCGTTCGTCCGCGCGCACCTGCACGACCGCGCCGAGTTCCTCGTTGAACAGCGCACGCAGCGTCAGCTCCTCGCGCCGCACCGAAACCTGCTCGGGCCGGATCTTGAAGTCGCCCCAGTCCGCCGCGTGCGGGTCGATCGTGAGCAGGTCGACGTTGATCGCGACGCCGCACCGGCCCGCGAATGCCATCTCGGCCACCGTCGTGAACAGCCCTCCGTCGCTTCGATCGTGATAAGCGAGCAGGCGCCCTTGCGCCGACAGCCGCTGGATCGCGTCGAACAACGACACGAGCAGGCGCGGGTCGTCGAGATCGGGCGCTTCATCTCCGACCTGCTGCGTGACCTGCGCCAGCGCCGACGCGCCAAGACGGGCCCGCCCGCAGCCCAGATCGACCAGGATGAGGATCGAGTCGACGCCGCGCCGCAACTGCGGCGTGAGGACCCCGCGCGCGTCGCCCACCGGGGCCCAGGCGCTCGCCACCAGCGAAACCGGCGCGCTCACGCGCCGCTCGCTGCCGGTGTCGTCACGCCACTGGGTGCGCATCGACAGCGAATCCTTGCCCACGGGAACGCTCACGCCGATCGCGATGCACAACTCCGAGCAGGCGCGCACCGCGTCGAACAGGTCGGCGTCGTCGCTCTCGGTCCCGCACGCCGCCATCCAGTTGGCGGAGAGCTTGATCCGGTCGATCGACGCGATTGGCGCTGCGATGATGTTCGCGATCGACTCCGCGATCGCCATCCGCGCCGACGCGGCGGCGTCGATCACCGCGACCGGAGAACGCTCGCCGATCGCGAGCGCGTCTCCCTCGTATCCGGCGTGATCGCGCAATCCGACCCCGCAATCGGCAACCGGAACCTGCCACGGCCCGACCATCTGGTCGCGCGCGCTCAACCCGCCGACGGTGCGGTCGCCGATCGTGATCAGGAACGACTTGCTCGCTACCGCGGGCAACCGCAGCACCCGCGCGACGATCTCGTCGAGGCCGAGCCCGACGACGTCCACCGCCGCGAACTCGCGCGCGCGGCGCTCGCCCACACGCCGCATCTTCGGCGGCTTGCCGAGCAGGACGTCGATCGGCATGTCCACCGGTCGCGAACCATCGGGCGCCTCGAGGATCAGCTGGTGGTCGGCCGAAACTGTTCCCACCACCGCGAACGGGCAGCGCTCGCGCGCGCACATCGCCTCGAAGGCCGGCAAGGATTCCGGGGCGATCGCGAGAACGTAGCGTTCCTGCGACTCGTTGCACCAGATCTCGGCCGGCGAGAGGCCGCTCTCCTCGACCGGAATGCGTGCGAGCTCGAAACGCGCACCCCTTCCCGCGTCGTGGACCAGTTCCGGAAAGGCGTTGGACAACCCGCCCGCACCGACATCGTGGATCGAGAGGATCGGGTTCGCGTCGCCCAGCGACCGGCAGGCTTCGATGACCTCCTGCGCGCGCCGCTGGATCTCCGGGTTGCCGCGCTGCACCGAATCGAAATCAAGCTCCGCGGTGTTGGTGCCGGCCCCCATGCTCGACGCCGCGCCCCCACCCAGGCCGATGCGCATCCCGGGTCCGCCGATCTGGATCAGCAGCGCACCGGGCGCGAGCGCGAGCTTGCGCGAGTGGCGCGCGTCGAGCGAGCCGACGCCCCCGGCGATCATGATCGGTTTGTGATAGCCGCGCACCTCGCCGGCGATGTTCTGCTCGTAGGTGCGGAAGTACCCGAGAAGGTTCGGACGACCGAACTCGTTGTTGAACGCGGCCGCGCCCAGCGGCCCGTCGATCATGATCGACAACGCGCTCGCGATGCGCCCGGGCGCCCCATAGGGCGCGACGTCGAGGGCGCGCATTGTGGGCGCCTTGGTCACGTCCTGCGCGCTCTCCCAGGCCTGTTCGAATCCCGCGATGCGCAGGTTCGACACGCTGAAGCCGGTCAGGCCGAAGCTCGGGCGTGCGCCGCGGCCGGTCGCGCCCTCGTCGCGGATCTCGCCGCCCGCTCCGGTCGAGGCTCCTGGAAACGGCGAGATCGCGGTCGGGTGATTGTGGGTCTCGACCTTGAGAACGCTGTGTGCGAGCTGTTCGATCGTCGCGTATCGCCCTGCCTGATCCGCGAGTGGCGCCAGCCTGCGCACCGGGCCGCCCTGGAGAATCGCGGCATTGTCGGCGTATGCGACGACCGTTCCGATCGGGTGGGCGGCGTGCGTTGCACGAATCATCGCGAACAGCGACTGCGGTTGCGCCTGCCCGTCGACGGTCCAGGAAGCGTTGAAGATCTTGTGGCGACAGTGCTCGGAATTGGCCTGCGCGAACATCATCAGTTCGACGTCGCTCGGGTCGCGCCCCAGTTGCTCGAAGGCTTCGAGCAGATAGTCGATCTCGTCGTCGGACAGCGCGAGACCCAGCGTCCGATCGGCCTCGAGCAACGCAGCCCGGCCACGCGCGCCGAGCGCGATCCGCTGCACCGCGCGCCCTTCGATCGGC
>JAHDXY010000352.1 GCA_023384005.1 Burkholderiaceae bacterium | reverse complement strand
GCAGCGCGTCGCCGCGCGCCGTGCGCAGGTTCGCGAGCGCGTCGGCGTCGACGATCGCCGCCACCGCGCCGCTGTCGGCGAGGCGATACTCGAGCGCCTCGGGGCCGAACAGCATCGACATCGGCATCGCGACCGCGCCGAGGCGGTAGATCGCGAAATGCGCGACCGCGGTGGCCGGGCGCTGGGGCACGACGATCGCGACCCGGTCGCCGCGACGTACGCCCATCGCCTCGAGCGCGTTGGCCAGGCGATTCGCCGCGAGGTGCAGGTCGCGGTAGGACCATCGCGTGGTCGCGCCGCTGGCGTCTTCGAACAGGATCGCGGTGCGCGCCGGTTCGCGCGCCCAACGCGCGCAGCAAAGCTGCGCGATGTTCAACCGCGCCGGCACCGCCCAGCGGAAGCCGTGGTAGAGGCTTTGGTACGAGTCCATCGCAAGCTTTCTATAATGCGCCCTTCACCCAGTCAACTTCGAGCCGCCGACATCTCGCACGACCCGCCTGCCTACCGACCGATCCGAGCCAGCCGGTCACATTACCTGGAGCTGCGCCGGATGCGCCACCACGTGCGCGTCTGGGACTGCGACCCCGGGCGCCCGTGCGCCGGGACGCTGGTCATGCTGCACGGGTGGATGGACGTCTCGGCCTCGTTCCAGTTCCTGGTCGACGCGCTGAAGGACAACTGGCGCGTGTTCGCGCCCGACTGGCGCGGCTTCGGCTTGTCCGCGCGGTCCGAGGCGGATTGCTACTGGTTCGCCGACTACGTCGCAGACCTCGAGTTCATCTGCGCTGCGTTGCTGCCGGATGAAGCGCTGAATCTGGTCGGCCACAGCATGGGCGGCAACGTCGCGACGATCTACGCCGGGGTGCGGCCCGATCGCGTGCGCAAGCTCGTCAACCTCGAGGGGCTCGGACTGCCGCCGACCCGTCCCGACGAGGCGCCGGCGCGGCTTGCGCGCTGGCTCGACGAGCTGCGCACCGGCGGACGATTGCGCGACTATTCGTCGCGCGAAGAGGTTGCCGAGCGGTTGCGGGCGACCAATCCGCGACTGCGACCCGAATACGCGGCGTTCCTCGCCGAGCACTGGGCGATCCCGGCCGCCGGAGGGCGCTTCGCGCTGGCCTGCGATCCGGCACACAAGATCGTCAACGCGACGCTCTATCGGGTCGACGAAACCAACGCCTGCTGGCGGCAGATCCGCGCCGACACGCTGCTGGTGCTCGCGGGCGTGGCCGACCGCTGGCAGCTGATCGTCGGCACCGCGGACTACCAGACGCGACTCGCGCAGATCGCGTCGCTGCGCACCGTGACGCTCGAAGGCGCCGGACACATGCTGCACCACGATCTCCCGGGCGATGTCGCGGCGCTGGTCGAGGATTTCGTCCGATGAGAGCCCCGGACGACGCGGCGAGCGCCTCGGCTCAGCCGACGAGTTCCCCCGCCCGGGCGATGAGCGCCTCGGCCGATGCGACGAGTTCCCCCGCCCGGGCGACGAGCGCCTCGGCCGATGCGACGAGTTCCCCCGCCCGGGCGACGAGCGCCTCGCGCGCCGGGCGCGGGCCCGCCAACGTCGACCTGCACAGTCACTCGATCTTCTCCGACGGCGTTCTCGCCCCGGCGCAGGTGGCGCGGCGCGCCCACGAACGCGGAGTCGACCTGTACGCGCTCACCGATCATGACGACCTTGGCGGGCTCGAAGAGGCGGCGCGTGAGGCGCGGGCGCTGCGGATGCGTTTCATCGCTGGCGTGGAGATCTCGGTCAGCTGGGCCGGGCGCACCGTGCACGTCGTGGGGCTGGGAATCGACCCGACCGACGCCGCGCTCGTGCAGGGACTCGCGGGCGTGCGCGCCGGGCGACACGAGCGCGCGAGATCGATCGGCGCGGCGCTCGACGCTGCGGGGGTGCCGGGCGCGTTCGAGGGCGCACGCCGCCTGGCGAGCAATCCCGGGCTGATATCGCGCACGCATTTCGCGCGCCACATCGTCGCCAGCGGCGTGTGCGCGTCGATCCAGTCCGTGTTTCAGCGCTTTCTCGCCGAGGGTCTTCCCGGCTACGTCGCTCACCGCTGGGCGGCGCTCGAGGACGCGGTCGCGTGGATCCTGGGCGCGGGGGGCACTGCGGTGCTGGCGCACCCGGGGCGGTATCGCGTGAACGATCTCGAGCGCGACGCGCTGATCGGGCAGTTCAGCGACTTGGGTGGGGAGGCGATCGAAGTCGTGAGCGGCAGCCACACGCCGGCGCAGTACGGGGAATTCGCGCGTATCGCTCGCCGCCACGGCCTGGCCGCTTCGCGCGGGTCGGACTTCCACGGGCCCGGCGAGGGCCGGGTCGAGCTGGGCGAATTGCCGCCGCTGCCGGAAACCCTCGTGCCGGTGTGGGACCGCTGGCGCTAGAGGACACGAGATGGCGCAACGCTTCGTGATCCACCCGACGCACGCGCAGCCGCGCCTGCTGGCGCAGGCCGCGCTGATCCTGCGCGAGGGCGGCGTGGTCGCGACTCCCACCGACGCGAGCTATGTTCTCGCGTGCCACCTCGACAACAAGGAGGCGGTGGAACGGATGCGCGCGGTTCGCCGGCTCGGCGACAAGCACCTTCTCACGCTGATGTGCCGCGACCTCTCGCAGCTCTCGACCTATGCGCGGGTCGACAACCGCCACTACCGCTTCGTGCGTGAATGGACGCCGGGACCGTACACCTTCATTCTTCCCGCCACCAAGGAGGTGCCGCGACGGCTCTGGCACCCGTCGCGGCGCACGATCGGCATTCGCGTTCCGGCCAGCGAGGTGGCCGCCGGATTGCTCAAGGCCAACGGTGAGCCGTTGTTGTGCACGAGCCTGGTGCTGCCGGGCGACGATCTCGCGTTGCACGAAGCCGACGAGATCCTGGAGCGAATCGGCAAGCTGATCGACGCGGTGATCGACGCGGGCGGACAGGGTTTCGACCACACGACGGTGGTCGACCTGACGGGCGACGAGCCGGTCGTCGTTCGCGCCGGACTGGGCACGCTGGGCGCAGCGGCAACGTCCGGGCGCTGAGCACGCACCCGGGCTTGGTAGAATCCGCCGGATGTTTCCAGAACGTGTCGTCTCCGGCATGCGGCCCACGGGCGCGCTGCACCTCGGCCACTACCACGGCGCGCTGAAGAACTGGGTTCGTTTGCAGAACGAATACCCTTGCCTGTTCTTCGTCGCGGACTGGCACGCGCTCACCACCCACTACGACTCGCCCGAGGTGATCGAGGACAGCATCTGGGAGATGGTGATCGACTGGCTCGCAGCCGGAATCGATCCGCAGCAGTCGGTGCTGTTCATCCAGTCGCGGGTACCCGAACATGCCGAGTTGCACCTGCTGCTGTCGATGAGCACGCCGCTGGGCTGGCTGGAGCGCGTTCCCACGTACAAGGACCAGCAGGAAAAGCTCAGCGACCGCGACCTGTCGACCTACGGCTTCCTCGGCTACCCGCTGCTGCAGGCGGCCGACATCCTGATGTACCGTGCGGCCTGGGTTCCGGTGGGCGAGGACCAGGTGCCGCACGTCGAACTGACCCGGGAGGTCGCGCGACGCTTCAACCACCTGTTCGGGCGCGAGGCGGGTTTCGAGGAGAAGGCGCGCGACGCCGTGCGCAAGCTCGGAAGCAAGCGCGCCAAGCTCTATCTCGAACTGCGCACGCGCTACCAGGAACAGGGCGACGAGCAGGCGCTGATGCAGGGGCGCGACCTGCTCGAACAGGCGCAGAACGTCGGCCACGGAGATCGCGAACGCCTGTTCGGATTTCTCGAGGGCAGCCGCAAGATCATCCTCTCCGAGCCGCAGTCGCTGCTCACCGAAGCGCCGCGAATGCCCGGGATCGACGGCCAGAAGATGAGCAAGAGCTACGGCAACGCGATCGCGATGCGCGACGATCCGGTCGCGGTCACGAAGAAGATCCGCACGATGCCCACCGATCCGGCGCGCGTTCGGCGCACCGATCCGGGCAACCCGGATCTCTGTCCGGTGTGGTCGCTCCATCTCGTGTACTCGGACGACGACACCCAGCAGTGGGTGCAGCACGGGTGCCGCA
>JAHDXY010000351.1 GCA_023384005.1 Burkholderiaceae bacterium | reverse complement strand
GCGCGAGGCTGCGCGCGCACGCGGGCCGCACGATCCGGATCGCGATCGACGCGCCGCCGCTGCCCGGCTTGCCCCGCGCCGAGCTGGTCGCGACGATCGATTCGAAGGGCCTTCTGCGCCCGGCCGAGCCTGATGTCGAACCGGCGGTCACGCTGCACCTTCGCCCCAGCGTGGACGCGGCGTTCGAACTGCTGCGCGAAGGCGCGCACGGCGCTACGCGCCATGTCAGGGTCGAGGGTGATGCGGCGCTCGCGACCACCGTCGGAGATCTTGCGCGCGAATTGCGCTGGGACGCCGAAGAGGACCTCAGCCGGGTCACCGGCGACGTCGCGGCGCACAGGATCGGGCGCCTGGTCGAAGCGGCGCTCGCGCAGTTTCGCGACATCGGTTCGCGCGCGCGCGGCGCCGCCGAACGCTACGTGGCCGACGACCAGAAACTGCTCGCGACGCGCGCGCTCGCGCGCGAACTTGCCGACGCGACGCGCTCGCTCGATCAGCGCCTGTCGGCGCTGGAGTCGCGGGCCGGCGCGCTGCGCCCGTCGCGCTGAGCGCATTCGATGGCGCTCTACCAGCCGGGCCATTTCTCGATCGGCGACGCGACGATGCGCGACGCCGCCGCATTCGATCTAGTCGCCGCGCACCCCTTCGCCACGCTGATCACGCCGGCCGTCGCCGAGCCGCTGATCACGCACTGCCCGATCACCGCCCAGGCGGCACACGGATCGACCGTGCTCGAGGGCCACGTCGCGCGAGCGAACCAGAATTGGCACGCCTGGCGCGACGGCGCGACGAGCGTGCTGGCGGTGTTCCACGGTCCGAACGCCTATGTTTCGCCTTCGCTGTACACCGGCCGCCAGAACGTCCCGACCTGGAACTACGCGGTCGTGCACGTCGCCGGAGATCTCTCGCTGGTCGACGGCGAAGACGACAAGCACGCACTGCTCAAGCGACTGATCGCGCGGATCGAACCGGGCTATGCCGCGCAGTGGGACGAACTCGACCAGGACTACAAGCGTCGGATGCTGGGCGCGATCGTCGGGTTCAGGATCGCGATCGGGCGCATCGACGCGAAGTTCAAGCTCGGGCAGAACCGGATCGCGGCCGACCGCGACAACGTGCGCGCCGCGTTCGCGACCGGAACCGCGCCCGAGCGCGCGCTCGCCGAATGGTTCGATCGCCTCGTCTCGCGCTGACCTACAGGATCGAGCGCCGCTTCTCGCGCTGGACGCGACAAGGAACCGGCTCAGTCGCCGGGCGGTGTCCCGGACGGGCGCGCCGTCGCGCCTTCGATCTCAAGCGGGAAAGCCGGAGCGCGCCCGGACCTTGGCTGACCGGCGTAGACCGTCACGTGCGGGAACGGGATCTCGATTCCGTGCGCGTCGAACGCGGCCTTGAGGCGGCGCATGTATTCCCGGCGCACTTTCAGTTGGTCGAGCGGCACCGTCTTGATCCGGCAGCGGATCACCACCGCCGAGTCGGCCCACTGATCGACGCCCATGATGTCGAGGTCGTCGATGATGCGCGCCGCGAACTCGGAGTCTTCGCGCATCTGCGCCGCGGTGGCACGCATGACCTCGTAGACCTCGTCGACGTCCTCGCGGTAGGCTACGCCGATGTCCATCAGCGCGTAGGAGAACTCCATCGACATGTTGGTCACCGTGTCGATCATTCCGGTCGGCACGAAGTGGACGTTTCCGTCGACTCCACGCAGCCGGACGATGCGCAGCGTGACGGACTCGACCACGCCGGTCTTGCCCGCGATCGTGACCGCGTCGCCCTGGCGGATCTGGTTTCCGAGCAGGATCACGAAGCCGGTGAAGAAATCCTTCACCAGGCTCTGGGCGCCGAACCCGATCGCTACCCCGATGACTCCGGCGGCTCCAAGGATCGGGGCGATGGAGATGCCCACCTGCGACAGGACCGTCATCGTCGTGACGACGACGATGACCACCGAGGCCACGTAGCGGAACACGCGCGAGAGCGTCTCGACGCGGCGCTGGTCCTCGGCACTGCTCGAGTTGCGCAACGCGAAGCGCTTGAACAGCCGGATCAGGCGCCGGTTGACGAAGTGCAGCACCGACGCCAACAGCAGGATGAAGCCCACCGCGAGGATCTTGTCGCCGTACTGCGCGAGATCGACACCGGCGAGTCGTGGAAACAGCGTCGTCAGGTCGGGCATCGTATCCTCCGCTCGGGTAGCCGGGTCAGCCGCGCCCCACGAACGGCATCTTGGTGGCCATGATGGTCATGAACTGCACGTTCGTCTCGAGCGGAAGCTGCGACATGTGAAGAACCGCTTCGGCGACGTGCTGCACGTCCATCAGCGGTTCGATCGCGATCTCGCCGTTGGCCTGCGGCACGCCCTTGGCCATGCGCGCCGCCATCTCGGTGGCGGCGTTGCCGATGTCGATCTGCCCGCAGGCGATGTCGAACGCGCGCCCGTCGAGCGAGGTGCAACGCGTCAGGCCGGTGATCGCGTGCTTGCTCGCGGTGTAGGGCGCCGAATGCGGGCGCGGCGCGTGCGCCGAGATCGACCCGTTGTTGATGATTCGCCCGCCGCGCGGAACTTGCGCCTTCATCGCACGCATCGCCTCCTGAGTGCACAGGAACGCACCGCTGAGGTTGACGTCGATCACCGCACGCCACTGCTCGAACGTGAGTTCGTCCATCGGCACGCCGGGCGCGTTCTGTCCCGCGTTGTTGAACAGCATGTCGACGCGGCCGAAGGCGCCGCGCGTGCGCTCGAAGAGGTTGCGCACCGAGGCCGGGTCGGTAACGTCGGTCGACACGGCAAGCGCACGCTCCGCGTCGATCTCCGACTCGGCGACCGCCGCCTCGAGCGCCTCGGCCCTGCGTCCGGCGAGAGCGACCAGCCAACCGGCTCTCAGGAAAGTGATCGCGACCGCCTTGCCGATTCCCGATCCCGCGCCGGTGATCACGGCGATCCTGTTCGCGTTTTCCATCTTGTGTGCCCCCTTGCTGTTCGTCCGCTGCGAAACGCTCGACTATATACCGTCGCGGCGAGCGCCCGCGCGGCGGCCTGCCGCACTTGCGCTCGACGATAGAGGTGCGTGCTCATCGCCTGAGCCCGGCAGCGGCTAGATTGTGGTGCACGACTTCCGGAGAAAACGATGATCCGCCGACCCGCCTGCACTTCCGCCACGACAACCGCCGCTCGCGCGAGGTCCGCGCGCTCCGCGGGTCCGTCTCGCCCGATCCGCCCGCTTGCGCCTGCGCGTCGCCGTCTCGACGTGGACTCCTTTGTCGGCTTCGCCTGCCTGGCGCTGCTCCCGGTCGCGCTCTGGTTCGCCTAGCCGCTCCCGCTCGCCCGCGGATCGCGGATCGCGGATCGCGGATCGCGCGAGTCGACGCTTCAAGCCGGCAGGCCTTCGCGCCGCGGCAGGTTCGGTCGAAACGCAGCGCGAGTGCGGCCTGCAGGGTTTTCCCTGAGGATGCGGCGTCAATTTGACATGGCTCCGTGTCAGTCGATACAGTAGGTTCATTCCGCTGGGTGCCAGCAGCTGGTTGGCTGCGCTCGCAATCAAGACATACAACGAGGAGACATCCATGAGATTTCGTCTTGCGCACTCGCTGGTCGCGTCCGCCCTGATCGCTTTCGCCGGCGCCGTCGCGGCCCAGCCGATGGTCATCAAGTTCAGCCACGTCGTGGCCGAGAAGACGCCCAAGGGGCAGGGCGCATTGAAGTTCAAGGAATTGGCCGAGAAGAAGCTCCCGGGCAAGGTCGAGGTCCAGGTCTTCCCGAGTTCGCAGCTCTTCGGTGACGCCAAGGAACTCGAGGCGCTGCTGCTTGGCGACGTTCACTTCATCGCTCCTTCGGTTTCGAAGTTCGACCGCTACACCAAGAAGGTACAGGTGTTCGATCTGCCGTTCATGTTCGCCAACACCGAGGCGCTAGAGAAGTTCCAGGCCAGCAAGGAAGGCCAGGACCTGCTCACCTCGATGAAGTCCAAGGGCGTGCTGGGGCTGGCGTACTGGCACAACGGCATGAAGCAGCTCTCGACCAACAAGCCGCAGCTCAAACGCCCGGAAGACGTCAAGGGCCTGAAGTTCCGCATCCAGGCGTCCGACGTCCTCGAGGCGCAGTTCCGCGCGCTC
>JAHDXY010000012.1 GCA_023384005.1 Burkholderiaceae bacterium | reverse complement strand
GGCTGGAAGGTGCCCGCTTCGAATCGGTCGAGCTGACCGAGACGAAGATGTACCTCAAGGTCGTCACGCCGCGCGTCGAGTACGAGATCGCTCCCGGCGATGTCGTGCAGGCCGGCATCGTGATCACCAACTCGGAAGTCGGTCACGGCACGCTGTCGGTGCAGCCACTGGTCTACCGGCTGGTGTGCCGAAACGGCCTGATCGCATCGGACCGCGCGTTGCGCAAGACGCACGTCGGGCGCTCGCTGTATTCGGAGGACGAGGCGGTGACCGTGTTCAGGGCCGATACCCTGGCCGCGGACGACAAGGCCTTCTTCCTGAAGGTTCGAGACGTGGTTGAGGCAGCGGTTTCAGAAGCGACGTTTCGCCAGGTGGCGCAGAAGATGCAGAAAACGCTCGACATCAAGCTCACTGGCGATCCGGTCAAGACCGTCGAGGTGCTCGCCAACCGCTACACGCTCAACGAGTCTGAGCGTGCCGGCGTGCTGCGGCAGCTCATTGTGCAAGGCGACCTCTCCGCCTATGGTCTTGTCAACGCCGTCACGCACTTCTCGCATGACGTCGAGGACTACGACAGGGCGACGGAGTTCGAAGCGCTGGGCGGCAAGCTGATCGAGCTTCCATCCAGCGAATGGCAGGAACTTGCGGAAGCAGCGTGATCGCCGCAACCGGATCCCCGATCCGGTTCCAGTGTCCATCAATCGTCTGTCAGGGCGGTTTCTCAATCGGTGCGGCCAAAAGCCGTACCGATTTTTTTTGCGCCTCGTCTTCGCTGTTAGCAGTGCTCACAGCCGCGTCGGCGTCCCTCCCGGCGTCTATTTATCGACCAAGGTAAACCGCGGTAATTTGCTCGCGCTCATGACCCAGCTCCATGCTGATAGTGAGCCGTGCCTCGCGGTCGAGCTCCCGCTGCGCCGGCGTCAGTGCCCTCGACCGCGGCCCGCCGGCAGCGGGCGCGGCCCAGCCGGTGATTTCCCGGTAGCGCGTCTGCGCGTAGTGGTGGCGGTGTCCGTGCACGCCGTTGATGCCCGCCTTATCGCAGTGGTGCTCGAAGCGCCGGAGCTGCTCCACGTAGCGCTGGTCGGCCGGAATGAGGCTGCCCCTGCCGGCGAAGCGCTTCGCCTCGTCCAGCACCCGGCGCTGCTCCTCGTTGCGAATCGGGATTTCCCGCGCCCGCCCGCCTTTGGTCCAGGTGTCTTTCAGCACGAGCTTGTCGCCGCGATCGGCCCACTCGGGGCGGATCTTGATCGACTCCCCGCGCCGCAATCCGAACGCAGCCTGCAGCTGCAGCGACATCCGCGTGTAGGGGTCGCTGATCTTCGACAGATCGCCTGCCGTCAGCTCGCGCGCCTTGCTGACGTTGCTGACGTACTGTCGCTTGCCAATCCCATAGTGCGAGTTGTCGCCGGCGACGACTTTTTCCTTGCCGATCTTCTCGGCCCACCATCGAAGCTCCGCCATGCGATTCTTGATTGTCCCAACGGCCAGACCCGCTGCCTTCCAGCTCTCGACCAGGCGCTCGACGTGCTTTGACTTCAGGCTCGCTGCACCCATGTGCCGATAGCCCCAGTCGTGGAGCTGGTTGGCGATCTGGTCCAGCACGCGCTCGCGGTCGCGCTGCGTGGCGAAGCTGCCGTCTCGATTTCGACGGCAGAGTTGCTTCAGCTCGTAGTTCAGGTCCCGCACCCGCTCCTCGCCAGGTTCATTCCCTTTTTCCCTTTGTTGCCCCTTTCCTTCCGCCCTTTACGCTGCTGCTGGTGTGTGAAACCTGTCCGGTTAGTGTTTCTGTCCGTCCCGAACGCTTGGCGTATCGGGATCTACAAGGGACTCGGGACACCACTCCCGTTTCGTGCCGTTTCTTTGCTGCTTGCCGCCGCGGCACGCGGCATTGGCGTCGATGCAGCTTCCTGTGGGAAGTCGATTCATCGATCTGAGCCATTGACCCAGGGCTCGGAGGGGCGCTTCTTCAGCGCGGCATTGCACTGAGCCCGCGGGGAGCGGGCGTGAGGACGGACCGCATTGCGCGGCCGTGAATGACGACGGGTCAGGGAGCCCGTCACGTGGGGTTGTCACTTGCGCCAGCCATCGATAAGTCCTTGATGGCTGGGGCATCGTGCGCATCGTCACTACCGGCTGGCGCCTTTGTAGTGACGATGCGGTTGGCGCAGAGATGCTGCCGCAGTTACGCAGCCAGGATTGCAGCAGCACCCGTATTGACTGGTCCCGCTACGATCCGCCGGCCTGAAGCTGCCGCGTGCATGTCGCACGGCGCCGCGACTGGCGCAGAACATTGCCGATTGAAACAGATGGTGCCGCTAGGGCAGTGGAGTAGGGCTGTCGTACGCGAATGCGGGCGAAGCCTTGCTGCGGCAGAGCGGCGCTCGCTGCCTGGATGTTTACTGCGGTCTGACACGTATCCCCGAGCCTTGCGGCTGCCGGTTTTCAGGAGATGAGACCGGCTTTCACGCTCGTCTTTGCGAGCAAGGGCGATGCGATTACGGGCATCAACCGGGCTGACTCAGCCAGCGTAAACCGATTTCCAATCTCCGGCGATCCTGCGCATTGTGGCGAACTCATAACGCGCGTACTGCGGCGATCGCCGCGATGTGCATGTGACCACCGGATCATCGCGCAAGTTCCGCAGACATGGAAAGTGCCTGTCAGCACTGCTAACGACCTTGCACCGCAAGGGTTGACGCGGGCAGCTTACCCACCGCCGCGCGTTCGTGCGTGAGAGGCGCCGCCCGCGCGACCGTGGATAAGACTTGTTCCGATCGTGATCGTGTTATTCGGTCAGGATCGACGCGCTGACCTGGAACCAAAATGTGGCAAGCGCTGTCACGTAATATAGATGCAATCCGTACTGCTCGCGCCAACGAAATGCGCCCGAGCGCCAATGATTAACTGAAACCGGTCTGATCTCCTGGGAGCCGGTGACCGCAAGGTTTGGAGGTAGTTGTAAGTAGCTTCATCCCTATCGGGGAGTTCCATCCCCGGCAAGGGGGTGGTCTCCCCATTTTTCATTCAAGAGGAGACCATCATGTCGAAACAAGCTCAACCTGCGTTTTTCGATCTGCACGTCAAAGGCGTCGATTCCGTCGCTATAGCAGGTAGCAGCTCTAGCGGCGATCCTGCCCGTGCGAGTTGGCACGGCCATTTCACAAGCCTTAATCCGTTGGGAGCGAAACCATGATCGGCAAATTGGCCAAGGAAATCTGCGGAGTCGAATTACCCGTGACAGTCCTCGAATCACAGGCGGGCTTTTACCTGGGTACCGAAGACCGAGGTGTTCCATTTTCGCGCGAGTCTGCCGAGTATTTTGCGACCCGGAATCTCGCCGAGGCCGCGCTAACGTTCGGAAAGTTCACTCAGCGAATGAATCCGTAGTCATCTTCACAGCCCGCCGCGTGCGGGCTTATCCACCGCCGCGCGTTGCGTGCGTGATAAGCGCCGCCCGCGCGCCCGTGCATAAGACCTTTACGCTAATGAGATTCGCAGCAAGACTTCTGCGGGACCAACTGTGCCAATCTCCACTTTGCCGACAGACGCGCGATAGTCCGGAGCGGAATCGCCGCGCTTCTCGACCCACGCGATCGCGACCTTGGCTTTGAGGCCGTCGGTCTAGATCGTGCCGATGAAGCCCGCGTTTGGTCTTCGTGAAAGCGCCAATGGTTGCCATGTGAAGTCTCAATTCGATTATCTCAGCCGCGCCAATCGCAGCCTCGATGGACGTCTCAATGTCGGCTCGGCGCTGGCCGCACCCTTGGGCCGCAACCAAGAGGAGGAGAGGCGCCGCGCGCCTCTTGCAGCCATCAGGCGGCAGGGCGGCTAAGTTCCATCATGAGAGGCAGCGTTGGATCGCGGCGGAACGAAAGGGGAATCGTGGCAACGGAAGCACGGTACGGGCACCATACGAGTAAGATGGACCGGCCAAGGGGGGCGGGGTGGACAGGACGGAGCGGTTTTACAAAATCGACCAGCTCTTGAAGGAGCGCAAGGTCGTGTCGTTCGCGGCGCTTAGGGAGGCGATAGGCGTATCGCGCGCGACGCTCAGACGCGATCTCGACTACATGCGCGACCGGCTGCACGCGCCGATCGACTACGACCGCGATGTCAACGGGTATCGCTTCGGGAAGCCGCGCTCGGGTCCTCGCTACGAGCTGCCGGGCTTGTGGTTCAGCGCGGCAGAGATTCATGCGTTGCTCAGCACGCTGCAGCTTCTGGGCAATTTGCAGCCTGGACTGCTCGACGGACAGGTGACACCGCTGGTTGAGCGGCTGCGCGCGATCCTTGGCCGAGGCGATCATTCCTGGGAGGAAGTCGAAAAGCGAATCCGCATCTTTCAGCCGGGGCGGCGGGAGTCGAAGACCGCGCATTTCAGTGTCATTGCCGCAGCCGTGCTCAAACGAAACCGAGTGTGGATTCGCCACTACAACCGCGCCGACGATCGCGAGACGGAGCGGGAGATATCGCCGCAACGACTTATTCACTACCGCGAAAACTGGTACGTGGATGCGTACTGCCATATGCGCGAGGGATTGCGCAGCTTCGCGGTGGACGCGATCCGCGATGCCATGCTTCGCGATGCTCGCGCGAAGGAAATAGCGAAGGCCGAGCTCGATGAGCACCTGGCGAGCGGATACGGCATCTTCGCAGGCCGCAACGTCCAGTGGGCGACGCTGAAGTTCACGCCGCAATCGGCACGGTGGGTGTCCGCGCAGATATGGCACCCCAAGCAGCGCGCGCGCGTCGAGAAGGATGGCACCTACATCCTGGAGATCCCATATTCCGACGACCGCGAGCTGGTCATGGAGATATTGAAGTTCGGACCGGATGCTGAAGTCGTCGAGCCGGCCGCGTTGCGAGCGCGCGTTAGGGAGCTGCACAGGCAAGCAGCCGAGCGCTACAGCTAGCGCAGGCTCACGCTGTGAGTCAGTGAGCCCCGCAAAATAGATCGATGCTCTCCAAGTCCCGCATTCTGAACGGGTTGCAATGCCCGAAGCGGTTGTACCTCCAGGTGCACCGGCCGGATCTCGCCGAAGTCGATGCCGCGACGGAGCATCGCTTCCAGGTCGGGCATGAGGTTGGAGACGTTGCCCGCACGCTGCAGCCCGGCGGGAAGCTCATGGCCGACGACGATCTGAACGCGGCGCTCGCGGCGACCGAGCGGGAACTTGCCATGCCGGGCGACAAGGTGTTGTTCGAAGCCGCTGTCGCTCATGGAGGCGTTCTGATTCGCGCGGACATCTTGTCGCGGCGCGCGGGCGACGCAGAGCTGCGGGAAGTGAAATCGTCGACCTCGGTGAAGGACTACCACCAGCCCGACGTGGCGGTCCAAGTGTGGACGCTGCGCGGCGCGGGCGTGCGGTTGTCTCGATCCTTCGTCACGCACATCGACAACGCGTTCGTGTACCAGGGCGAAGGGCAGTACGGAGGGCTGCTGCGCGACACGGATGTGTCCGTGGCCGTCGGACCAGATGTGGGCAAGGTGCCGGGCTGGGTGGAGCAGTTCTCGCGCGTGCTCGACGGTGCCATGCCAGCCGTCGAAATGGGCGCCCATTGCACCGATCCGTTCGAGTGCCCGTTTCAGGGGCATTGCTCGGCTGGCAGACCGGCGTTTCCGGTGGAGATTCTGCCGCGAGGCGGGAAGACGGTCGTGGCCTTGCGCGAGGCGGGGCATCGGGACCTGCGCGAGGTGCCGGAGGGAATGCTGAAGTCCGCCAATCACCTGCGAGTGTGGCGGGCGACCATCAGCGGGCAGGCGGACATCGTCAGGGGCGCGGGGGCTGAGGTCGCAGCGCTTCCTTACCCGCGGTACTACGTGGATTTCGAGACCGCTCAGATGGCGGTGCCGATTTGGGCGGGCACGCGCCCCTACGAACAGCTTCCCTTCCAATGGTCCTGCCACCTGGAGAAGTCGGATGGGTCGCTCGAGCAACGCGGCTTCCTGGACCTTTCCGGCCGGCCGCCGATGCGCACTTTCGCGGAATCGCTGATCGGCTGTCTCGGAACGAGCGGGCCAGTATTCTCCTACAGCAGCTTCGAGCGGACGATTCTTGCGCAGTCCGTGGTGCGTTTTCCCGATCTTGCGGAGAGCATCGGCAGGATCATGAACCGCATTGTTGACTTGCGACCGTTGGCGGAACGCAGCTACTACCACCCGCAGATGATGGGTTCGTGGTCGATCAAGTCCGTCATCCCGACGATTGCGCCCGAGCTGGACTACGCTGCCCTCGGGGAAGTCCAGGAGGGAGGGCAGGCACAGGTTGCTTACCTTGAAGCAATTCACCCGAATACGCTCCCGGAGCGCCGGCAAAGCATCGAGCGTGATCTCACGGCGTATTGCGCGCGCGATACGCTCGCAATGGTGCGACTTGCGCGGTTCCTGATGGAGCAGTGCTGACGCCCAGAGAATGAACAGCAATTGGTGGTCTTACTACTGAGGGGATAAAGTTCGGTGTGCAGGGGGCCGCGCATGGTCCAGCATTGACTAGCGCGGGGAAGTTTCCGCTGCCACCGGGGTACACAACTGTGGCGTCTACTTTCGCTTGGCTCGACTATTCGGACCGCGACCGCAAGCGGGCGCTCGACGCCGTCGACCTATTCCGCGAAGACGATACGCGAGACGAGCTTGGTCTTGGCGTGATCCGTGATGCGTTCGCCGACCGGCTGTTCCCGGGCACGAGCACGATTCAAACCCGGGTACGCTATTTCCTTTTCGTTCCCTGGCTGTTCCGCATGTTGAAGCCGGCGGATCGCGATCCAGAACGCTTCGGACAGCGGATGCGGCAGATGCAGGACCAGCTCCGTAAAAGCCTCATGAAAGGCGGCGAAGCGCTCGGCGTAATTGGCTACAGGGCTGGCGGAAACGTCCAGCGCCTGCCGAGCAGCGTGTACTGGCAGGGCTTGCGGCGCTTGGGGGTTTTGCGGTTCGACGGCTCGGAGGCCGATTACGCGAGGGAGCTGCGAACCACGTCGGAAGCGCAGCGAAACGATGACGGGGAGCCGGTCGGAAACGCGAGCCGGGTGCTGTGGGACGCCGAGCTCCCACAACCGCCTGAGGGATGGCTGGATGCCACCGACTTCGCGATCACTAGCGAGGAAGCGAGATACCTGTCCGATCGGATGAACTTCGCCGCTCCGGATTCGCTGCTTGCTCACCTGATTCATGTAGGGAGGCGGCCGAATGGCACGGATTTTCCGTGGGAACACGTGCCACCCGCGGAATTGCCCAAAGCGCTCAGCGAGGAGCTCGAGCACGCGCGCAACTTCTCCGAGTCCATGCACGGGGCCTCGCTGCTCTATAACCTGATGCTCGCGCAAGAAAAGGATTTGGAGGACCTGGTCGAGGAATATGAAGAGTGGCTCGCCGAATGGTGGGAGGCGCTGAAGCAACGGGCGGACGGATTCGCGAAATGGAACCGCCCGCGCTTCTGGGCGTTGCTCGCCGCATGGCGGGCAAGGGTACCGCCGCCAAGTTATTCCTTCGTTGAAACATGGCAGGGCGCGATCGGCACAGCGCGCCGGATTGAAAGCATCCTTTCCGACCGCAGCCTGCACGAACTGATCCGATTGCGTGAGTCATTCCTGAAGCGGGGGCGGGCGCGGCTCGGAAATCCGAGGGCGCTCGACCTGTGGAACGGGCGATCCGGGGCGGGGCAACTTGACTACCGATGGGGCAGACCCGTGCGACAGATCCTCGAGGACCTGATCCGCAAACCTGCGAAGGCGACCTGAAATGCTCGATGCCGCCGATCGCACCGTTTTTACCGAGGCGCTGCGCGCCCCCGCCGGCTTTCGGCTCGATCAAGTCATTGCGACGACGTACACCCTCGATCTGGTCGCGTTGTTGACGCTGCCGCTGTCGTTCACGTTGGCGTCCGGCGACGGAATCAACGAGGCAGGGCG
Organism: Burkholderiaceae bacterium; assembly: GCA_023384005.1. Lineage (GTDB taxonomy): Bacteria > Pseudomonadota > Gammaproteobacteria > Burkholderiales > Burkholderiaceae_E > Quisquiliibacterium. The sequence goes on along the minus strand of JAHDXY010000012.1, from coordinate 31,268 downwards.
GGTGGACCCTGTTGCCCTGCTCGAAGCCCTTCGCAGACACGCAGGCCGCATCAGCGTCTTCTGCCAAGGAGGCTGCATCGCGGCGCCACGAAGAGGGCAATTACTTTTCGGATACCTGGAGGAATCGGTAATCGAGGCCAAGGCGCGCAGGAATGGAGGCGTATTCCATCCGAAGGTTGCGGTCGTCCGGTACTCTGCGGACCTGCGCGATCCGCGGGCGGCGGAGGATCACGAGCGGCCGGACCCCAATGCGGTGAAGTATCGCCTCTTGTGCGGGACGAGAAACCTCACGTTCGACCGCTCCTGGGACACCATGCTCGCCCTCGATGGCGAGCTGATACGCGATCGACCGCAAGTCATCCGCAGCAATCGGCCCTTGGCTGCATTCGTTCGGGCTCTGCCCGACCTTGCATGCCGGCCAGTAGACGCGCGTCGAGCGAAAGACATCGTGCAGATTTCGGAAGAACTGCTGCGAGTCCAGTTCCAGGTTCCACCGGGCTTCAGCAACTACGCCGACGACCTCGTGTTCTGGCCGATCGGTGTGGATGCGAAAGACGTGTGGCCGTTCGAGGGGCGCACGGATCGACTGCTCGTCATGTCACCCTTCGCAGACAAGACGTTTCTGGACTGGGTGAAGGAACAGAGCAACGTATGTGCGCTCGTTTCGCGGCCGGAGGAGCTGGACTTCTTGGCGGCGGCTGCGTTCGAGGATATCGAGTCATGCTACGTACTCTCAGATGCGGCGGAGTCGGACTTGCGCGAAGACGAGGCAGCTCAGTCGCAAACTGCTTCAGGTCCAGCGGAGAACTCCGACGGTGAGATCACGGTGGAGCCGTCCGCGGTATCCTTGCGTGGTCTGCACGCAAAGTTCTACGTAGCGGATTGTGGCTGGGACGCGCGACTCTGGACCGGCTCAGCCAACGCCACGGAAGCGGCGTTCTCCGCGAATGTCGAATTCCTGGTGGAACTGCGTGGCAAGCGAGCCGACATTGGGATCGATTCGCTGCTCCGCCAGGATGCTCAGAAGGGCCAGCAGGACAAGCGGGTCCGCCTGATCGACATGCTCGTTCCATACAGGCGTGCGGAAATCGAGCGCAAGCCCGACGAGGTCGAGAAGAGGCTGGAACGGACAATCGATCAAGTCCGCCGTCAGCTCGTTGACGCACGCCTGATCGCTTACTGCCAAGCCGATGCCGAAGGACGGACGTTCAGAGTGCGCGTCGAATCGGCCGAAGCTGCGGCTGCGCCACTTCCGGCAGGCGTCGAGTGCGCGATCCGCCCGGTGTCATTTGCACCTGACAACGGGGTGCGATTCACGCGCATAAGCGGGCAACTCGCCTCTTTCAAATCGCTCGCGTTCGAATCTCTGACGGCTTTCTTTGCGGTCACCGTTACTGCCAGCGAGAAAAGCCGAAAATTGACGCAGGAGTTCGTGCTCAAGCTGCCGTTGGATGGCGCACCGGCGGATCGCGACGCGCGGCTGCTGCTCGCGATGCTCTCGAATCGCGAACGGCTTCTGCGCTATCTGTTGATGCTGCTGGAGGGCGCTGATCTTGACCTGCGAGGCGACGGACAGGGAAAAGGAGGAAGCTGGGGCGACTGGAATTCGCTCGGCTCGTTCGGCATACCGCTCCTCGAACCGCTGCTTCGGACGCTGGCCGAAGATCCTTCGCGCCTCGATCACATCGAGCGGCTGGTGCAAGACCTCGAAAAGACGGAGGAGGGCAGGCAACTTCTTCCAGAAGAGCTTGTAATGCTCTGGAGCGCCATCCGCGCCGCGCGGGGCGCGGACGCAAACCTTCGGAAGCAGGGCGGACGTGTCGCAGCCTGATGCCGTTGACGCCGAGCGCGTTCTCGGTGCGCTCAAAGGATTTCAACGCAAGTCGGTGGCATACGTCTACGAGCGCCTGTACGGCAAAGGCGCGACGCGCCGATTCCTGCTGGCCGACGAAGTCGGACTGGGCAAGACGCTCGTAGCACGCGGCGTTATCGCCAGGGCGATAGAACGGCTGCGCAAAGCCGGGAAGAAGCGCATCGACGTGATATACATCTGCTCGAACGCCGACATCGCCCGGCAGAACATCAGCCGCCTTAATGTAACGGGCAAACCAGACTTTCAGTTCGCCTCTCGCATTACTTTGTTGCCCCAGCAGGTCCAGGAGCTCTCGGCGAATCGTCTCAACTTCGTCTCATTCACGCCGCAAACGTCGTTCCATCTGGGGAACCGTGGCGGGCTGGTGGACGAGCGGCTCCTTTTGTACTGGCTGCTGCGGTGGACGTGGCCGTCGATTGCGCAGGGTACGGGGGCCAAGAACCTGATGCAGGGCGGCGTTACGGATAAGGATAAGTTCCGCGACTGGCTTCGGCAGTGCGAGCGAGACGCGCCGATCGACCGCGATCTGGCGAAGGCGTTCAGCGAGCAGCTCCGCCAGGAGGGCGCGCGTGCACGGGAGGCCGGCAAACCAACTCACGAGAGCAATTTCCGTGATCTGTGCGCCAGGTTCGCGTGGAGCAAAAAGCACATTCCCGCCGAGGACAGGGAGGCCCGCAACGCCTTCATTGGCGACATGCGGTCGCTGCTTGCCGCCGTGTGCGTACGCGCTCTCGAACCCGATCTCATCATCCTGGACGAGTTCCAGCGCTTCAAAGATCTTCTTCGTCCGGACAATCCGGCAGGTGACCTGGCGCGGCACCTGTTCGCCTGGGAGGACGCGCGGGTCCTGCTTCTCTCGGCGACGCCGTACAAGATGTACACACTTGGTCAGGAAGCGGAGTCCGACGACCACTACAAGGATTTCGTGGAGACGTTGCGATTCTTGCAAGTCGATGAGAAGGAGACCGAAGCGAGCAAGGAGCTTCTGGCTGCATATGGCAGGGCTTGCGCACGGGTAGGTCAGGACGGCGTAGAACCGGTTCGCGAGATAAAGCAGAAGCTCGAAGCCGAGCTGCGACGAGTGATGTGCCGGACGGAGAAGCTGGCGGTCACGGCCGATCGAAGCGGGATGCTTCGCGAGGTCGCGACGCCCGCGGTTCAAGTGCTTCCCAAGCATATCGAGAGCTACCTCGCTACACGCCGGCTGGCGGACGCGCTTGGCCATACCGACGTGACCGAGTACTGGAAGGCCAGCCCATATCTCTTGAACTTCATGGAGCCGGACAACTACCAGCTTAAGGGCCTGCTTCGGGATGTCGCGCAGAACGGCGGTGGCGAAGCTGTTTCGCGCGCCATCGCTGCGTCCCGGAGCGCGCTGCTCGACGCCTCGGCCTGGCGCGCTTACGAGGAGATTGACCCGCGCCATGCAGCGCTGGAGCGGCTGGCCGAACAGACAATTGGAGAAGGATGGTGGCGGCTGCTGTGGATGCCGCCTTCATTCCCGTACTACCGGCTCGGCCAGCCTTTCAGCGGCGTGGCCGCAAAGGTAATGACGAAGCGGCTCATCTTTTCGAGTTGGAACGTGGTTCCGCGCGCTGTCTCCGTGCTGCTCAGTTACGAAGTGGAGCGGCGCATGATGAAAAGCCTTGATGCCGCGGCCACCAATACGCTCGAAGCTCGGGAACGGCGGCGACCGCTCCTCATGTTCACGCGGTCGGAAGGCCGTCTTACGGGCATGCCGGTCCTTTCACTGCTGTATCCGAGTACGAGGCTCGCTGGCCTGGGCGATCCGCTCGGAGCCGTACCGACAGTGGCGACTGAGACCCTCGAAGCAGTCATCAAGAAGGTTGCCGGCGGAATTCGGAAGCTGCTATCGCCCCTGACGGCCGGCGCACGACGTACCGGGCCAGAAGACGAGGCGTGGTATTGGGCCGCGCCGATCATGCTCGATCGCCATAACGATCGGGAAGCGACGGAGGGATGGTTTGCAAATCCTGCGTCGCTGGCCGATGCGTGGTCCTCAGATCCGGAAGAGAGAAAAGGCTGGCTGGAACACGTCGGCTACGCGGCCGAATTTGCGCTCGGGAAGGCGAAACCGGAGGGTCGCGTGCCCGAGGATTTGCCCGAGCTTCTAGCGCTCATCGCAATCGCAGGACCGGCGAATTGCGCCCTTCGCGCGCTGGGGCATACGTTGGGAGCGGCGCACACTGATCCCGCTCTAAGGCATTCGGCTGGCAGGACTGCATGGGGGTTTCGGAGCCTGTTCAACACTCCCGAGGTAATTGCCCTGATTCGGGGAATGAACGGCGCGGAACCGTACTGGAGGCGAGCGCTTGAGTATTGCGCGGCCGGCTGCTTGCAGAGTGTGCTCGACGAGTATGTTCACGTTCTGGTCGAGTCAGAAGGTCTGACCGACGCGCCGCCCATAGAAGCCGCGCGGCAGCTCGCGGACAAGATCGCCTCTTCTGCTGGGCTGCGAGCCGCGACACCTGGCGTCGATTGGGTCAGGGCTTCCAGCGATGGACGCGTAACTATCGACAATCAGCGGGCGCGAGCGCGATTTGCGATGCGCTACGGAGATGAGCGCGGCGGGGAGCGCGAAGAAACGCTGCTCCGCAAAGAAGGCGTGCGTGCCGCCTTCAACTCGCCATTCTGGCCGTTCGTTTGCGTCACCACGTCCATAGGGCAGGAAGGGCTCGACTTCCATCCCTACTGCCATGCGGTTGTCCACTGGAACCTGCCGAGCAATCCTGTCGATCTGGAGCAGCGCGAAGGCAGGGTTCACCGCTACAAGGGGCATGCTGTCAGGAAAAATGTCGCAAGCCTGGTCCGCAAGAACGGACATGCGGCGAAACCGGGCGTCAACCCGTGGGGCGGACTGTTCGAGTATGCGGAAAAGCATGCCGGGCACAGCTCCGAAATCGTCCCCTACTGGGTCTTCCCGATCGAGGATGGCGCGTACATCGAGCGTCATGCGCCTGCGTTGCCGCTCAGCCGGGAGGCGGCGAGGCTGCCTGCGCTGCGCGGGTCCCTTGCCGTCTACCGGATGGTCTTCGGCCAGCCGCGGCAGGAGGATCTGCTCGAACATCTCAAGCGAACCGTGGCGCCCGCCGAGCTGGCGAAGCTGTCCCGCGAGTTTTATGTGAATTTAGAGCCACCGACTGTGAAGTGACAGCACGGTTCATGCGGTGAGCGCGGCCGGATTAGGCGTTTCATAGCGCGAGATTTCCTTCGGGGGCTCACGCCTTGAGCCACCAGCGCTCCGATACTGGGCGCCTCTCTCTTTTGAAAGAAGGCGTTCATGCAAACCGCGCAGGAAATCGAGCAATCATTCACCGGGCTCAAGCTCGGTTCGCCGCAGGTTCACCTCAACCTCGCGCTTTTCCCGCTTATCGACGAACGGAAGGTGCTGTCCGACTACCTGCTCCTCGACGATGCCCTGGAGCGGAATCTCGCCCGTGTGACCGAAGTGTCTGCCGACGGACGGGTGCCGGAGCTGTCCTTCGAGAACGACTCGGCGGAGAGAATCCTTCTGGTCGATGGCGACGAGCTGGTCGGCGCGAAGCAAAACCGGGTGCTCAATCTCAGCGTCCTGGTGGGCAGCCGGCAGAAGCTGGTCATTCCTGTTTCCTGCGTCGAGCAGGGGCGCTGGTCGTATCACAGCCGCGAGTTCCGGTCGGCGCGAAGATCCCTGTTCGCGAAGGCGCGCGCGAAGAAGGTGCGACAGGTCACGGAGTCCCTGCGCGTCAACCGGGACCGGCGGTCCAATCAGTCGCAGGTATGGGCGGACGTCGCCGACAAGGCGGCGTTCTGCCGCGTGGAGTCCGGCACGCTCGCCATGGCGGACGTATATGAGGAAAGCGCGCCGCGGCTGAGCGGATATGCCACTGCCTTCCGCTCCGAGCCTGGCCAGCGCGGCGCGGTCATTGCTGTCGATGGCAAGCCGATCGGAATGGAACTCTTCGATTCTGCGGCTGCATTCGCCCGCTATCTCGACAAGCTCGTGCGCAGCTACGCCCTTGACGCGATCGAGACGGAGGCTGGAAAGACGCTCGCACCGTCGGCCGCGGAAGTGCACCGCTTTCTCGAAGCGATGCAGGCCGCAGCGGCCGAACGCTTCCCGGCGCTCGGCGAAGGCGAGGACATCCGGTTGACGGGAGACGAGGTGTCGGGCGGCGCGCTCGTCGCCAACGGCCGCATCGTTCATCTAGCGGGTTTTGCGATGGCGTAGCGAGGCCGTGATGTCCGCCAACCTCACGCCGCACGCGCGCAGCCGGATGCAGCAGCGGGGCATCCGGGCAGAGGCGCTCGAGGCGCTGCTCGACTTCGGCAGGACGGCTCACGTCGATCGTGGCCGCGAGATTGTCTTCTTGGACAGGGCCGCCCGGGCGCGGCTGGCGAGGCAGAGCCCGGCTGCAGCACGGGAGGCGGAGCGGCTTCGCCGGACCTACGCGATCCTCGGGTCGGACGGGGCCGTGATTACCGTCGGCCATCGCTACCGCCGCATCCCCCGCGACTGAGGCTGGAGGGCCGCAGGCTCATCCTCTGAGACACCCGGCCCTTATAGTGGGTCGACCGGCCGGTCCAGCGGCCTTACTCGACGAGGTGCCCCGTGGAAAGCCTTCTCGCAATCGCCGCAGGACTGCTGCTCGGTAGTGTTGGGGCGTGGTTTCTCCTGCGCCAGCAGGCGAATAGCGCGTTCGAGCGCGGCCGGGCTGGGATGGAATCGGAGCGGGCAGCGCTGATCGAACGGCTTTCTGGGCGCGACGCCGAAGTTGCGAGGTTGGAGAAGAGAGTCTCGGAACTTGAAGCGGCGCGCGAACCGGTGGAGGCGGCGCTTCGCGCCGAGACGCAGAAACGGGCAGCAGCCGAGCAACTGGCTCTGCGCGTACCGCAGCTCGAGGCCGCGCTCAGCGACGCCGCGCGCGCCGCCGAGGCCAAGGACGACGCCAATGCGGAGCTGAAGGTCGAGAACGCCCGTCTAAAGGCCGAGCTGGAGGCGGAGCGGGCGATGCTGGCCGAGAAGCTCGGCGTTCTCAACCAGGCGCAGGAGCAGCTCGCGAGCGCGTTTCGCGCGTTGTCGGCACAGGCGCTGCAGGCGAACAACCAGTCGTTTCTGGACCTCGCGGCGGAAACCCTCGGCAAGTTCCAGCAAGGCGCGCAGGGCGACCTCGAAAAGCGCCAGCAGGCCATCCAGGAGCTGGTCGGGCCGGTGAAGCAGTCGCTGGAGAAGCTCGACGGGCAAATCCACGAGATCGAAAAGATGCGCGAAGGCGCCTACCAGGCGCTGACGACGCAGGTGCGCTCCCTTGCCGAGGGGCAGGGCGACCTGCGCAAAGAAACTTCGAACCTCGTGCGTGCCCTGCGCCAGCCGGTCGCGCGCGGGCGCTGGGGCGAGCTGCAACTGCGCCGGGTCGTCGAGATGGCCGGGATGCTCGAGCACTGCGACTTCATCGAGCAGGTGAGCGTCTTGAGCGAGGACGGACTCCTGCGGCCGGACATGGTCGTGCGCCTTCCGGGCGGGCGCAACATCGTAGTGGACGCGAAGACGCCGCTCACCGCTTACCTCGAAGCGATGGAGACCGAGAAAGACGAGCTGCGCACGCAAAAGCTCGTCGATCACGCGCGCCAGGTGCGCGACCACATGACGAAGCTCGGCCGCAAGTCCTACCAGGAGCAGTTCGACCCGACGCCTGAGCTCGTAGTCCTCTTCCTCCCCGGCGAGATGTTCTTCTCCGCCGCGCTGGAGCAGGACCCGGAGCTGATCGAGTTTGGAGTCGGCGAAAAGGTCATCCCGGCAACGCCGACGACACTCATCGCGATGCTGCGCGCCATCGCCTACGGCTGGAAACAGGAAGCGCTCGCCCGCAACGCGCAGGAGATCAGCGACCTCGGCCGCGACCTGCACGAGCGGATCTCCGTCATGGCCGGCCACTGGAGCAAGGTCGGCAAAAACCTCGGCGACGCGGTGGGCGCCTACAACAAGGCGGTCGCTTCGCTCGAAAGTCGGGTGTTGGTCTCGGCGAGGCGCTTCAAAGAACTGAAGGCGGTGCCGGACGGGCGCGAAATCGGCGAGATCGATCAGGTCGAGGTGTTGCCGCGAGCGCTCCAGGTGCCTGAGCTTGAGGTCCAGCCCGGCTAGGGGTCGTACACCGAATACGCGGTGCCCGCTTAGCGGGTAAGCGCGCCGAAAACCATTGGCCCTCGCCTAGTTGTCGGCTGCAAGGCAAAATACACTGCGGGGGACAAAAAGGCGTTGGCCGACTGGTCATCAGACCGGCTTTGCAGGGAAAAAATGAACGTATTCCAATTCCGAGACCGATTGATCGCGGACTACGCTGACTTTGCGCGTAGCTTCACACGCATTCTCGCGGGCGACATAGGCGCGTTCGTAGCGGAGCAGTACAGGTCCGGGCGCTACTGGCCGGCGCCGCTCATCCAGATCAACCCGAGCTTCCAGCCTGGCAATACGGTCGAAGAGCTTGTCGCGCAAGGTGCTTTGCACGCGGAGTGCGCGCGCATCTTCCGCCAGGGAAAGACGGCAGCCGGTGGCGGCAATTCAATTCGGCTGCATCGCCACCAGCAAGAGGCGATCGGTTTTGCGAAGGGCGGCGAAAGCTATGTCCTGACAACAGGGACCGGGTCGGGCAAGTCGCTCAGCTACTTCATACCGATCGTCGACTACATACTGCGAGAGAAGGAGAGGGACCCGAAGCCTCGCACCCGCGCCATCGTGATCTACCCGATGAATGCGCTGGCGAACAGCCAGGTGGAGGAGCTGCGTAAGTTCCTCGCTGGGTACACGCCGGAGGCCGCGCCGTTCACCTTCGGGCGGTACACCGGCCAGGAAGACGAAACCGAGCGAGCGCGCCTCGCTTCGAATCCGCCCGACATCCTGCTTACGAACTTCATGATGCTCGAGCTGCTGATGACGCGGCAGAACGAGAGCGATCGTGCGGTAATTGCGAACGCGAAAGGCATGCGATTCCTCGTGCTCGATGAGCTGCATACCTACCGCGGCCGGCAAGGTGCCGACGTGGCGATGCTGGTGCGCCGCGTGCGCGAGGCACTTGCCGAGGAAATTGTCTGCGTTGGTACGTCCGCCACGATGGGATCTGACGACGGCAAGCGAAAGTTGAACGAGGTCGTATCCGAGGTAGCGACGCGGATTTTCGGGGTGAAGGTGAAGCCGGCCAGCGTTATTACCGAAACTCTTCAGCGCGTGACTCCGGACGGGCTGAACGTGGATGCGGTCAAGCCGCAGTTGGCTGGTGTCATTGGCTCCGGCTTGAGCGACGACATCGATAGTTCCTCCCTGAAGGCGCATCCGGCGGCCGTGTGGGTGGAATTGGTACTGGGATTGAAGTGGAGCGAACCCGACAACAAGTGGGTGCGCGCTCGTCCGATCACGATTCAGGAAGCGAGCAAGCGGCTGGGTGAGGATTCGGGCGCCGATCGGACGCTTTGCGGCGTATTTCTTACCAAGCTGCTGATGCTTGGTTACGAACGTGGCGTATTCGCGTTCAGATTGCATCAGTTCATCTCGGGCGCGGGGCGCGTGTACAGCTCGCTCGATGCACCCGGCGCCCGGTATCTCACGCTCGACGGCCAGCAATTCGTCCCCGGGGCTCGGACGCGTCCGCTCTACCACGCGCATTTCTGCCGTGAATGCGGGCAGGAGTACCTGCCCATATGGCGCAAGCTGGAAGGCAGTCAGCCGCGTCTTACGGTGCGCGACATCGATGATCGGTTTGCCGGGGAGGAAGCTGTCGAGAATGGCTTCTTCATGCCGGACGTGGACGGCAGTATCTGGAATGAGGCGCTGGAACGGTTTCCGGAGACATGGTTCGATTACAGCGGTAAAGAGCCGAAGCTCAAGACCTCGATGCAACCATTCGTGCCGAAGCGGGTGCGGGTGGATACCGAGGGCAAGGTGAGCGAAAGCGGGGCGCTTGCCGGCTGGTATATCCCCGGCAGTTTCAGGTTTTGCTTGCAGTGCGGAGAGAGCTACACGGCATCCGGAAAGGATGCCTTGCGTCTGACAGCGTTGAGTGGAGAGGGGCGGAGCTCCGCCACCACGATGCTGACGCTCGCCTCGTTGCGCTTCCTGCACGGAAAGGATGTCCAGCTTCCGGAAAAGGCGAAGAAGATCCTCGGTTTCACCGACAACCGTCAGGACGCGGCGCTCCAGGCAGGGCACTTCAACGATTTCCTGAACGTTCTGCTGCTGCGGGCCGGATTGCTCCTCGCGGTCGAGCGCGCTCCCGGCAAGGCGCTGGCGGAGAAAGACGTGGCATCGGCTGTTTTCGACGCAATTGGCTTCGGGCGTGACGACCGGGGAGTGCGCGCCGAGTTCATGCAGGACCCCGATATCCGAGGCGCCGGCCGCCGCCAAGTTCAGGACACGATGCGCGACATGCTGGCGTACCGGTTGTTCTACGACTTGCGGAGGGGATGGCGGTTCAACAACCCGAACCTCGAGCAGCTCAGCCTTCTCGAAGTCGACTACCTGGACGTTGATTCGGCGGCTCGCGATGCCGACCTGTGGAAGGCAGCACCGCCGTTGCTCAAGGAGTCGTCAATCGAAGTGCGCGCCAAGGTACTGCGGACCGTTCTGGACGAGATGCGCCAGGGCTTGTGCATCAAGACCCAGTATCTCGACCGCTACAAGCTTGAGCAGCTGCGCTCGCAGAGCTACAACAGCCTGCGGGAGCCGTGGGGTTTCGCTGAGGACGGAGAAAACCCCGAGCCCGCCAGGATCTACATCACGCGTCGGTTGCCTTCGAATGCGCGCGGGCGAGAAGCAACGGCGCTGGTGCCGGGCGGTTCGCGCTCCCGGCTTGGCGGCAAGATAAGGCGCGAATCCCTCTGGGGAAAGGGAAATCCGAATTTCGGCCGGATCGACGAAGCGTCGCACCAGTTGATCGTCGAGGCGGTGCTTGCCGCGGCTAAGGCCTACGGCATTGTCAGCGCCGAGGAAACTGACTTCGGTCTCATGGGCTATCAGGTAAACGGGGCGGCGCTGGTATGGCGTGAGAAAGCTGTCGATGAAAAAGAGCAGCAGCGCGCACAGGTCAATCGATTCTTCCGAGCGTTGTATCTAAACGTTGCGGAGATGCTTGGTTCGGAGGTCCATCAGCTCTTCGACTTCGAAGCGCGCGAGCACACGGCGCAGGTAGAGGTCGAGGATCGACTGGAGCGGGAGGCGCGCTTTCGGTTCGAGGACAGTGACAAAGCGAATGTCCCGAATCTCGAGCGACTGCCGGTGCTTTTCTGTTCGCCGACGATGGAGCTTGGTGTCGATATCTCAGCCCTCAATACCGTCTATCTAAGGAACGTTCCACCGACGCCCGCGAATTACGCGCAGCGCAGCGGCCGCGCGGGGCGCGCCGGCCAGCCCGCCCTGGTGATTACCTACTGCGCGTCGCAAAGCCCGCACGATCAGTATTTCTTCCATGACCCGGCGCGCATGGCTTACGGACAGGTCAATCCGCCGACCCTCGATCTCGCGAATCGGGATCTGCTCGAAAGCCACGTGCAGGCGATCTGGCTCGCTGCGACGGGCGCCAAGCTCGGGGACAGCGTGAAGTCGATGATCGATCTGGCGCAGAAGAACTTTCCCATTTTTCCTCCTCTTGCGACTGCGATGGACCGTGGCGAGGCACGGGCGGAGACCAAGCGTCGCTCCGGGCGCGTGCTCGACATGCTCAAGGACGAGCTCGATGGGCGCAATGCGCCTTGGTTCGTGCCTGGATGGCTCGAAGGTGTCGCGGACAACGCATTCAAGAGCCTCGATCGGGCGCTGGAGCGGTGGCGCCAGCTTTACCGTGCGACTTCGCTCCAGATGGAGCTGAACCACAAGATCGCGAACAATCATGCCACGCCCGAGCGCGAGCGGAAGGAGGCGATGCAGCGCTACAACGAGGCGTTCCGTCAGCGGGAACTACTGCTCGACGAGGGACGGAGGCTCAATTCGGACTTTTACACATATCGTTATCTGGCGAGCCAGGGATTCCTGCCGGGCTACAACTTTCCGCGCTTGCCGCTGATGGCGTACGTGCCGGCGCGGCGCAGAAGCGGCGGAAAGGAAAGCTTCCTCTCAAGGCCCCGCTTCCTCGCGCTTTCGGAATTCGGGCCGTACAGCCTCATCTACCACGAGGGCAGCCGCTTCAAGGTCACGCGCGCCATCCTCAACATCGGGGCCGACGACCAGGTAACGACGGGGGCCAAGTTAGCTACGACCCACGCAAGGGTTTGTCCCGAGTGCGGCTATGGGCACTTCCAGGAACAGATGGGCGCCGACCGCTGCGTGGCGTGCAATACGTTGCTCGCGGGCGCACCCGAAGTGCGCGAGCTGTATCGCATTGAGAACGTCAGCACCCGGCGCGTGGATCGGATCAGCGCCAATGAGGAGGAGCGCTTGCGGCAGGGCTACGAAACCCAGACAACCTTGCAGTTCGCCATTAAGGAAAACCGTCTGCAGCGCGCGCTGGCGCTGGTGACCGAATCCGGCGAAGAGCTGCTCGAGCTTCAATACGGGCCGGCGGCGACGGTGTGGCGCATGAACCTCGGCTGGCGCAGGCGGAAGGAGAAGAGCATCCACGGCTTCAAGATCCACCCGGTCACTGGGCATTGGCGCGGAGGCGTGGACGAAGCGGGCGAGGAGGACGATGAAAAAGGCGGCGACGATCGGACGCCGCCGCAGCGAATCGTGCCCTATGTCGAAGATCGCCGGAACGTGTTGATCGTCCGAGCGGCTGCGGAGATTCCGGAGAGCACGCTTACCGCCCTGCAATACGCACTGAAGCGAGGCATCGAAGCGGTATTTCAACTTGAAGAAAGCGAGCTGATGGCCGAGCCGCTGCCGCGTTCGGACAATCGCAAGGCGATCCTGCTCTACGAGGCATCCGAGGGCGGCGCGGGCGCTCTGACGCGGCTTGTTTCTGAGGCAAGCGCGCTTCGCGCGGTCGCCGAACGGGCGCTCGATATTGCCCACTATCGGAAGAAAGCAGGAATCGCACAGTGGAGCAGCGGCGCGGTCGACCAGGAGCTGGGTGAGGATGGCAAGCCGGTTTGCGAAGCAGGGTGCTACAGATGCCTGCTTTCGTACTACAACCAACCCGATCACGAGCGCATCGACCGGCAGGACCCGGGCGCCGTGGATTTGCTGTGCCGATTGACGCGCGCAGAGCTTGCGATAGGCAAGGCGGCGCCGGCACCCGGTCCGGCGCCGCTGTTCGACGGCTTGCGTGCGAAATGGATCGCGGCCCTTCGCTCGTACGGTCTTCGCGAGCCGGATCGCGCAGACCATCGCTTGGAAGCGGCGGAGGTGACAGCCGATTTCTACTACGACGACTGGCAAGCTGCGGTGATGCTGGGCACGCCGAAGCCGGAGGAGAGCCTCGATCGCAGGCTTGCCGATGCAGGCTTTGTCGTAGTGCGATTCACAGACGACGAGCAGACGTGGAACGGGGTTTTTGGCGCGCACCGTGAGCTGTTCGGCGAGATGAAGGACGCTGCGTGAGCGCGCTGCCGCGCTTCCAGCCAGGCAGCCTGGTCTCTGCGCGAGGCCGGGAGTGGATTGTGCTGCCGCAATCCACGGACACGACCTTGCACGTCCGTCCCCTTGGCAGCGGCGAGGAGGATGCGACAGTCATTTATCTCCCGCTCGAGCGCAAGCCGGTAGCGCACGCAAGCTTTCCGTTGCCCTCACCGAGCCCGCACGGCAACCATGCCGCCGGCCTGCTGCTGCGCGACGCGCTGCTGCTAAAGCTCCGCAATGGCGCAGGACCCTTCCGGAGCTTCGGCAACATCGCCGTCGAGCCCAGGGCATACCAGCTCGTGCCGCTGCTTATGGCGCTCAAGCTCGAGACCATCCGCTTGCTCATCGCGGACGACGTCGGCATCGGCAAAACGATCGAGGCGGGGCTGATCGTTCGCGAGCTGCTCGACCGTGGCGACATCACCCGGTTCGCGATCCTTTGCCCACCGCATTTGTGCGAGCAGTGGCAGGGAGAACTGGCCACCAAGTTCCATATCCGTGCCGAGATCGTCCATACCTCCACGGCGGGAAGGCTCGAGCGAGGATTGCCGGCCGGGGCGTCGCTCTTCGACGCTTACCCCTTTACCGTCGTGAGCCTTGACTACATCAAGTCGGACAGGCGCCGGGACGAATTCCAGCGTGCCTGCCCGGAATGCGTCGTCGTCGACGAAGCGCACACCTGCGCCCAAGGCGCCCAAGTTCGGCACCAGCGCTACCGGCTGCTGAAAGGACTTTCGGAGGACGCATCCCGCCACATGGTGTTCCTCACGGCAACACCCCACAGCGGCGACGACGAGGCGTTTTACAACCTTCTCGGATTGCTCGATCCGGCGTTCACTCAGCTCAAGGAGTTCCGGGGCGACGCGGAGCACCCCCTGCGCAAGAAGCTGGCCTTGCACTTCGTCCAGCGCCGGCGCAAGGACATCGATGAGTGGCACGAAGCCGCGGGCTTTCCGGAACGCTACACCGCCGAGGCGACATATCGGCTGACCGGAAAGTGGGGGAAGCTCTTCGATGAGGTGCTCGCGTACGCGCGCGAGTTGGTGCAGCGCGCCGAAGGCGAATCCCGCCAGCGCCAGAGGATGAGCTGGTGGGCGGCGCTCGCGCTGCTGCGCTGCGTCTCGTCCTCGCCAGCCGCCGCCGTCATGGCGCTACGCACGCGGCTTCAGAACCCCTTGCAGGGAGTCGAAACCGGCCAAGTGCAGCTTTCGGAAGAGGAGTTGGACACCCTCGGCCGAGAGCGTGTGTTGGACGGAACCGAGACTGGGCTCTCGCCCGATGACATTGAGCCAGCCGGCCGCATCGAGGATGTCCCGCGCCTCGAAGAGTTGATCGTCTCCGCCGAATCGCTGATGGGCGAGAAGAACGATCCCAAGTTAGCGTCGCTGAGCAAGCATTTGGAGACGCTGCTGGAAGACGGCTTCCTGCCCGTAGTGTTCTGCCGCTATATCGCAACCGCGCACTATGTCGCTGAGCACCTACGTGCTCGCTTTGCGAAGTGCCGGGTCATTGCCGTAACGGGCGAGCTTGCGTCCGGCGAGCGCGAGGAGGCGGTGGGCGAGCTTCGCGATCACGAGAAAAGAATCCTTGTCGCGACCGATTGCTTGTCTGAGGGAGTCAACCTTCAGGAACTCTTTACCGCGGTGGTGCATTACGACCTGTCTTGGAACCCAACACGGCATGAGCAGCGGGAAGGACGGGTTGACCGCTTCGGCCAGCGCGGCGTGGACCCGAAAGGCGAAGGCGCGAGGCAGGTGCGCGCCACCATGCTGTACGGAACGGATAACCCGGTGGACGGGGCCGTGCTGCAGGTGATCCTGCGCAAGGCCGAGAGCATTCGCAAGGAGCTGGGTGTTCTAGTGCCGTTGCCGGATGACGAGGGACGGCTCACGCAGGCTCTTCTAAATGCCGTCCTACTCAGGAAAGGCACAGGAAGCTCGCCGCAGATCAACCTCGACTTTGGCGATGCGGTCCGCGAGATGGAGAGCGCATGGCAGAGCGCTCGGGAGAAGGCGGCACGGAATCGCACTCTGTTCGCGCAGGGGCGCTTGACGCCCAAGGATGTGCTGCCCGAATGGCGGAAGACCGTGGATGCGGTCGGTAGCCACGACGATGTGGAACGGTTCGTGAGTCGCGCGCTGGTGAAGCTCAATGCTCCGCTGGAGCTGGTGGGGAAGCAGTGGCGCCTGCATGTCGAGCACACGCCTCCCGCGGTGCGAGAGCGGCTTCACGCCGAAGGAATGGCGAAGACAACGAGCATAGGATTCAGCTACCCGCCTGAAGGTAGCGCTCGGTTCGTGCACAGGACCCACCCGTTGGTGGCGAGCCTCGCCGACTACCTGCTGGAGCGCGCCCTAGCGGACGCCACAGACGATCTCGTGAACCGTTCCGGTGCAGTCTTCACGGAAGCGGTAAAAGCGCGAACGACCGTCCTGCTGCTCCGGCTGCGCCATCAGCTCACGGTCAGCACTCGCAAAGCTGAGCGTTTGCATCTATGCGAGGAGGCGGTCACCTGGGCAATAGCCGCGGGCGCCAAGCCGGACCTCCTTGGCGCTGACAGAGCGAAGGCATTGCTCGAAGCTGCGCCCGCACGGAACATGCCCGCCGCGCTGCGGGAGCGGCATATCCGGGAGGCGTTGGACTCACTCCAGGACTGGCAGCCCATGCTGGAAGGCGCGGCCAAGGAACGGGCGGACGCGCTGCTCGCCGACCACCGGCGAGTGCGGGAAGCAAGCGGCGCGAAGGGGAGTTTCTCAGTAAGGATCAGCCTGCCGATCGACGTAATTGGCCTGTATGTGCTCGTTCCAGCGCAAGGCGCCTGACCCGTGGCACGTCGGCGGACAGAGCTCGATTTTCCTAGCGTAAGAATCGAGGGCGCGCTATTCCCCGGCGACTTTCTCGCCCGAATTGCCCATTTCGGAGCGCCCGAGCAAAGCGAGAGCGACTACCGGATTCCGAAGAAGCTCCGGTTGCGCGACGAGTTGGGACGTTACTTCCGGATTGCCGAGGGACTCTGGCAGGACTTCTATTCGGCGCCAACGGGCAAGGGGCGTGATGCACGCAAGATCACTGTAGAAGCATTCCTGCTGCCCTTCCTGCGCCAGGTACTCGGCTTCGAGGACCTTGTTCCCGTGGGAACAATGGAACGTGATGGGCGGCGCTTCCCCATCGGCCACGCTGCGACCGGTGGGCGAGTCCCCTTGATACTCGCCGCGCGCGACGAAGACCTCGACGAACCGACCGAGCGCTATGGCGACGATCACCGGCGCCGCTCGCCATTTGTGCTCGCCCAGGAATATCTCAACGCCGGAGCCGCCTTATGGGCAATCGTCTCCAACGGCAAGGTGCTGAGAGTCCTTCGGGACAACCCGAGCCTTACGCGCCCCGCCTATCTGGAATTCGATCTCGAGCGCTTGTTCGAGGAGCGGCTCTATCCCGACTTCGCGGTGCTCTGGCTCGCCTGTCATGCGAGCCGATTCGGTGGCGCCAACGCAGCACCGTCAGATTGCGCGTTGGAACGCTGGAAGAGCGTTGCGCAGCAAGAGGGAACGAGGGCAAGAGAGCGCCTCCGTTTCGGCGTAGCCGATGCGCTTCGCGAGTTGGGCACAGGATTCCTTGCCGTTCCCGGAAATACTGCGCTGCGCGAGCGGATCGAGAAGGGCGAGTTGTCGAGCGAGGCGTTCTACCAACAGCTTCTTCGACTGATCTACCGACTGTTGTTCCTGTTTACGGTCGAAGAGCGCGGTTTGATCCATCCACCCACGGCCTCGAAGGAGGCTATCGAACTCTACCGGGACGGCTACAGCCTCGCACAACTGCGCGCGCTCGCCGCCAAGTGGCGACGTTTTGACCGGCACCATGATCTTTGGCAAGCACTCTCGATTACCTTTTCTGGTCTCGGAAAAGGCCAACCGGCTCTCGGCCTCCCAGCACTAGGAGGGCTTTTCCGCGCCGACGAATGTCCGGACCTAGATGTAGCTGATCTTCCTAATCGCCCCCTTCTTCAGGCGATTTACAAGCTTGCCTATTTTGTTGAGGACGGCGCCCTTGTCCGAGTCAACTACCGTGACATGGGACCCGAAGAGCTAGGCAGCATTTATGAAGCACTCCTCGAACTGGTTCCTGAGATCGATACAGCGTCGCAGCCTTGGCAGTTCCGTTTCGTGGGGGATGACGCTCCAACCGCTGAGGGGGCAGTAGCGGGAAACGCGCGGAAACTTACGGGCTCCTATTACACGCCCGACACCCTAGTCCAAGAACTAATTAAGAGTGCGCTTGAACCTGTCATTGCCGACCGACTGAGGCACGCCAAGGATTCAGAAAAAGCATTGCTGAGCATCAAAGTGCTCGACCCTGCGTGTGGCTCGGGTCACTTTCTCCTTGCTGCTGCTCGCAAGCTCGCCGAAAACCTAGCGAAGGTTCGTGCCGTGGAAGGTGAGCCTCGATCAGATGACTATCAGCGTGCAATCCGAGACATCGTCTCCCACTGCATCTTCGGGGTGGATCGAAATCCTCTCGCTCTTGAGTTGGCTCGCACTGCGCTTTGGTTGGAGAGCTTTAGCCCGGGACGTCCACTCGGGTTTTTGGATCATCACTTCCGTTGCGGCGACGCGCTTATTGGCGTGCTAGATCAAAGGGTGATGGAAGACGGGATACCTGAGGAAGCCTTCAAACCCCTTTCCGGTGATGACAAGGTAGTTTGCCGTGAAATCAGCAAGAAGAACGTAGCAGCTCGCAAGGAACTCCGAAGAGAGAAGGAACGACTTGCCGTCATGCAGGAGCTAACGGTTTATGAGGCCGAGGGTGGGCGCCTTTTGGATTCCATGCCAGAAGACAGCATCGAACAGGTGGAAGCGAAACGCGAAGCATTTCAACAAGCGTATCGCGCAACGGAGGAGAGCAAGGCACGGCGGCTTGCGGACTGTTTTGTCGCGGCATTCTTTGTTCCAAAGACTAAGGACTCGTTTTCGTCCTCTCCCACTACCGAGGATCTCCATAGAGTCTTGCGGGACGTTGGAGCTCGCCAGGGGGTTGCGGAGGCTGTTGAAGCTACGAGTCGCGCCGCGAGTGCATTCCATTGGTATTTGGAATTTGCTGATGTCTTTCAACAAGGCGG
Source organism: Burkholderiaceae bacterium (assembly GCA_023384005.1). Taxonomy (GTDB): domain Bacteria; phylum Pseudomonadota; class Gammaproteobacteria; order Burkholderiales; family Burkholderiaceae_E; genus Quisquiliibacterium. Next base: position 12,737 of record JAHDXY010000012.1, on the reverse strand, counting down.
GTTCGACGTGCTTCTCGGGAATCCGCCGTGGGAACGGATAAAGCTACAAGAGGAGGAGTTTTTTGCGACTAGGAGTCCAAACATCGCGACGGCGCGGAACAAGGCGGAGCGCGTACGGCTGATACAGCGACTCGCCAATGGCACTCCGCTCGAACAGGCTCTATACACGTCATTTGAGAAAGCAAAGCGCCTCGCGGAAGCTGCAAGCCTGTATGCCCATGATTCGGGCCGCTATCCGCTGACCGGCGTTGGGGACGTAAATACCTATGCGCTCTTTGCGGAAACATTCTTTCGACTTGTCCGTAAAGATGGGCGTGCCGGCCTAATTGTTCCCAGTGGGATAGCAACGGATGATTCGACCAAACTTTTCTTCTCTGAGATATCGCAACAAGGTTCGTTGGTCTCGCTCTTCGCTTTCGAGAACGAGGAGTTCATATTTCCGTCGGTTCATCATTCTTTTCGCTTCTGCCTACTTGTGCTAGGTGCCACCGACGTAAGCCGACCAGCGCGCTTTGTGTTCTTTGCGAGGCAACCTGAGCAGGTTCATGAAGTGCACCGGCAGTTCATGCTGTCAGCGGAAGACTTTCGGCTGATTAATCCGAACACCAGAACCTGCCCAGTGTTCAGATCGCGAGCAGATGCGGATTTGACCAAGAAAATCTATTCCGGTGTGCCAGTACTACTTCGTGAAGCCGAGGACGGACACAGGGAAGTTAATCCGTGGAGCATTAAGTTCGCGAGCATGTTTCACATGTCGAATGACAGTAATCTCTTCGAGATCGAGTCCTCCGACGGTCGCTTGCCCTTGTATGAAGCGAAAATGATGCATCAGTTCGATCATCGTTGGGCTACATATGACGCTGGCGACGAGGACGCGCGAGATACAACCCAAGCAGAACGACGGGACGCGAGTTTTCAAGTAAGGCCTAGATATTGGGTGCCAGCTCGTGAGGTATGGCTTCGTGCTGCGAGATTGCCGGTGGGGCTCCTGAACGCGCTACGGGAGAGGAACAAGCCCGCGATTGTTCTAATGACCGCTCATTCCCTTTTCAGCGCAGCACTTCAACGGCAAGGATTGACGGCACAGCAACTGCTGTTAGTGCTCTTTCGGGAATGGAAGCGGTTCGTGGATCGGCATCCATTCGCTAGCGTAATTGCGCCTACTCAGCTAGGCCTCTGCGGAAATAATCCACCGAGCCTAGAGCCTCGAGGCCCAGCGTATCTACCTGCGGAGCCGGTGGATAGAGTAAAGCGCGACGGGCGTGAGAAGACTGCCTGGTATGCGATCGACGCGGGCGCTGTCACGGCGTTCATAGATCCAACCCTGAGCGTGGGCGCCCCAGAGCCTGAAGCTTCACTCGCGAGCGAGGATGATGCGCTTGCGTTCGCGGAAACGTGGTTGGAAAACGCAACGCCAAAATGGTTTGTAGGGTTCAGGGACGTGACCAGCGCTCACGTGCTTAGAACTGTCATCGCCAACGTGCTGCCCGTCGCCGGATTTGGAAACAATCTACCGCTGGTGTTGTTTGGTGAATCCGTTTCCCCAAGGCTTTGCGCTGCATTCATCGGGAACCTTTGCTCGCTAGTTCTTGATTTTGTCGCACGCCACAAAGTAGGCGGAAACCATCTCAACTTCTTTATCGCGAAGCAACTTCCCGTGCTGCGGCCGGAGCGGTACACGGAACGTGATCTTGACTTCATCGTGCCTCGCGTACTCGAGTTGACGTACACCGCACACGATCTGATGGCATGGGCAAAGGATCTTAGCCACGAGGCGCAGCCGTTCACTTTCGACACGGATAGACGTGCGTTGGTGCAGTCGGAGCTGGATGCCTACTACGCGCGCCTATATGGGCTCACACGAGATGAGCTGCGCTACATCCTAGATCCTTCTGATGTGATGGGCGCCGATTACCCATCGGAAACATTTCGTGTGCTTCGGAATAGTGAGGAAAAGCAGTTCGGTGAATACCGCACCGGCCGCCTAGTGCTGGAAGCTTGGGATCGGATTGAGCAGAGACAAAGTGCCGCGCCCACGCTCGCTCCTGCAAGACCGGTTGGGCCCAAGCTTGATGTACTTCCAATGGGCGCTTGGGCGCGGCCGATGGCGGACGAGCGCGCAGAGAGTGGCGCAGTTCTTGGCGCGATCCTGAAGGCGATGGCCGGCGCGATGCCGGCTAGACAGGTAAGGCTGACCGCGACCCTAGCACTTCAACCTCGGCTCTTGCGTCCTTTTCTGACGGCCGACGAAGCGACTACTTGGCGTCGGCTTGTCGGTCCCGAGGCCGATGTGCTTCCACAGGGAACATCGACCGTAATTCCGAGGGTAGATGGCGCATGGGGTGCAGCCGTGCGCACTCTGCGCACAAACGGATCTCTCGTCGAGGAGACCCGTCGCGCGACGTGGGCACCGGGCGCCAATCTGGATGCCCTCGAAACGGCTGGCTGGCCGGACGGTCGGGCGAGATTTGTCTTGGCGGTAGTGGAGCGCCAGGCAACGGAATCAATTGTCCGCGAACTGCCCGCGCCACTAAGAGACTGGATCGATGCCCAAGCAGCATGAATTCTTCCAGGAGCAACTTGTAGTTAGGCCGCCGCCTGACGCTTCAGGTCCGCGATTGTGGGTGCGGCGGCTCGTGATCTGGCGATCGGCTGGCGGCGAGGTGATCCGCGACATCGCTTTGCGCCCTGGTTTGAACATCGTTTGGACACCTGACGACGAGCGGATAGGACACGGCGGCGGCAAGACGCTCTTTTGCCGGCTATTGCGCTATTGCTTGGGCGAAGAACGATTCGCCCCGGATGAGCAGCGAGAAACAATCGCGGCTGTCTTGCCCGATGGGCTGGTAGGTGCCGAAGTCATGCTCGACGGCACATGTTGGGGGATCGTGCGACCACTTGGCGTGCGGCGGCGTCAGATGGCCATTCGAGAAGGCAAGCTTGATGAGATCGCGAAAGGGGATGAGCCCTCGACGGGGCTGGAGGCGTTTCTGGATGCGGTGGAGAAGTCGCTGATTACATCCAGCGTCGCCGGGCTGATTCCGAGGCACCGGCAAGAACACAGGGGATGGCCGATTGCCCTGGCATGGCTGACGCGAGACCAGGAGTGCCGCTTCGATCATGTACTCGACTGGCGCTCCACGGCCTCGGATTCGGAGTCGCCAGCGCGGGCCTTGAACCAAACCGAGAAGCTCGACGCGTTGCGCGCATTCCTACGCGCTATAACGCCGGAGGAGCAGGCGAAGCGAACGGAAATCGCTGAGCTAGAGGCCAAGAAACACGCGCTCGATCAGGAGCTTGCTCACCGCCGGTGGGAAGCAGGGCGTCTGAGGAAGCGACTTGTCTCTACGCTTGGGGTTTCGGTAGACATGCCAGCCGAAAGCTCCATTGCGATGGGCCAACTGCGTGAGGCGGCGCAAGAACGGTTCGCCAAGGAGACGGGTATCGCAACCACCAAGGACGCTTCCGAGGTGGAGGCGGCACTGCAGGACTACGACGCGGCGCGTGAAGAGGTCACCGCCTTCAAGCTGAAACTGGGCGTCGCAGAGGCCAATATCCAAACCAGCGAACGAATCATCCCCAAGATAACCGGCGAAATTCCAGGGCTTTCTTACGCCCTTCAGGAGGCAAACAGCTTTCCGTGCCCAATTTGTGAAGTTCCGATCGACCGGGTATTGGCGGAGGGCTGCAAGCTTTCGCACAAGTTGCCCGATTTGAAAGCATGTGGCGAGCGCTTGGAGAGGACTCGAGCCGAACTCGCCGAGGAGAACAAGCGCCTTCAGTCCGCCAAGGCGGAGAAGCTACAGGTCCAGCAGCAGTTGGCCGTCGCGCTGCAACGGGAAAAAACGCAGCAGGAACGCGTCAAGAAGCTACAGTCCGCCCGAAATTCACGTGAAGCCGCTTGGTATGCAGCCAAGCGGTTAATCGAGGAAGTGGCGCAGCTTGCCAAGCTCACTGAGGAGCAGACAAGCGCTGAGGCCAAGGTCGCTGACTTCGTCAAGGCAATCGAAGAGGAACGACAGCGGCTGGGCGCGTTTGTCGAGCAGCAGGCCCGTGCGTTTTCCGACATATCGCTGAAGTTCGATCCTATTGTCAAACGTCTTCTGGGTCCTGACGCCGCTGGAACTGTGACGCTCACAGGGAATGGCCTGGATCTGAAAGTACAGATGGGCGGTAATCGGTCGACGCCCGCGATCGACTCGTTGAAAATCGTCGCGTTCGATATCGCAGCGCTGTGCCGAAGCATCGAGGGCGCTAGCTGTGTTCCTGCTTTTCTGCTGCACGACAGTTCACGCGAGGCCGATTTGGGGCTCTCGATTTATCACCAGATATTCGCATTGGCTCGATGGCTAGAGGGCGTCGGCAAGACGCCGCTCTTCCAGTACGTGGTCACGACAACCACACCTCCGCCCGCAGATGTCGCGAAGGAGCCGTGGCTGGTGCTTGAGCTCCAGGGCGCACCCGCGGAAAAACGCCTCCTCAAATGCGACCTTTGATGGCTACTGATCGAGTTCGCCATGCAACCCGGTGATCAGGTAAGGCTAAGGCTTGATCCGAGCCGGAGCGGCGTACTCGTCAAATCGCGGCAGACGGGTTTGCTTACCCTATGGCTGGTGCGATTTCCAGATCAGCCGAGCTGGGTTCCGGAGGATCAACTTGAACCCGAGGCGGATTCTTCTTCCGATCCAATAGAGCTCCTTTCCAAGGGTGAGCTTGCCGGCGCTGCGGCCTTGCGGCGGCTGCTGACTCATGTGCGCTTGAGCGGGCGCCTGGCGAATGTCGTCTACAGCATGGAAACCACGAACACAGAGTTCTACGCGCATCAGTTCAAGCCGGTACTGAAGTTTCTGAACTCGCCGGCGAACGGTTTGCTGATCGCGGACGAGGTCGGGCTTGGCAAGACGATTGAAGCAGGGTTGATCTGGACGGAGTTGAGGAGCCGGTACGACGCGCAGCGGCTCCTGGTGCTGTGCCCGGCCGTGTTGCAAGGGAAGTGGAAGGCGGAGCTATACGACCGATTTGGGGTCGAGGCCGAAGCTGCGGATGCAAGACGGACGTTGGAGGTATTGCAGGCTGGAGCGACCGAGGGGCGGGCGCGTGGATTTGCGCTCATAGGTAGTCTGCAAGGCTTGCGGCCGAGGCGGGGATGGGCCGAGTCCGAGGAAGAAGCCACGCACGCCGGCACACGCTTGGCCACGTTCCTGCGCTCGCAGGCGGAGGCGGAGCCGCTACTAGACCTGCTCATCATTGATGAAGCCCATTACCTACGCAATCCGGAAAGCATGAACGCGGCGCTCGGGCGGCTGGTTAAGGCGGTGTCGGAGCACGTTCTGTTGTTGTCCGCCACACCAGTCCATCTGCGAAGCGATGACCTTTACTACCAGCTCAACCTCTTGGACGAGGATACGTTCAACGATCCGAGCGTTTTTGATGAGGTGCTCGAGGCCAACGCGCCGCTGGTTCAGGCGCGGGATCTGGTGCTGGCGCCTTCTCCCAACAAGGCGGCGCTACTGGATCTCTTGAAAGAAGCGAGCGCCCATTACCTGCTGAATGACAGCCGGCAGTTGCGCGCTCTCATTGAGGAACTCGAAGCGCAGGACTTGCTACTGGACAGACGCGCGAGAGCCGATGCAGCGCACAGGCTGGAGACGCTGAACCTTCTCGGCCATGTCGTTTCGCGGACAAGAAAGCGCGAGGTAGCCGAATGGGTCGTCCAGCGCGAGGCATTTCCGGAAGCCGTGCCAATGACCCCGGCGGAAGAAAGCTTCTACTGGAAGGTTACTGAGATTGTCCGGGAGTACGCAGCTAAGGTCGATGGCGTAGAAGCCTTTTTAGTCTGCATGCCGCAACGGCAGATTTCGAGCTCGATGCCGGCGGCACTTCGGCATTGGAAGGCCATGGCCGACTCGCCGCGCTTCGACGACGAGGAATTGTTCGAGGATCTCGGCTATGAACCTGAGGAGGACGAACGGCCGGGACCGCTGGTTTCCGAAATCGTGCGGCGCGTGGGCCGGATCGCCGATCTGGATGAGCTTGAGCAGAATGACAGCAAGTTCGCGAGATTCAGCTCGATCATAAAGCGCTTTCTCACCGAACATGAGTCGGAGAAGATGGTGGTCTTCTCGTATTTCCGGGCAACCCTGGATTACCTGGCGGAGCGTTTGACGGCGCTGGGCGTGGACGCGATCGTTCTTTCGGGGAGCGTCGGACTGGACAAAGCGGCGGTTCTGGACCGATTCAAGGATCCAGCGGGGCCGCGGGTGTTGCTGTCCTCCGAAGTGGGCAGCGAAGGCATCGACTTGCAGTTCTGCCGGGTGATGGTGAACTACGACCTCCCGTGGAATCCGATGCGGGTTGAACAGCGCATCGGGCGCCTGGACCGTCTCGGCCAGGAGGCGAAAAAGATCTCGATCTGGAACCTCTTTTACAGGGGCACGATCGACGACCGCATTTACTTGCGTCTGTACGATCGGCTCAAAATTTTCGAGCGCGCTTTGGGTGGGCTCGAAGAAATTCTGGGCAAGGAGATCCAGAAGCTCACGTTGGGTCTCCTCGCCGGGCGGCTGACGCCCGCGCAGGAAGAGGAGGAGATCGAGCGGGCTGCTCAGGTACTCGAGACAGTGAAGCATCAGGAGGAGCAGCTCGAAGCAAATGCCGCGAATTTGGTCGCGTACGGCGATTACATCCTGAACGAGGTGAAGGCGGCCCGTGAACTCAAACGACTAATCACGGGCCAGGACATCGAGGCATACGTCGTCGACTACCTTCAGGAAAGGTATGCAGGCTCCCGTTTCAGTCTGGTGGATACGAACACCAGGACTTACGACGTGGAGTTGTCGCCTGGGGCAAAGGCGGAGCTCGGTGTTTTCGTCGAGCGTAATCGTCTCCAGCGTTTCACGGCACTGCATCGTCCGGCCAGCGGCCCGCAACGCTGCCGTTTCGAAAACAAGGTTGCTACTCCAGGTGCCCGGCGAGTCGAGCTTTTGGGGCAGCTGCATCCGCTGGTTCGTTTCGTCAGCGTGGAGCTTCGCGCCAGAACCGAGCGGGGAGAGCGTCCTTTCTGGCCGGTTGTCGGCGTTCGGATGTCGGCAGCCGCAATAGAAGGTGTGGGGAAAGGGCAGTATGGGTTCATCGTGCTGCACTGGTCGGTCGAAGCTCTGCAAGCCCGCGAGCATTTGCATTACGCTGCAGTGTCGCTGAATGGAGGGCTTGTACTCGCGGACGATCACGCGGAACGGTTGGTCGTAGCTGCCATTACGAATGGGCAGGAATGGCTGGAGGCCAAGAGTGGCATCGGGGTAAAGCTCGAAGCCGCTGCCGAGGCGGCGGTCGGGCTCTATGCAGCCGGGAATGATCGCTACAGCGGATTCGTCAAACGCGCCACTGATGAGAACACCGACCGCGTCAACGTCCAGATCGCCGCACTCGAAAGGCACCTTGAGAATCAGTTGAAGAAGCTCGAAGACATACGCGGGCGCTTGCTGGGCGCGGGGCGCCGGTCACTCGCACGAGCGACGGAAGGGCGCATCGCAAAGCTTCGGGAGCGGGTGGACATTCGGCGGGCACGTATCGAGAGCGGGCGGAACGTGAAGGCGAGGCAGGATCTGATCTGTGTGGGGATCATAGAAGTACACTGAGCAGCGGAGGGGGCGATGGCGGACTGGAGGGAGAAGCTCAAAGAGATCAAGCGAAGCCTGACCGGGCAAACGCAACCGGCGGCAGAGACTAGGCGAACGGACGCAACCTCGGCAGCGGATACACGATCGAGTGTGGCCACACCGCCGCTCCGATACCTCTGCCTTGGCTTGGATTTCGGAACATCGTCGACAAAGGCAGTCGTGAGACTCCTGCCAACCGGTCCTGCATGGGGGGTGCCTTTCGAAGGCATCGCGAGCGCAGAGCACCCTTACTTGTCACCCACGCGGCTGGCAGTCGCAGTCGACGGGACCTTTACGCTGGCCACTCATAACGGTGGCGGATGGGTTGAAGACCTGAAAGTGCGACTCATGGAATCTCCCTGGCAGAGTGCCCCGATTTCTGCCGGCGCGGCGATATCCGCGCGTCCTGCCGACTTCGCAACCGGGTACCTCGCATTCATCCTTCGCAACGCGCTCGCGTGGACTGAGCGATCAGTCCGTCCGAGTCTCGGCGGCGGCGAGATTGCATGGAGAATGAATGTCGGCATTCCCGCACGCGATTTCGACGCTGCGTCGATAAGGGAGGCATTCCTCGCCGCCGCAATGGCTGCATGGGAGCTCGCGGCGACTCCGGGTGCGATCGATCTGGCCAGGGCTTCTAGCACGGTGGATCTCGCACGGGAGGGCAAGCTGATCCCCAAAGGAATCGGGGCGGAAATGATCAAGGTTGTGCCCGAAGTGGCTGCGGGTGTGACGACGTACGCGCGCTCGCCTCAGCGTCGTGCCGGTGCTCATCTGTTCGTCGATGTGGGAGCTACGACACTCGACACGAGCATGTTCCTGTTGAACGACTCGGCGGAAGGCGCGCGCTATGCCTTTCTGTCCGCCGATGTTGCGACGGACCTTGGCGCTCTTCGTCTGCACCGGTTCCGGGCGGACGAGCTAGGTCGGTTGGCGCTTGCACGGTTTGCGGCCTCCAATCCTCTTCAGCCGATACCTCCAACCGCTATGGAATGCGTTCCACCTAAATCCGACATTGAGGCACTGGACAGGCGCTTCACGGAAAGATGCGTCATCGCCCTAGGAAAAGTCGTTACGCAAGCGAAGAAGAAGGCGCCTAGTGAGATTTCGGTATCCGATGGCGCCCCGAGCGAACCCATTCAGATACTTCTGAGCGGAGGCGGGATCCGACTGCCGCTATACCAGGAGGCCGTTCAGGAATCAGGCAGGCGTGCAGCCCCAGGCGGCGGGCTCGGTCTGCGGGTACGCAGGTTTCAGGAGGCACCGATTCCACGGCCATCGGATTTTCGTGCTCCTGGTCTGAACGACGACGATTGGCAGCGGCTCGGCATAGCGCACGGCCTGAGCTTCGGCTTCGAGGACATTGGCGAATTCATACCACCGTCTGCGATAGAGGACATGGCGCCGCTGCCGGTACGCGGAGAGAGTGATCGATTCGTCAGCAAGGACCAGATGTAGCTACCGCACATGGACCTGATACGCCAAGCGTTGCTCGAGAAGATCGCTCGCGATGCCGGATTTGACCGGCAGGCCCAGCGGCATGGCGCTTGGCTGGTCGTAGGATCAAGTCACTTCGGTGAGGAAGTGCTCCTCAAGCCGTCCTCAGCGAGCGGGGATACGGACGTTGCCTTGGCTGAACGATCTCGTCCGCATAGCCCTGCGTCGGTGTCCGGGATAGAAAAGGTTATGTCCGAGCCAGCGGTCGATTTCGGCACAGAAATGCGGGAAGTCTGGGCAGCGGATTCGGACGCGGCCCTCGGCGCACTGCTCGCTATCGTTGCAGGGGCCGCCCGAAACCGTCGCGAGCAACCGTTGCAACGATTTCTCGCGAAGACGGGTTCGTTGCCTAAGGCAACGGAAGCCGAGCGGGTATTTGTCGCGCGCGTGGGCCAGGACGTTTTCCGCGAAGCTCTGATCGAGTATTGGGAAGGTGCGTGCGCCGTCATCGGACTCGACGTCGTTTCCCTCCTTCGCGCTTCCCATTCGAAACCTTGGGCGAAATGCGACACGGACGAGGAGCGCCTAGACGTGTACAACGGCTTCCTGCTGGCTCCCAGCCTTGACGCCGCATTCGACGCCGGCTGGATTACCTTCGATGAGGATGGCCGCGTGAGGCTATCCCCGAAGCTGAAGTCCACTGCTGCGGAATTGATGGGGCTTCGACCGGATCTGCGTCTGCGCAGAATCGAATCGAGTCACCAAGGGTATCTGGCTTATCACCGCGAGTATGTGTTCAAAAACTGATGCGAGCCGCCCGCCATGGCGATCGATAACTGTCATTACTCGTTCAAGCAGCTCGCGGAAAGCGTGCTTCCAAAGCATTACAAGGAACTAGAACTGGCAATGCTGTCGGCGACCAAGGCGGAAATCCTGGTCGGGCATAAGAGTGTCACGAAGAAGCTATTGCAGGCGCTCGATCGGCGCGGCGATTTTCCAGGCTGCTATGTATTTATTCATCGAGAGAAGCCTGAATACGTGGGCATTTCTCGAAGTGTGCTTAAGCGTCTTGTGCAGCACCTGAACTACGATTCGCACTATTCCGCGAGTCTCGTATATCGCATGGCAACAGAAGACTATCCGCATGAGATGAAGCGTGAACAAGCGATGAGAGACGAGCAATTCAAGGCGGCATTCCTGTCCGCACAGGACCGCCTCCGCAAGATGACGGTCGCGTGGGTGGAGATCCAGAACGATCTAGAGCTCTACCTGTTCGAGGTGTTCACTGCCATGAGGCTGAACACCGAGACCTGGAACACGTTCCGGACCCACTAGCATCGGAGCCTGCTGCGAATTCGGCAGGCTCATCTGGTGAGACACCCGGCTCAGTAGGATGGCCGGGCATGAACCAGCTTAGAGAACAATAAATGCCCGCGAGCCGCCGCCTCGTATTTGTCAGCCACGCGGTCGGTTCGCAGGATAATTACGCGACTCTCTGGCTCTGCAGCAGGCTCGCTGCGGCTGGATACGAGGTCTGGTCGGATCTGACCCGACTTATCGGCGGCGAGCTGTTCTGGAACGACATCCAGGACGCGATCCGTAACCACGCCGCGAAGGTCGTGTTCCTCGCTTCGCGGGCCTCGGTAACGCGGGACGGCTTCCTCAATGAGGTCAGCCTGGCTCACGGCACCGAGCGGTCCGCGGGTCTGCCGGACTTCATGATTCCGTGTCGGCTGGACGATCTGGAGCACAACGATCTGCCGGCACAGCTTCACCGGCGGAACACGATTGATTTTTCCGAGGGCTGGCAAGTTGGCCTTGCCAAGCTTCTCACAAAGCTCGAGAAGGACGGCGTGCCGCGCAAGGCGGAAGGCCGTTACGACGAGCTTTCTACATGGTCGAAAGAGTTTCTCGGCGTCGAGCGCGAGCTCAGCCGCACCACTGAGAAGTTGTATTCCTCTTGGGTTCCACTGCGCGAGCTGCCGGCCTCGATCCGGATACATCGGCGCAATCCCGGACACAGCACTGCGCGGCAGAGCTGGAACTGGCCGGTCGTTCCTTTCGGCTCGCAACTGCTGCTCTCCTTCGCCGCCGCGCACGAGTTGACCGATGCCCCCGGCTCGCAGCCGCTCGTGCTGGCGAAGGACGTGAGCCTCGATGTGTTCCAGGAGAGCGGGGACCCGGCGCTGCTCGCCAAGCTTTCGAAGCACGACATCTCGAGCATCCTGGTCGATCTCGTTCAGCAGGCGTGGGATCGCTTCTGCGAGCAGCGCGGACTCGTGCCGTTCGAGCTTGCTAGCGGACGCAAGTGCTGGTACCTGCCGTTGCCGTCGAGCGGAATCGAGCGGTATCCCTTCGTCGACATGCACGGGAAGACGAGGAAGAAGGCGGTTATCGGCCGAAGCGACAAGTACGAGGTTTACTGGCATCTCGCAGTGCAGGCCAACGTGGTGCTCGGGCCGGCGCCTCGGCTTGGAATGAGCCTGCACGTCATCTTTACGAGCGACGGCAAGACGCCGCTCACGAGCCCCAAGCGCATGCACCGGCTGCGCCGCGGGTTCTGCAAGAACTGGTGGCAGTGGCAATGGCGGGACCTCCTGCTGGTCTTCCTGGCGCGCTGTGCGCGGCAGGAGCCGACCTTCAGCCTTCCGCTCGGGGCGAATCCTTCCGTCCAGGTGGCGGGACGCCCGACGGTCTTCGAGGCGCCGGTGACGAGCCCCGAAGGCGTGCACGCCACGCCGGCACTCGACGAGCCGCTCGAAGCCGACGACCTTGAGGTCGATTGGGTAGACGCCGAAAGCGATGCGCCTGCGGATCAACCCGGCAATGGAGGCAGCGGCGATGGCTGATCAACCTCTCGAGTTCCTCGCCGAACCGGCGCTCGCGTTCGGGACCGGGCAAAGGCTGGAATCGCCGAAGGATGGCCTGTTCATGTTCGGGCCGCTCGTTCCCGAGGTCACGCCGGGCGACGTTCGTTACGGCGTCGTGGGGACTGAGGCGGGATTGAAGCTTTTCAGAGACTGGATCAGGCAGGTAAGGTCATTCATACCGGGGATGGCATCGGATTCCGCGCAGCACCGGCCTTTCCCGGGCTTCGCCGAAGTTTTCGGCGTGGGCCTGCCGGAGTCACCGGTTGCGTCGCTCGTCGTGAAGGACGAAGAGATCGATCAGGCTCTGCTGATCGCCGATCGCCACTTGGCGGTATATCGAACGGTGGATGTCTACGCGTCGCGCATCTCGCGCTACATGTCGGAGGAGGAGTCGGCGGTCTCGCTCTGGTTCGTCGTGGTGCCCGAACGGATTTACACGTTCGGCAGGCCGCAGTCGGTAGTGCCGCTGCAGCTTCGCCGGGAGTCCGGCGTGCTCGTGGACTCCAAGATGGCGCGATCGATCGCGAAGACGCCTTCGCTTTTCGAAGCCGACAACATCGCCGCTGAGCCGTACCTTTACGAGGTCAATTTCCACAACCAGCTCAAGGCGCGGCTGCTCGAAGGGCCGAATCGGGCGGTTGTCCAGGTGGTGCGCGAGACGGCCATCGCGCCGGACACGTTCCTGAAAAGCGACGGTAAGCCGATCCGCAGGGTGCAGGACGCCGCGACGATCGCCTGGAATCTCTGCACGACGACCTACTTCAAGGCGATC
>JAHDXY010000350.1:1791-4188 GCA_023384005.1 Burkholderiaceae bacterium | reverse complement strand
CACGCTCTACGTCAAGCGGGTCGCTGCGCGGGCCGGTGATGTCGTCGCCCTCGAGGGCGGGCGCTTGTATGTCAACGATCGTTTGTGGAACGGGCAAGCCGGAGTCCGCGGGGCGCATGCCGCGACCTGGCAGGTCCCGGATAGCCACTACTTCGTCGTCGGCGACAACCTGCGGGAGTCGGATGACTCGCGCGTGTGGGCGGCGCCGTTCGTGGCAGCGTCGCGAATCAATGGAGTGGTGCTTGGGCGTTGGCCATGGCGGCGTCTTGCCGGCCCGGCGGTGACGCAGCCCGGAACGCGTCAATGACCTTGCAGCCAGGATGCGTGCGCTGGTGGTGCCGCAAGGGCCTGACGAGGGTTGCGTCCCAACGCGTGGTGTAAGTCCCCAGCCCGGACAGGCTGAGATGCGCGTTTCTCAACGAGCCACAGCGGCCAGCCGAGCCGCAACAGTATCGCTGAGCGTTTGAAGCCCTTCAAGTTGCATGTAGCGCCGGTTCAGCGACCACTCATCGTTTTGCTCGAGCATCATCGCGCCGACGATCCCCGCGCGTGGTGGCGCCGATGGGGCCGGTGCCTCAATCGTCAAGGATCAGCACGTCAGTGCGGACCAGTTGCATCAATCACTTGCCGAAGCCGCCACTGGGGTACCTTTTCTGATACCGCCAAGCCTGCGCAAACGCATGCGCCAGTTGATCGTCAAGCAACTCGACCAGGACCTCACGCCGGTGGTCGGCTTGGCATGCTGGGCAAGTACTTGAAGGCCTTGCGCGGTATTCGGCCGGCTCCGTCGCCCGGGCAGATATCGAACAAACCTGAACGTTCTACGTCAAACGATCCGGTTCACCAGCAGTTGCTTGATGTCGGCGATTGCCTTGGCAGGATTGAGGCCCTTTGGGCAAGTGTTGGTGCAATTCATGATAGTGTGGCAGCGGTAGAGCTTGAATGGATCGTCCAGATCATCCAGCCGGTTGCCAGTGGCTTCGTCACGTGAGTCGACGATCCAGCGGTTGGCTTGCAGCAGCATCGCGGGGCCCATGAAGCGATCCGGGTTCCACCAGTAGCTCGGGCAGGCGGCGGTGCAGCAAGCGCACAGGATGCATTCGTACAAGCCATCCAGTCTGGCGCGGTCCTCGGGAGACTGCAGGTGTTCGCGCGTACCGGGCACGCTTTGCGTCTGCAACCATGGCTTGATCGACGCGTATTGGGCGTAAAAATGCGTCAGATCGGACACCAAGTCCTTTACCACCGGCATGTGTGGCAACGGGTAGACGCTGACAGCGCCTTCTGGGAGTTCGCCAAGACCCTTGGTGCAGGCCAGCGTGTTCTCACCGTCGATATTCATAGCGCACGAACCACACACCCCCTCGCGGCAGGAGCGGCGCAGTGTGAGCGTGGGGTCGATCTCGTTCTTGATCTCGAGCAGTACGTCGAGAACCATTGCAGCCCCCGTGACATCGACTTCATAGGTGTCCAGCCGCGGTGTGTCACCCTCATCAGGGTCCCAGCGATATACATGGAACGTGCGCACACTCTTCGCACCGGGCTTGGCGGGATGGTGCTTTCCCTTTCGCACCCTAGACGTCTTCGGAAGCGTGAATTCAGCCATGTTTTCTTCCTGATGCTTGGCGATCGGTGTGCGCCGACGCGCTCGGGTCTTGGCCCGCGAAAGAGAATCAGTACACGCGTTTAGCGGGTGGCACGGTCTTGACCTCGTCGGTCAACGTGTTCGAGTGCACCGGGCGGTGGTCAAACGAACAGGCACCCTTGTCATCCACGCTGACCAGCGTGTGCTTCATCCAGTTGACGTCATCGCGCTCGGGAAAGTCTTCGCGCGCGTGCCCGCCACGGGTTTCTTGGCGCTGCGCGGCCGAGTGCATGGTGCCGACCGCCTGTCCCAGCAGGTTGGCTAGCTCGAAAGTCTCCATGAGATCGGAGTTCCAGATCAGCGAACGGTCGCTGACACGGATGTCGGCAAATTGCGCGTTGACCTCGTCGATCCTCCTGCTGCCCTCCTGGAGCGTCTCGGCGGTACGGAACACTGCGGCGTCGGCCTGCATGGTTCTTTGCATCTGCACGCGCAACTGCGCGGTCGGCGTGCCGCCGTTGGCGTGGCGCAATCGATCAAGGCGGGTCAACGCCGGTTCCAGCGCACTGGCCGGCAGCTCGCGGTGTAGCTCATCCGGCTTGACGAGCTCGGCACAACGATTGGCGACCGCACGTCCGAACACCACGATGTCGAGCAGGGAATTGGTGCCCAGGCGGTTGGCGCCGTGCACCGACACGCATGCGGCCTCGCCGATCGCAAACAGGCCAGGCACCACCACATCAGGGTCATCGAGGACCTTCTGCACCACTTCACCGTGGTCGTTGGTCGGGATGCCGCCCCTGTTGTAGTGC
>JAHDXY010000350.1:0-1781 GCA_023384005.1 Burkholderiaceae bacterium | reverse complement strand
CCACAGCCATCAGGCCAGGCTGGATGCGCTCCGGGTTGTCGTGGTCGGCGTTCAGCGCCTCGCCCCAGTAGTTGGTCGGGATGCCGCCCATGTTGTAGTGCACGGTCGGCAGCACCGGGATCGGCTCCTTCGTGACGTCCACGTCGGCGAAGATACGCGCAGTCTCGGAAATGCCTGGCAGGCGCTCGTGCAACACATCGGCGCCCAGGTGCGCAAGGTTCAGGTGCACGTGGTCGGCCTGCTCGCCGACCCCTCGGCCTTCGCGGATTTCCATGGTCATCGCGCGACTGACCACGTCGCGCGATGCCAAATCCTTCACGTTCGGCGCGTAGCGCTCCATGAAACGCTCACCCTTGGAGTTGGTGAGGTAGCCTCCTTCGCCGCGCACGCCCTCGGTGATTAGGCAACCGGATCCGTAGATACCGGTCGGGTGGAACTGCACGAACTCAAGATCCTGCAGCGCCAGGCCCGCGCGCAAAACCATGCCGCCGCCGTCGCCGGTGCACGTGTGCGCTGAAGTGGACGAAAAATACGCGCGTCCGTAGCCGCCGGTGGCCAGCACGATCGCATGCCCCCGGAACAAGTGCAAAGTGCCCTCGTTCAGGTCGATCGCGAGCACGCCTTCAATGCGGCCGTCGGCGAGGTTCTTCACCAGGTCGGTTGCGTAGTATTCGACGAAGAACTTCGCATCGTGCTTCAGCGCCTGGGTGTACAGCGTGTGCAGAATCGCGTGGCCGGTGCGGTCAGCCGCGGCGCAACTGCGCTGTGCGATACCCTCACCGTGTCGGACCGTCATGCCGCCGAACGCGCGCTGGTAAATCCTGCCGTCGGGGGTGCGCGAAAATGGTACGCCGAAGTGTTCCAACTCGATGACCGCCGGAATTGCCTCGCGGCACATGTACTCGATCGCATCCTGGTCGCCCAACCAGTCACCGCCTTTCACAGTGTCGTAGAAGTGATAGTGCCAGTGGTCCTCGCCCATGTTGCCCAGTGCAGCAGCGATTCCGCCTTGCGCGGCGACAGTGTGCGAGCGCGTCGGAAATACCTTGGTGACGCAGGCTGCGGACAAGCCTTTGGCAGCCAGCCCCATCGTGGCACGCAGCCCCGCGCCACCGGCGCCAACCACCACGACGTCGTACAGATGCGTCTGGACTTTGTAGCTTTGCGCAGGCATGAATATCCCTCTAGCAGGATTGGGTTTCAGCTTTGCGCGGCACACGTCAACCAAATCGCGAGTACCGCAAGCACGCAGGCCAGCGCGCCGAGGATGGCGCCAAAGCGCAAAGCGATCTGCAGCGTGAGCTCCAGCCAGCGAATGTGCACGTAGTCTTCAATGATCACCTGCAGGCCTAGCGCGCCATGCCAGAATAGACAGATGCTCAGCACGATCAGAAAGATCGCGCGCACCGGTTGCGCGATTGTGGCCAGCACCACCGGGTAGCTGGCGTGCACCAGGGCGCCCATGAGGAACAGGAACCAGATCGAAAGCGGAATCAGCGCGATGGCGGTAAGCCGTTGCACCCACCAGTGATGCACGCCCGACTTCGACGAACCCAGTCTGCGTGCGATCTTGAGCGGCGTGCGCAGCGAATCCTGGCCCGGATAGGCACTCATATAGAGCCTTCACTCATGCGCAGAATCAGGACGATCCACACTAGCACGGTTAACGCTACGCTCACGCCGATGACGAACCTGCCGGTGGACCAGTAGATGGGGTTGTGTGTGCGGTCCCGCGTTGGCGGCCCGAAGTTCATGCCAATATCGCGAACCAGGTGCTGGAT
>JAHDXY010000349.1 GCA_023384005.1 Burkholderiaceae bacterium | reverse complement strand
CGCTCGGTGTCGTCGATGACGCAAGATCTGCAGACGCTGGAGCGGCAACTCTGGAGCTCGATGCCGCCGGCGGTGAAGTCGATGCTCGATTTCAGCGCCAATTCTGGCGCTCGCGGCTCCTAGCGACGCCGGCCGGGCGGGCGCCGTCCCCCCGGTGGACCTTCGCGCATCCATGTTCGCGTAGCTATGTTTGAAATATATGCCTACGGCAACGTCGATACCCTGACGGGGGTGTTCAACGCCATCGCCGCCATCATGGGCGGCGACGACTATTTCGGCCTCATCAAGACCGTTGCAGTGACCGGCGTCCTGGTCGCGGCCTTCGCGGGACTCTTCACGCCGGGGCGCTTCCACGGCTGGGGCTGGCTGATGGGATTCATGTTCCTCTACTACGCCCTCTTCCTCCCCAAGGCCGATGTGGTGATCATCGACAAGCTGGGCAGCCAGACGCCGGTTGTGGTCGGCAATGTCCCCATCGGCGTCGCCTTCTTCGGTCACTACACGAGCAAGGTGGGCGACGTGATGACGCGGTTCTTCGAAACCGCGTTCCAGGTGATCCCGGCAACCAACGCGCAACTTCCCAGCGAACTTGCCTATCAGAAGAACGGCGTCATGTTCGGCAATCGGCTGATTCAGGCCTCCCGCAGGGCTAACATAACCGACCCGCAGCTGCGCACCGACCTGATCGCGTACGTCTACAACTGCACGCTCTACGACCTGCAGGACGGCACCATCGACCCGGCGACGTTCTCCCAGAGCACCGACATCTGGGCGCTGATGGGGACCCCGAACCCAGCGCGGTTTTCGACCTACGGCAACCCGGTACAGGTCGATACCTGCCCCAATGTGTACACCTACCTCGCCAACCGCCTGCCGGCGGAAGTGGCCCGCGCCCGCGCGATACTCGCGTTCCAGTTGAATCCGACGCTCGATCCCACTGCCGCTCAGGGCGTGATCGACAGCCAGATCGAGCAGGCCTATTACAAGACGCGAATCGCGACCGCGGCACAAGGCGCGAGCGACCTGCTTCGACAGAACATCATGATCAACCTGGTGCAGGACACGAGCAGCATCGTCGGCCAGAAGATCAACGACCCGGCTTCGGTCATGATCGCCACGGCCCGCGCCAACGCCACGGCTTCGATCAATTCATCGTTCCTGACCATGGGCAAGGTTGCCGAACAGGCCCTGCCCCTGATTCGCAACGTGATCGAGGCGATCATCTACGCGGTCTTCCCGTTCGTCTTCCTGCTGTTCCTGCTAGCCCAGGGCAGAGGCCTCGGGCTGGCGCTCAAGAGCTTCGTGCTGAGTCTGGTCTGGATCCAGCTCTGGCCGCCGCTCTACGCAATCCTCAACTATGTGGCGACCCTGGCGAGCGCCAAGAACCTCGAGGCCGCGGCGCGCATGGGCGCGGCAACACAGGGTCTGGCCCTCGATACCGCATCGAGCATCTACCACGGCGCGATCTCCGACCAGGCAGTCGCCGGGTACATGGTGATCTCGATCCCGATCATCGCCACCGCGATCATCAAGGGCGGCGAAGTCGCCTTTCAGGCCGTGACGGGTGTCGGCGCCATTCAGTCGGCGGCGTCGGGCGAAGCGGCGGCGACATCGAAGGGCAGCATTACCCAGAACGCCGTCTCGATGGACCAGCAGCAGCTCGCCCCGACCCGATCCTCCGCCTTCATGTCCACGACGAGCAATGCGCACGGCACCACCATACAAGGCATCGGCTCCGATGCCGGGGTATTCCGGTACCAGGCCACCCTCAGCAGACTGGCAACGACATTCACCTTCACAGAGCGCCAGGCCACGGCCCTCACGGAAAACGCGCGCGAAGCCGAAACCCTCGCACGGTCCGAGCGCGAGTCCATGCAGCGCAGCCAGGCCAGCGCGCTGAGCCGTGCGCTCGGTATTCAGGAAAGCTTCGAGCGCTCGCAGCAGCGCTCCGGCGAAAGCACCACCTCAAACGGCGGATCCACCTCGACGCAGCTCCAGACGCTCAACTCTGTAGCGCGCGAAGTGAACCGGCGGCTGGGATTGGGTGAAGACTCGACAGTCGGCAAGAGCGTAGCCGCATCGGCCTCGGTCGGCGCCATGATTCCCCTCACCGAGATCGGCGCGCAAGCGAAGGCGGAAGGCCGACACGTCGACCAGCAACGGCTCCAAAGCGCCTACGACTATGCACGAAAGGCCGTCGAAACCGCTCAACTGTCGGAAGCGACTGCGCTCGTCAAGGAGTTCCGATCGTCCGATGCCTACCAATGGGCGCGGGGCAGCCGTACAGCGTCCACCTCCGGATTCGACTCGTCATATCGCGAGGCAGTCGATCGTCAGTCCGCAAGCGACAACGCCTACAGTCAAGCCAAGGAGCTCACCCGGACCGCGCAGTTCATGCGCGAGTGGAGCAGCGGCGCCCAGACCGACTTCACCAACTACGCAGCTCGCAGGCTATCGGAGCGCGGCCTGCTTCGCGAGGACGACCCGATCAAGTTGCAACGCGCCGTGACGGAGATCGCCTTCGCCTATGCGAAAGGCGGCGACGTGGGCAATGAATTTGTCCCAGGAGAAAGCCCGCTGACACCGAGTCGTCCCCTGCCCCAACTGCTTGGCTGGACATCATCGTCGCTGCGTGAGGATTTCGACCAGACCGACAGGTCGAGCAACCTCGACGTGCTCCGAAATCAGGCAACCACGAATGACAGTACGATCCGAGATCGCCAGTCGAACCAGCGCGCCACGCCAGGGCAAGCCGTTAGCAACGACATTGCGGCGCGGGTGAGTTCGAACGAAACGCAGGCCTCCGCAACCATCGACATGCGTCGTCGCGAAGTCTCGCAGGAGCAAGGCACCCTGAGCGAGGATTACAACGCGACATTAAAGTCCGGCAAGGTGAGCCGCCACCATGGGGGGAATCAGGCAGTGTGGGACACCGTTGGCGCGCAGCCCGACAACCGCGCCAAGCTGGGTACGCCCCCGGAGAGGCCGAGCATCGGCGAGTGGCACACCAACAAAGACGGCGTCCCGGTTGCAGGACCAATGCCCGAAACACGGGAATCCGCGGCATCAGCCGCTAAGGCCGAACAGCCTGCAGGACTACAAGAAGCCCGTCGCCCGACCGACGGACGAGGAACTCAGGGGAACCGGTAGCTACAGACTTGCTTCAGTCGTCGGCCGCGCCGATCTCCAAGCTGCCGAGCCCGTTTCCAGTCAGGTATCCAGGCGCGTCGTCGCCGTAGCGGCTGGCCGGATTTCCGGTGACCATCGGGTCGTTGTGTAGCCAGCCCTGAAAGTCAGGGTCGACGGATTGCTGGTCTCCGCGCCCAGCGGGAGGCTGCGCGATCCCGACGGCAAGCGCGGCGTGTACTTGTGCGCCGAGGCTCGCGAAAAACGCGGCCAGTGAATCCAGCACTGATTTGGTGTTTTCACTCATGACTTATCGAATCGACGGATACTGCAGCGAACACATACTACGATGATGCGCGCCCCCAGTCTACGAAACCTCGAGAAGAATTGCAGTCGCCGTGTCTAAGGCGGCCGCGCCCACCCTCGTTAGACCTGACGCAGGCGGTGGTTGAACCCGAATTATGCGATTTCAGATGTAGTGCTTGAAGGGCAACGGCGGTTGGTTCTTTTGCACCGGCCCTGCGGTGAGGATCTCGCCCACCGCGTCGGCGAATCTCAGCGTGACGGGTAGGCCATCCCCATATATACAGGCGTTGAAATTGAGCTTGGTCAGATTGAGCACGTCTTCGAGCACGGTCTTGAGCGGCGCTTCGCCTCGCCAAACGTCAACGCGGAGCGCGTTCGGCGCTTCCCTCCCTGGATAAGTGCTGAGGTAAGGCACGTACCCGCGCGTCCACAGAAACGCCGTCCGCGCCGATTGCAGGTACGCGGTGCCGCGCAGCACTGGGTTTTGCCCGGCCCGATACAGCTTCAGGCCGCTCGATTCCTTGATGCGCACGCCGACGAGACGCGTGTCCGCCGGCACAACGCTCGCGAAACCACCCCACTCTTCGTCGTTAAACGAGTTCTGCGCATGGATGAATAGCTCTGCCGGCGCGCGGCCGTGCCAGTCCTTGTAGCCACGCACGACAAGCTCCATCAGCTCAGCCGCGCTCTCGCGGCTCAGATGATATTCGTGCGTTTCCGCGGAGCGCCAAGGCCCTACGGCGCCTTTGAACACCAAGCCGTC
>JAHDXY010000348.1 GCA_023384005.1 Burkholderiaceae bacterium | reverse complement strand
CCGAGGTCCATGTACACGGCGCCGCTACCCTTGGCAATGGTGAACACATGCATCAGATAGTTGTTTGCGCCGCAGGTGAAATCGAACGCGAGATAGTCGATGCAGGCCGGGCAGGGGTCCGCGGTCACCCGCGTCAGGAACTGCCCCGGCGAGCAGCCGGGCGTCTGGATCGGTGTGACGATCAGGATTTTGTCGCAGGTCGTGTTTTCGATGGTGCGGTACTGGTGGCAGATCAGCGTCTCGAAAATGTCCGGGCTTGTCACCGTCTGCACGGTGCAACCGCTGTAGGTGCCGGCGAGGTTCCCGGCGATCGCCTGCGGATCGGCGGCGATGGTGCGGGCACGCGTGAGCAGCGGATCGCCCGGGGTGAGGTTGTAGTTCGGGCGCCGGGACGGGTTGGTCTGCGAGAAATCGATAGCATTGCAACCCTGCTCGCCAAACCCGCCGGCCGCGCCGGAGCCCCCTGCGCAGGCGCCGGCTCTGGCTGAAGCGGGGGTGCCCAGACCGGGGCTGCCGAAGTAGGAGGCCTCGGGAGGAGCAGTGGTGTAGTTAGGGACGGTCGATTGCGCGGTATTGCCGCTGATCTGGCCACGTGCCGCGGCGTTGCCGCTTCTGCCCAGGGCGGCACCCTGATTGAAGGCGTCAGACAGCGACTGGGCGTGGGCGGGCCAGGAGTGCATGGCGAGCGCTGCGACGAGGCAAAGAACGATTCGGAGGGCCACTACAATCCCCGCAGCCGTTTGAGGATGGGCTCGGCGCGCGGCGTCACTTCCGGCCTGCGGCGCATGATGGCCTCCAGCGCGTAATCGAGGCTGACATCGCCGGCGACACTTGCGAAGCCGGCGGGCGTTACGCATCCGGAGCCGCAGCTGCCTTCCGCTTCGTTGCCGGTGGCGTCGTTCAGCGTGAGCACGAACGTCGGCGCCTGGCGCACGGCAAAACGCGTGAACGCTTTCGGGTCGATGACCCATGCGACTTTCCGCTCGCCGATCAGCTCGCCCACCATGGCCGCGGTTTTCCGCATCGACTGTGACTTGAGGCCGCGGAGCACCAGCACGGCGCCCGCCCGGGATGCCTGGTCAGTGAGCAACTGCAGGCTTGCCCGCGGCATGTCCAGCGTGATGAAGATTCGCAGGGGTACGGGGGGAGTGCCGGAGGTGGTACCGGCGCTCGGGAGCTGGACTTTGCTCCTTGCGATCGCCTCGATGTCGATCGCACCGCGCTGCGGATTCACCCGCGGTGGCTGTGGAATCGGCTGCGAGCCTATGCGCCCGGCGTCGGGGAACGGATTCGTCTTCAGTGTGCGATCGATGTCCTGCGGTGTCGGCCACTGGGGAGCCTGTGCCAGGGCAACGCAGGGCAGGAGGCAGGCAAGCGCCCAAAGGACGACGCGGTCAATATGCCCCGGCACAGCAATTCCTCTTCCGGAAGATCTGGTAGGAGAAGTCCTCGCCTGACACAGGAAAGGACTTGCCGGCCCCCCAGAACATGGTCGTGCGCCCGTATGGCTGGCAGCATTGGCCGGCGTCCTTCTGGGTGTTGGGGACGGGATAGACCATCTGCAGTTTGTAGTGGGTCTTGTCCATGATCGGCTGCATGTAGTAACCACACAGGCCCGCCGGCCCCGCGCCGTCAAAGGTGGCGAGTTGCCGGTGCATCTTGGCGGTCATGCGCTGGGTGAGGAGGGCGGAGGCCTGCACGCCGCCAATGTGGGTGGCTACATGGCCGGTCATCGGATAGATCGAGCCCTGGCAGCCGGCGCACCAGAAGAGGCTCGCGATGCCGGGGCCGGCGGTGGACGCGACGCAGTCGGCGGCACAGGCGGCTTTGGCCGGTGCGTTGGCGAAGAGAACTGCCTCTGGATTGAGGATGGCGGTCAGTTCGCCATCCGACCACAGCGGATCGACTTCGGTGAGATAGACGAGATCGAGCGAGCCCTGCTCCAGGCACGGAAAGTCGAGCAGCACTTCGAGCCAGTAGAGGATCGGATTGGTGTACCAGTGAACATGGTAGAAGCTGTTGCGTGTCTGGCTGTCGTGGCCCACCTGGGCGCCGCGCGGGACTTCGATGCCCGGATCGATGGAAATGCCGCCCAATCCGACCATGCAGAACGGTGTGCGGGTCACATCGACCAGGCGCACCGGCTCCCAGAAGCCGATCGACATGCCGATGCGCGGCGGATTGCTGCAATAGCAGATCGGCGTGGACGGATTGCCGATGTCATCCTGCCCGTCGGACAGGAGCGATGCGGAGCCGATCGTGAGCGGAAAGACACAGCTCCAGCAGATATCGGTGATCGGGTTCATGAAGCGGCCGTGGCAGGTTGGGCCGGCGGCAACCGGCCCCGCCACCGCGATGCAGGCGAGGAGGAGGGCGATGGCGAGGAATCGATTGCCGAATCTCATCGCAGAATCTCCTCGATCTTCAGCTTCTTTCCTTCCTGCGAGACGAGCGCCGGCACGTGGCGAATGCCGAGCTTCTCGCTGAGCGCCCCCTGCTGGTCGTAGAACACCGGGCGCTTCCACCGGCGCATGAGATCGAGGTATGAGCCTCCGGTCAGAATGACCTTCACCTTGCCACCGCGCTCATCGAGAATGCTTCTCGCGCGACCGACCTGAGCGGGGTCACGCGCATCGATGAACAGAAGCGCCCTCGAGAGCGATACCGTGTCGAGCGGGTTGACCCTGGTTCCCGGTGCGACGATCACCTTGCCCTCCGCGTCGGCGATGGCGTAAGGCACGACGATGCTCGGGTCGTAGTAGAAGCTGCGTGCTTTGATGGTCTTCGTGATTCTTTCGACAGGTGCGGGCTGCTCGATGCCGCGCTTCACGTTGGCTTGCGTCTCGCGTTGAATACGGGCGAGTACCCCGGTTGCCTCGGCTTCGCGCAGTTTGGAAAGAATTACTTCGAGGAGGCTGGGCTCCGCGATCGGGAACACCGGGCCGATGACACCAAGGTCCTGGGCGCGGGCGACGAACGAAAGCAGCATCGCGAAGACGACAAGTGCCGTGCGGGCATGATGGATGGCCTGAGACCGAAGTTCAGAAGAGCGCATAGGCCCGTCCGATGATCTGGATTTCGGAAACCCAGCCCGTTAGCCGGTAGCGCGAATCGAGGCTGTCCGGGTGTGGCGCACGGACGTAGTAGCGTCCGGCGGGCAGTACCCCGGTCGGGCCGAGTTCGAGCGGCACGCCCTGACGGCTCACGGCCTTCGCATGGCCGACATGGGTGGCGTTGACGAAGAAGTCCCGACCCGCGCGCGTGACCGTATCGCCGGACATGCCGGCAACGATCTTCACGAAGGTAACGCCGGCGGGATAGGGGCCGCCGCCATGCCAGCGAAATGCGATGTACTCCCCGCGCTGCGGCATCTCGCCCTTGTGGATCAGAAAGAATCGGTAGGGCAGGCTGGGCGAGGCATTCAGGCCGAAGCCGTAGTGCGCCTGAAAGAGCGCCGCTCCGACGATCAGCAGCAGGTAGGCGACTCTCCAGTTGCGTAGGTGCTTCGCAAGCCTTACCCGGAAGGAATCGCGATCGAACCGGTCGATAAAGGGATGGTGAAGGAACAGATTACGCATCACGCCGCCTAGAGTCCCAGGCGCCGGCGCACTTCCGGCGTGAGATCAGGAAGGAGCGGCGCCGGGCCGACGACGGCCCCGCGTGCGAGGATGAGACAGCGGCACTCATCCGGGAGGGACTGGATCAGGTTGGTCACCTCAAGGCCGAATGCTGCTGCCCGCCGGAGCGCCAGAGCGCGGTCTTCAACGGTGGCGTCGCGTTTCACCAAAACCGTGGCGACCTGGGTTTCCTTCAGCCGATACAGCTCACCGACATCGAGGACGGCCAGTGCGGGCACTCTCTGGGGAGCGAACCACACCACGTACGCACCGATGAGTACGGCGCTCAGCAGCGCGTTGCCGACGATCAAAATGGATGCGGCCCGGATGCTCACGATATGCCCCGGTCGCGCAATACCGCATCGATCGCCTCCGAGACGGTCATTCCGGCCGCGCGCTTGTCGTTGATGGCGTTGAAGTCCTCGGCGCGGCTGGAAAAGAGCAGCAAGCTGTGCGGATCGACGATCAGCCGGCCAATGCCGTTGCCGACCGGAGAATGGATGAAGATCTCCGAGTACGCGCCGTGCTCGGTGCGCAGCGACAGCAACAGCCGCTTCATCGCATCGTCCATCGTGAGCTGACCGAGCTTGTCCATCATCTCGATCGACTCGGGCTTCT
>JAHDXY010000347.1 GCA_023384005.1 Burkholderiaceae bacterium | reverse complement strand
TTCGAGGAGGCGATCCACACGCACGCGTACCAGTACATCGTCGAGTCGCTCGGACTGGACGAAGGCGAGATCTTCAACGCCTACCACGAGGTCGGCTCGATCCGCGACAAGGACGAGTTCCTGATCCCGTTCATCGACACGCTGACCAATCCGGATTTCGCCACCGGGACGCCGGAAAACGACCAGAAGCTGCTCAGGTCGCTGATCGTGTTCGCCTGCCTGATGGAGGGGTTGTTCTTCTACGTCGGCTTCGCGCAGATCCTCTCGCTCGGGCGCCAGAACAAGATGAGCGGCGCGGCCGAGCAGTACCAGTACATCCTGCGCGACGAGTCGATGCACTGCAACTTCGGGATCGACCTGATCAACACGATCAAGTTCGAGAATCCGCAGCTTTGGACAACCGCGTTTCGCGACGAGGTCAGGGCGCTGTTTCACCGCGCCGTCGAACTCGAGTACGCCTACGCCGAGGACACGATGCCGCGCGGAGTGCTCGGATTGAATGCCCCGATGTTCAAGTCATACCTGCGCTTCATCGCCAATCGGCGCGCGCAGCAGATCGGTCTGGACGCCTTGTTCGCACAGGAGGACAACCCCTTCCCGTGGATGAGCGAAATGATCGACCTGAAGAAGGAACGGAACTTCTTCGAAACGCGCGTCATCGAGTATCAGACCGGTGGCGCGCTGAGTTGGGACTAGCGAGCGGCGCGGTGCCGCGAGACCAGGGATCGAATTGAGGGACGCGAGACTGGCGGTACGGTCAGGCAGCAAAGCGGTGGCGCGACGCGAGGCGCGCGCTCCGGGGACCGGCTCCCTTTCTCTTCGCGTCCTCGAGCGCAGAACGCCAGGCCGACGGCGTTCCTGCTCTGCCGGATTCATTAGCGTAGGAACGTGGCCACTGGCCGATGGGTTTCTTGCGCCGATGAATAGCCCGTGTGTCGCCACCGGTCGGTGCGCGCAACTACGGGTTTCCACGTAAGTAGTCTCAATCTAAGGAGATTCACATGGCGACTGCCAAGAAACCCGCCGCGAAGAAGAAAGCGGCTGCGAAGAAACCGGCGGCAAAGAAAGCGGCGAAGAAGCCGGCGAAGAAGAAAGCGGCGGCGAAGAAGCCTGCGGCGAAGAAGGCTGCGAAGAAGCCGGCGAAGAAGAAAGCGGCGGCGAAGAAGCCCGCGGCGAAGAAGGCTGCGAAGAAGCCGGCGAAGAAGAAGGCTGCGAAGAAACCCGCGGCGAAGAAGGCGGCGAAGAAGCCGGCGAAGAAGAAGGCTGCCAAGAAGCCGGCGAAGAAGGCCGCCAAGAAGCCGGCGACGAAGAAGGCCGCCAAGAAGCCGGCGGCGAAGAAGCCGGCGAAGAAGGCTGCGGCCGCTCCCGCCGCACCGGCGGCACCGGCCGCCGCATGGCCTTTTCCGACTGGCAACAAGCCCTGAGCGCCGAGCGCGCGTGGCCGCCGCGACGCGGTGGGTCACGCGCGCTGAACATCCCGCGCCGGTCAACCCGGCGCGGGATTTCACCAGTCGTGGCGCTGGTTTAGCATTGGCCCGATGATTCGAGCTCTGTGGTTCCTTGTCGAGACCCTTGCGAGCCTGCTCGCGACGGCCTGCCTGTTGCGCGCGCTTGCGTGGCGGCTGCAATTGTCGGCGCGAAATCCGATCAGCCAGTTCCTGATCGCGGTGACCGATTGGCTGGTCAAGCCGCTCAGGCGCGCGCTCCCGGCTTCGCGCACGACCGACTGGGGCAGCCTGGTCGCCGCGCTTCTGATCTCCGTCGTGCTGGCGCTTGCGTGGACGCTGGTGTTCGCGCGCGGCCGTCCGCCCGCGTTTGGAGGCGTCCTGCTGCTCGCCGGGTTCTGGCTGGTGAAATGGTCGATGTACATGCTGATGGGCCTGGTCATCCTGCACGCGGTGCTGTCGTGGGTGAATCCCCACGCGCCGGTGGCGCCGGTGCTCGATCAGCTCACGCGGCCGTTCCTCGCGCCGCTGCGCCGGGTGATTCCACTCGTGGGCGGCGTCGATCTCTCGCCGCTCGTCGTGATCATCCTCGCCCAGGTCGCGCTCACCGGAATCGAATCGCTTTTCCTCTCGCTTGTCGCGGTGATCTGAGGCGTCGCTACCAGGGGCGTTCCCCGTACGCAGCGGCGAAGCGTTCGGCGATCGATTCGCGTTCGAGGCGGTGGTTCTGCGCGCCCTGGCTCTCGATCTTGATCGCGCCCATCACGCTTCCGAGCCGGGCCGCCTTGACCCAGTCCCAGCCATTGGCCACGCCGTAGAGCAACCCGGCGCGGTACGCGTCGCCGCAACCGGTGGGGTCGACCGCGCGCGCGATCGGGCACGCCGCGATGTCGCTGGGTTTGCCGGCCTCCCAGACCCGCGAACCTTCGCCGCCGCGCGTGACGATGAACGCCGGGACCTGCGCGGCGATTTCGGACTCGCTCCAGCCGGTGCGCTGCGCCAGCACCTGCGATTCGTAGTCGTTGACAGCGACAGCGCGTGCCGAGGCGACGAGGGCGCGCAACTCGGAACTGTCGAACATCGGCAGCCCCTGCCCCGGATCGAACACGAACGGAACGCCGGCGTCGCGAAACTGCGCCGCGTGACGCAACATCGCCTGCTTGCCGTTGGGCGCGATGATTGCGAGCACCGCCGGCGCCGCGTCGAGCGCCGACACGCGGTGCGATTCGGACATCGCCCCCGGGTGAAACGCCGTGATCTGGTTGTCGGCGAGGTCGGTGGTGATGAAGCACTGCGAGGTGTAGTGGGTGTCGAGGCGCATCACGTGCGTGGTCGAGATCCCGAGCGCGTCGAGTCGCGCGAGGTACTCGCCGGCGTCCTGCCCAACTGTCGCGAGCACCACCGGTTCGCCACCGAGTCCGCGCAGGTTGAAGGCGATGTTCGCCGCGCAACCGCCGAACTCGCGCTTGAGCCTCGGGGTCAGGAACGAGACGTTGAGCATGTGAACGCGCTCGGGAAGAATATGGTCGGCGAAGCGACCCTCGAACACCATGATCGTGTCGTAGGCGATCGATCCGCTGATCAGTACGCGTGCTGTCATCGAGATCCCGTCGAGTCGGACGCGACGGCATCGACGGGGCGCCGCGTCATGGGTAGAAGAGCTTCACCGTGTAGCCGGTTGGCGTGACGCCGGCGGCTTCGAGCGCTACGCGCAGCGGAATCTCGGCGTCGGGGCCGATCGCGCCAGCGGGCGCGCGCGCGCCGCCACGCTCGCGCGCGCGCGCCGCGCCCGACACCGGAGCGGGATCCGACTTGCCGGCCTCGGCGGGAAGGTACTCCGAGGGCATCAGCACCTTGCGCAGAACCACCGCGCCGCCCTGGCCGGTGAGCGTCAGTTCCATCGCGGGCCAACGCACTTCGTGGTTCGCGCCATTGCGCAACAGCGCATTCATCGCGTACAGGCCGGCAACGGGAGTCGACTGCAACTCGAAGCCCTCGATCGTCAACGCTTCGAGCGCGCGTGGCGCCGAGATCGCCAGCCCGAGCGGCGCGAGCGCCAAGCCGATTGCCGGTCGCAGCGCAGGGTAGCGCGACGCGAGCCAGTCGCGCGCCGCGATGCCGGTCTGCAAGGCGAGAACGACGACGAGGACGAGCGAGACAAAGGCCCACAACAGCGCGCCGCGCGTAGAAAAACCGCGCGCGCGGCGCTGGGTCGAGAAGAAATCGACCGCGTCGGTTTCTTCGTCGGGTAGTGCGTCGGGCTCGTGCGCCGCATTGTGCCGGGGCGGCGCGGCCGGCACCGCCGCGCCGCGTGGCGCGCCGAAGGCCGCTCCCCGCCAGACGTCGCGCGCTGACGAACCCGGGGCGTCAGCCGCCTCCTGCGCCGTGCGCGCTCCGGGTTCGGCAGGCGTGTCGTCGCGTGCCTCGGGCAGGGGACGCGTGTTGTCGTCGGCGAAGACTGGCGCGGCGGAATCCGCGAAGGCGCGGGTGTCGTGGTCAGCGAAGACGTCGGCTTCGGGGCCGGCGAGCGGTCGGGTGTCGGAGCTGGCGAAGACATCGGTGCCGGGGTCGGCGGTGGCGCGCGTGTCGGGGCCCGCGACCACATCCGATCCAGGGCCGGGGAGCGGTCGGGTTTCGGCCTCGGCGAACGGATCGGCGAACGGATCGGCGAGCGGTCTGGTGTCGGTCGCTTCGTCGGTCCCGGGTGCGCGATCCGGCGCCTCGGGCGCGGCACCGGCATCGGACGGTGGGGCATCGGACGGTGGGGCATCGGACGGTGGGGCATCGGAGG
>JAHDXY010000346.1 GCA_023384005.1 Burkholderiaceae bacterium | reverse complement strand
CAGGGCAAGCTGGTGCGGGTCGCGAGCGGCGAGGTGTTCGACGCGGTGGTCGACCTGCGCCGCGGGTCGCCCACCTTCGGGCGCTGGGCCGGCGCGCGGCTCGACGCACAGGACAAGCGCCTGCTGTGGGTTCCGCCGGGCTTCGCGCACGGATTCCTCGTGCTCTCCGAGTCGGCCGACTTCCTGTACAAGACCACCGACTACTACGCCCCGCAGCACGAACGCACGCTCGCCTGGGACGATGCGGCGGTGGGAATCGACTGGCCGCTGGACGGGCTTAGCCCGACGCTCTCGGAAAAGGATCGGGCCGGACTTGCGTTGTCCGAGGCGCAAGCCTACGGCTGAGAGAGGCTGCGATGCGCATTCTCGTCACGGGCGTCGGCGGCCAGCTCGGCTGCGACTTGCTGCGCGCGCTGTCCGGGCTGGGCGAGATCGTGCCGGCCGACCGCACGAGGCTCGACCTCAGCGACTCGGATTCGGTGCGCGCAGCGGTGCGCTCGGCCGCACCAGGGCTGATCGTCAACCCGGCCGCGTACACCGCGGTCGATCAGGCCGAGTCGCAACCCGATCTCGCCGAGCAGGTCAACGCGCGCGGCGTCGCGGTGCTCGCCGAGGAAGCGCGCCGCGCCCGGGCCTGGCTGATCCACTACTCCACCGACTACGTCTTCGGTGCGGACGCGCAGCGCAGGTCCGGCCCGGCGCGCGCGGGCGAAACGATGCCCAACGGCGCCGCGCTGCGCGCCCGCCGCGAAGACGACCCGCCCGGCCCCGTGTCGGTCTACGGGCGCACCAAGCTCGCCGGCGAGCAGGCCGTGCGCGCCAGCGGATGCCGGCACCTGATCCTGCGCACGAGCTGGGTCTACAGCCTTCGCGGCCGCAATTTCCTCACGACGATGCACCGCCTCGCGCGCGAGCGCGACGAGCTGCGCGTAGTCGACGACCAGTTCGGCGCGCCCACGACCAGCGTCGCGCTGGCGCAGGCCAGCGCGCTGATCGCGGCACGCATCGTCGATCCCGGGCAGGCCGAATCGCTGTCGCAGGGCGTCTACCACGCAAGTTGTGCCGGTTCGACCACCTGGTTCGGATTCGCGTGCGCGATCGTCGAGCGGCTCGACGAGGTCGCGACGGCGCTCGGCGCGCCGCCGCCCGCGCGCCGCGCGAAAGTACTCCCGATTCCGGGTTCGGAGTACCCGACGCCCGCCGCGCGCCCCGCGAATTCGCTGCTCGACAACGCGAAGC
The DNA here is from genome assembly GCA_023384005.1 of Burkholderiaceae bacterium. Taxonomy (GTDB): domain Bacteria; phylum Pseudomonadota; class Gammaproteobacteria; order Burkholderiales; family Burkholderiaceae_E; genus Quisquiliibacterium. The sequence continues at coordinate 3,007 of JAHDXY010000346.1, read as the reverse complement.
TGCGGGAGGCTTTCGGAGTGCGCCTGCCGCACTGGCGCGACGCCTTCGATGCACTGCTCGCGCGGCCGGTCAGCCCCGCGACCTCGCCGCTTCGCTGACGCGCTCGCGCATCAGCAGCACGAACGCCGCCATCGCGGCGCAACCCAGAAGAGCGAACAGCGCCAGGCTCCAGACAGCGAACGGTATTCCCAGCAGCGGCAAGTTGGCCTCGGCACACGAGGCGTCGGCGAGGAACATCCACGGGGCGATCTCGTGCAGCGAGAGCGACATCGTGATCCGGTCGGCGAGCGTCAGACCGCAGGCATCGGATCGCGCCGCGACCAGCTGCTGATAGAGCGCCGCCGCGATCCCCGCGGCGGCGAGCGCGTCGGCGGCAAGCGCCGCGATCGCCGCGCCAAGGCGCGGCCCGGCGCTTCGAAGCAGCCACGCACCGAGCGCGCTGCTCAGCCCGAGCAGCAGGAAGATCAGCCTTTGCAGCGTGCACCACGGGCACGGCCGCATGTCGAAGCCGTGCTGCAGTACCAGCGCGATCCCGATCGCGAGAAAACTCGCCGCCGCAGCGGCGGCGAGCAGACCCGAAGCCAGCCTGAGGCGATCAGGCAAACATGTCCCGCCAGATGTTCTGCGCCCAGGCGTTCGCATACACCCCTTCGAGCATGTTCGCAGCGCTGGAAACGCCACCCGAACCGGGCACGGCGACCATGGTCTTCTTCTCGGCATCGTAGCGATGAACCGAAGCGACGTGGATCACGTTCTTGTCGTCGACGAAGCTGTAGCAGGTGTTGGCCATCATCGGCGACTGCGGCGCACGACCGCTCATGATCTCGATGATCGCCGCAGCGGCCGCCTTGCCGTGCTGGTTCGCCATGTGCCCGGACTTGGGCATTCCGGGAGCAGACAGCGTGGCGTCGCCCAGCACGTGGACGTTCTTCACCGCGGTGGACTCGAGCGTCGTCCAGTCGACAGTGCACCAGCGATTGTTCGCGTTCACCAGGCCGGTCTCGTGGGCGATGCGCCCCGAGGTCTGTTGCGGCACCACGTTGAGCACGTGTGCCGAAACGCGGTCTCCGAACTCCGTGATCGCGGTGAGCGAGGCGGCGTCGACCTGGGTGACCGGGCTGTTCGGGCGGTAGTCGATGATGCCCTTGTAGTTGTCGTTCCAGAACTTCGAGAACAACGGCCCCTTCGAGGTGATTCCCGGGTTCGCGTCGAGCGCGATCACCTTCGCGCGCGGCTTGGTGGTCTTGAAGTAGTGCGCGACCTGGCTGATCCGTTCGTAGGGCCCCGGGGGGCAGCGATAGGGCGCGAGCGGGATCGACAGGACGTAGACCCCGCCGTCGGGCATCGCCTCGAGCAGGCGGCGCAGGTCGACCGTCTGCTGGCCGGCCTTCCACGCGTGCAGGATCTTCTGCTGCGCGCGCTCGTCGAGGCCGCGGATCGCGGCGAAATTGAACTCGATCCCGGGGGAGACGACGACGCGATCGTAGCTCTGGTCGGAGGTCTTCGCGAGCACGACGCGGCGCCGCGCGGTGTCGATCTGCCTGACCTCGTCGACGATCACGTTCACGCCGAGCTTGCGCAGACCCTCGTAGCTGGTCGTGATCTCGGCGATGCTCTTCGAGCCGCCGAGCACGAGGTTCGAAATCGGGCAGGAAACGAACTCCGGATTGCGATCGATCAGCGTGACCGCGACGTTGTCGCCGCCCCAGTGCTTCAGGTACTTCGCGGTCGTCGCGCCGCCGAATCCGGCGCCGACGACGACGATGCGGCCCAGGTTCTTGGCGCGCATGCCCATCTCGGGCGCAGCGCAGCCGGCGATCGCCCCCAGTGCGGCGCCCGCGCCGATCGCCTGCGCGACGCGCCGGCGGGAAATGTCGAGCTTGCTCATGTCGTCTCCCTCTTACTTGGCTTTCTTGGTCGCGAAATAGTCCGCGAGGCGCGAGATCTGGTCGTCGGTGTAACCCTTGGAGATCTGGTGCATCACCGTGGCCTGCCGCGCGCCGGTGCGAAACGCGTTCATCTGCTCGACGAAATAGGTGCGCGAGAGGCCAGCGAGGCCCGGCATTCCTGCGCCGCCCGCCGAATACCCGTCGGTGCCGTGGCAGTTCGCGCAGTTGGCAGCCACGTACCGGATCGCGTCCTGCGCGACCGCCGGTGCGCCGAGCAACGAAAGCGATGTCGCAGCGAGTGCCGCGAGTCGTCTCTTCATGGTGGTCTCCTCTCGTTTGTGTGGGCAAACTTTCCCGACCACGCGCGCACCGCGATCGGCCTCGTGTTGGCACGTCGCGCGGCATTTCACGCGGCCGCAGCGGATCAGTGTATCAACGCATTCTCGCGCCGGACATTGACGCCGCGCAATGCCGGGGACAAAAAAAAGGCGGCTGGAGCCGCCTGTCCCGCGCACGCGACGCCCGCAGCCGCCGCGCACGTCGTGCCGAGCTTCGCTCAGGCGGGCACGCTCTCGGCGCGCTCCTCCTCGCCCGAGGGTGGAGCCGACTCGCTGAACGTGAGCGCGACCTTGCCCTCCTCGTCCAGATCGACCGTGACGCGCCCGCCGCCAACGAGCTTGCCGAACAGCAACTCGTCGGCCAGCGCCTTGCGGATCGTGTCCTGGATCAGGCGCTGCATCGGACGCGCGCCCATCAGCGGGTCGAAGCCCTTCTCGGAGAGGTACTTGCGCAGGCCTTCGGTAAAGATCGCCTCGACCTTCTTCTCGTGCAACTGCTCCTCGAGTTCGATCAGGAACTTGTCGACCACGCGCAGGATCACCTCGCCATCGAGCGCCTTGAAGCTGATCGTCGCGTCGAGCCGGTTGCGGAACTCCGGCGTGAACATGCGCTTGATCTCGACCATTTCGTCGCCGGCCTGCTTGTTCTCCGAGAAACCGATCGAGCGGCGCTGGAGATCGTGTGCGCCGGCGTTGGTGGTCATGATGATGATCACGTTGCGAAAATCGGCCTTGCGCCCGTTGTTGTCGGTGAGCGTGCCGTGGTCCATCACCTGCAGC
>JAHDXY010000345.1 GCA_023384005.1 Burkholderiaceae bacterium | reverse complement strand
GTCGTCGTGGTCGAATTCCCAACCATGGAGCGGCTGCGCAGCTGGTACGACTCGCCCGAGTACCAGCCGCTGCTCGCGTTGCGCCTGGGCGCGACGGGCTCGAAAGCGGTCATGGTCGAAGGAATCGAGTGACCGACGGCGCGCTCCCTCGCGCGGCGCTGACGTCGCCGTCGGTCGCGCGCAACAAGGCACCGATCCTCGAGGTGCTGCGCAGGGTGCTGCCGCGCGACGCAACGGTGCTGGAGATCGCGAGTGGCACCGGGGAGCACGTCGTGTACTTCGCGGCCGAGTTGCCGCAGCTGCGCTGGATCGCGAGCGACCCCGACGAGGTGAACCGCGAGTCGATCTCGAGCTGGCGCGCGGCGCTGGGCTCGCCGAACGTCGCACCGCCGATCGCTCTCGACGTGCGCGCGCAGCGATGGCCGCTCGCGGCGCCGGTCGACGCGATCGTGTGCATCAACATGATCCACATCGCGGAGTGGGCCGCAACGCGCGCGTTGTTCGCGGGCGCGGCCGAAGTGCTGGCAGGCTCCGGGCCCGTCGTTCTCTATGGGCCGTTCAAGGTCGGTGGTGCCCATACGGCGCCGAGCAACGAGCAGTTCGATCGCTGGCTCAGGGAACGCGATCCGGCCTCGGGCGTACGCGATCTGGACGAGGTGGCGCGCGAGGCGCGCGCCCAAGGCTTCGAGCTGACCGAGACCGTTTCGATGCCCGCCAACAACCTGTGCGTGGTGTTCGATCGCGCGGCCGCGCCGCATACGACCGACCGCGCCGGCCTTGCTGGCGCGGATCGCCCTGGCCGCGCCAGGCGCGGCAGCTGAACGACGTCAGGCGCCCGCCTTGCGGACCCAGATCGCGGTGTCGTGAAACACGGCGCCCCCGTTTGGCCAGCCGGGCTCGGCAGAGGTGAGCGCGTTCACGCCGACCCCGGCACCAAAATAGCGGTTCGGCCAGAGCCCCTCGAGCACGACGACGCCGCGTTGCTGGCCGCTGCGCGATTCGGCGTGCGCATCGATGCAGCCGCGTTCGTTGCCGAGTTCGACGCGATCGCCTGTCGCGATCTCCAGCGCGGCACAGTCGTCGGGGTGGATCAGAAGGGTCGGACGCTTCTCGCGCTGCAACGATCCAGGGGTCTCGGTAAAGGTCGAGTTCAGGAAAGTGCGTGCTGGCGCCGCCACCAGGCGAAACGGTTTCCCGGGGGTGGCCCGATCGATCACGTCGAGGTGATCGGGCAGTACCGGCATCTCGCGCCACCGGCCTCCGAGGCGCGACCAGTCGGGCTTGAATCGGAACTTCCCGTCCGGCCAGGCGAAGCCGTCGAGAAAGTTCGCGCGCTCGAACGGCAGCTCGCAGTTCTGTCCGCCGCGCGACCAGTTCGTGCTGGCATCCCACAAGCCCGAACTCACGAGCGTCTGGTCCACGATCTCCCACGCGCTCATGCCGAAGCCGTCGTGTTCGGCGCCGAGGCGGCGCGCCAGTTCGCCGATCACGAAGTGGTTCTCGCGGCACTCGCCCGGCGGCTCGACGACCTTCCTCGCCACCTGCAAGGTGGTGTGACCGGAAGCGATGTAGACGTCGTCGTGCTCGAGAAACATGGTTGCCGGCAGGACGATGTCGGCGAAGCGCGCGGTGTCGGTCATGAACTGCTCGTGCACGCACAGGAACAGGTCTTCGCGCGCCAGACCCGCGTGCACCTTGTGCAGTTCGGGGCATACCATCGCGGGGTTCGTGTTCTGCACCAGCATCGCGGTCACCGCGGGGCCGCCGCGCAGTGCATCGGCGTCGCCCGTGAGGATCGGGCCGAGGCGCGACTGATCGAGCGCGCGAATCTCGCTGTCGACCAGATCGAGCCCCTCTATCAGCGTGCGGTCCAGTGGATAGAGTGCCGAGTGGCCGTACAGCGCGCCGCCGCCGCGTCTTTGCCACGCGCCGGTCACCGCGGGCAGGCAGCTCACCGCGTGCATGTTGGCCGCGCCGTTGCGCGAGCGGGAGAAGCCGTGGTGGCAGCGGATGAAAGACGGCGTCGCCTTGCCGTACATCCTTGCGAACGAGACGATCTCGTCGACGGAAAGCCCGGTGATCTGCGCGGCCCACTGCGGAGGGCGATCGGCGACGTGCGCGGCGAGTTCTTCGGGCGCGTCGGTGAAGCGGCGCAGGTAGTCCCAGTCGGCGAAACCCTCGGCGAAGAGCACGTGCATCACCGCGCACGCGAGCGCGGCGTCGGTGCCGGGGCGCAACGCGAGGTGCACGTCGGCGCGTTCGGCCGTGCCGGTTCGGTACGGGTCGACCACGACGAGCTTCGCGCCGCGCTTCTTCGCGGCCATCACGTGGGTCATCACGTTGACCTGGGTATTGACCGGGTTCCCGCCCCAGATCACGATCAGTTCGGCGTGTTCGGCCGCCTCGCGCAGATCGGCGCCGCGCTTGGCGCCGGTGCCCGCGACCCAGCCGTTGTCGGCGAGCGTGACGCAAATCGTCGAGTACCAGCGCGAGTAACGCATCGCGTGGCGCAACCGGTTGATTCCGTCGCGCTGCACCAGCCCCATCGTGCCGGCGTACATGTAGGGCCACACCGTTTCGCTGCCGAAGCGCTTCGCCTTGTCCTGGAACGCCTGCGCGACGATGTCGAGCGCGTCGCTCCAGCCGATCGGCTCGAACGCGCCGCTTCCCTTTGCACCGGTGCGTCGCAGCGGCCGCGTCAGTCGATCCGGGTGATGGATGCGCTGGGCGTAACGCGAGACCTTCTCGCAGATGACTCCAGCCGTGTAGTCGTTGCGTTTCGACCCTCTGACCCGCCCGATCGTCCGCGCGTCGATCCTTTCGACCTCGAGGGCGCAGACGCTGGTGCAATCGTGCGGACAAACCGACGGAACGATGTCCGCCACGGTAGCGATTTGTGGCGCGCGCTCGCCTGCGGTGATACTCATCGGCGGATTATATGATTGGAATGCATCGGCGCGCCCCGCGCGCCGTGGCTTCGGGGAATGGCATGCAGAGGGCGCGCTCGGGCCTTGTTTCGATACTGGTTGCGCTCGGTGCGCTCGCCGCGGCCGGGTTCGCCGCGGCATCGCCGCCGCTTGCGCCGCAACAGCTCGAGTGCGTGGCCAACGGCTGGAACGGGTTCTCGGTGAACGTCGAGGGCCGGCCGCGGATGGTCCTCTGGAAGGGCCCGCCCGGCGCGTGGCGGCACGGTGCGATCGTGGCGATGCACGGCGGCGGCGGGCGCAACTTCCACTGGTGCGTCGCCAGCTCGGCGATGACGGCCGCTCAGGTGCGTTTTTCCGAGATGGCGGTCGCGCGCGGCTTTGCCGTCTTCCTGCTCGATTCGGGCGACGAGGTGACCGACCGCGAGGGGCGCGGTTGTGGAAAGGTCTGGGACGATGAAGTGCGCGCGCGCGCCAATCTCGATCTCCCGTTTATCGGCGCCGTGATCGCCGAGGAGATCCCGGCGCATCGCCCCGCCGGCAGCGCGAACCACGTGTTTCTCACCGGATTGTCCTCGGGAGGCTACATGGCGACGCGCGCCGGCACCCACCTCCAGGGTCTGGTGAGCGCAGTGGCGCCTGTGTCGAGCGGAGATCCTTATGGCTGGCACCGCGTCTGCGACGCGGGCCTCAGCGCGCGCGCGAGGGTGCACGGCGTCGCGCTGGACAACGACACCGGCCGGCGGATCAGCGAGGCGGGGGCTTGCGAATCGTCGCACTATCGCCACGAGGCGCCGTGGGACGGCGCGGCGAATGCCGGCAGCCCGGTGTTCCGCCTGTTTCACCACTCGTTCGACGGGGTCCACGATCGTTCGTGCGCGGTGCGGCTGGAACGCCAGCTCGCGCTGCGCGGTTACCGCGCGGAGCCAACCTTCTGGTTGCAGGGCGACGGACGACGCAGTTTCGCCAACCACCTCTGGCAGGACGCGTACAACGCCCCGTTGCTGGAGTTCTTCGAGCGCGCGGGTGTGCGGGTCAGGCAACGCTGATCCAAGTCGGCAAGGCGACGCGACGCGTCGGTTCCGGGGTCCCTTCCAGGTCAGATCAGGCCCACGCCGTCGTCCGATTCCGGAATCGCTCCGCGGATTCGCTCGCGGTCGCGCAGGAACGGCAAGTCTCATGCAGAATGAGGTTTCGGGAGATCGACGGCAATGCGAAGAACGGCGTTGTACAGCAGATCGGTGCCGCGCGACGGGCGCCAGGGCGCGGCGAGACCGGGCGCGGCGAGACCGGGCGCGGCGAGCCAGGGCGCGGCGCGCGGCGGCGCGAGACCGCC
>JAHDXY010000344.1 GCA_023384005.1 Burkholderiaceae bacterium | reverse complement strand
TTGATCGCCGACGCGGGCCGCAAGATCGGCGACATCACGGCGATGATCGAATCGATCGCGTTCCAGACGAACATCCTGGCGCTCAACGCCGCGGTCGAAGCGGCGCGCGCCGGCGAACAGGGGCGGGGCTTCGCGGTCGTCGCCTCCGCGGTTCGCAATCTCTCTTCCCGCACCAGCGCCGCGGCGCAGAACGTCAGGTCGCTGGTCGAGGGCGCGATGAACCAGATCGCGCAGGGCTCGAGCGCGGTGGAATCGGCCGGCTCATCGGTCGGGGAAACCGTTTCCCGCGTGGAACAGGCGACCGAGCTGCTCGGGCAGATGCGCGAGGTCGCGAGCGAGCAGTCGGCGCACGCCGGCGCGGTGCGCGCCACGGTCGCGCAGATCGACGCGTCGGCGCGCGACAACGCCGAGCGCGTGCGCTCGATGCGCGACGGCGCCGAACAGCTGCGCGAACTCGCGGTGTCGATGAACGCCGGCGTCGAAGCCTTCAAACTCGGCTGATCTCGATCAAGCGCCGGGCGACTCGCCCCATGCTGCCAGGCGGCCCGCCCGTCCGGCGCCGGTGCACCCGCTACAATCGCCGGTTTGATCCGCGACACGAGGTACAGAGATGCGCAAGGTGTTCAACTTCAGCGCCGGCCCGGCAGTCCTGCCCGAGGAAGTGCTGCAGCAGGCGTCCGAGGAGATGCTCGACTGGCATGGGTCGGGGCAGTGCGTGATGGAGATGAGCCATCGCGGCCCCGAGTACATGGGCATTCACGCGCAGGCCGAAGCCGACCTGCGCGAACTGATGGCGATTCCGTCGAACTACGAGGTCGTGTTCGCGCAGGGCGGCGCGACGCTGCAGTTCTCGATGGTTCCGCTGAACCTGATGCGCGCGAAGGCTGGCGCCGACTACGTCAACACCGGCGAGTGGTCGAAGAAGGCGATCAAGGAGGCCGAGAACTACGGCAAGGTGAACGTCGCTGCGAGCTCGGAGGACCGCAAGTTCAGCTACGTCCCGCAGCGCTCGAGCTGGAAGCTCGACCCGGACGCGGCCTACGTCCACATCTGCGCCAACGAGACGATCGGCGGCGTCGAGTTCAACTGGACGCCCGACACCGGTGCGGTGCCGCTGGTGGCCGATCTCTCGTCGACCTTCCTGTCGCGACCGATCGACGTCGCGCGCTTCGGCCTGCTCTACGGCGGCGCGCAGAAGAACATCGGCCCGGCGGGGCTCACGATCGTGATCGTGCGCGACGACCTGATAGGCCACGCGCCCAAGGGCACGCCGGGGCTGCTCGATTACAAGACGCAGGTCGACAACGACTCGATGTTGAACACGCCCCCGACCTACGCGGTCTACATCGCCGGGCTGGTGTTTCAGTGGCTCAAGCGCCAGGGCGGCGTCGCGGCGATCGAGAAGCGCAACATCGAGAAATCGAGCCTTCTCTACGACGCGCTCGACGCGTCCGGCTTCTATCGCAACCCGGTCGCGGCGGCCGACCGCTCGCGGATGAACGTGCCCTTCACGCTGACCGATGCGGCGCTCGACGACGCCTTCCTCGCCGGCGCGGCCGAGCACAAGCTGCTGCAGCTCAAGGGCCACCGCTCGGTGGGCGGGATGCGCGCTTCGATCTACAACGCGATGCCGATCGAGGGGGTGCGCGCGCTGGTGCAGTACATGCGCGAGTTCGAGCGCACCCGCGGCTGAGCCGACAACGAAACAAATCGAGGGAACTCCGATGAACAGGCCCTATCGCGTCCTCGTCCTGAACCAGATCTCGCAGCACGGCCTGAAACGCCTGCCGGCCGAACTCTACGAAGTCGGCAAGGAACTCGCCGAGCCCGACGCGATCATGGTCCGCTCGGCCGACATGCACGCGATGAGAATCGCGCCCAGCGTGCGCGCGATCGCACGCGCAGGCGCCGGAACGAACAACATCCCGGTGCCAGCGCTGAGCGCGCGCGGCGTGCCGGTGTTCAATGCTCCGGGGGCGAACGCCAACGCGGTCAAGGAACTGGTGATCGCGGGCATGCTGATGGCCGCGCGCAACATTCCCTCGGCGTTGCGCTTCGTCGGCGCGCTGCAGTCGAGCGACCCGGAGCTGGAAAAGCGCGTCGAGGACGGCAAGAAGAACTACGCCGGATTCGAACTCGCCGGGCACACCCTGGGCGTGATCGGACTGGGCAAGATCGGGTGCCTGGTGGCCGACGCGGCGATCCGGCTGGGCATGCACGTGGTCGGCTACGACCCCGAGATCACGGTCGACGCGGCCTGGAGCCTGCCGGCGCAGGTGCGCAAGGCGCACTCGGTGGCGGAGCTGCTCAAGGCCTCCGATTTCGTCACCTTGCACGTGCCGCTGGTGGCGGCGACCCGCAACCTTCTCGACGCGGCGCGCTTCGAGCAGATGCGCCAGGACGCGGTGCTGCTCAACTTCTCGCGCGAGGGCGTGGTCGACGCCGAGGCCGCAAGGCAGGCGCTGGCGAGCTCGCGGCTGCGCTACTACGTGAACGATTTCCCCGCCGGCGAGTTGCTCGCGCACGAACGGGTGATCGCGCTGCCGCATCTCGGCGCGTCGACCCGCGAGGCCGAGGACAACTGCGCGGTGATGGTGGCGGAGCAGCTGCGCGACTACCTCGAGCACGGCAACGTGCGCAACGCCGTGAACTTCCCCGACACGGTCGCGACACGCGAGTCGGGATTCCGGCTCGCGATCGCCAACGCCAACGTCCCGAACATGCTCGGGCAGATCTCCACCACGATGGCGCGGGCGGACCTGAACATCCACAACATGCTGAACAAGTCGCGCGGCGAGATGGCCTACACGATCGTCGACGTCGACAGCGCCGTTCCGCCCGAGGCGCTCGCCTCGCTCGCCGCGATCAACGGCGTGCTCAGCGTGCGCTATCTGCCGGCGCGGGGCTGAGCGCGGCGCGGGGCTGAGCGCGGCGCGCCACGTTTTTCCGCGTTTTTTCTTTCGTGCTCTTGAAATGCGGCACTTCCGCCGCTATCATTAGCACTCATGGACGACGAGTGCTAACATCGCCGCTTTGGCAGCTGGTGCCGCAGCCGCCGTTCATCGTCACTCGGACCGAGATCTCTGGGCCGAACCCAATAAACATATATGTATCAACGAGTTAGGAGCATTCTATGAAACTGCGCCCCCTCCATGACCGCGTGATCGTGAAACGCCTGGACACCGAGCGCAAGACGGCGTCGGGCATCGTGATCCCGGACAACGCCGCAGAGAAACCCGACCAGGGCGAAGTGCTCGCCGTGGGCAACGGAAAAATCAACGACGAGGGCAAGGTCCGCGCGTTGGCCGTCAAGGTCGGCGACAGGGTCCTCTTCGGCAAGTACAGCGGCCAGGCAGTCAAGGTCGAAGGCGAAGAAGTCCTCGTGATGCGCGAGGAAGACATCATGGCCATCGTCGAGTAAGCGCCAGGCGCGCTTCTCACCCCCTATCCGAAGAATTATCAGGAGTTTCGAACAATGGCAGCCAAACAGGTACTGTTTCACGACGACGCGCGCCACAGGCTGGTCGCGGGCGTCAACCTCCTTGCCGATGCGGTCAAGGTCACCCTCGGTCCCAAGGGCCGCAACGTGGTCCTCGAGCGCAGCTTCGGCGCGCCCACCGTCACCAAAGACGGGGTGTCGGTCGCAAAGGAGATCGAACTCAAGGACAAGTTCCAGAACATGGGCGCGCAGATGGTCAAGGAAGTCGCTTCCAAGACCTCCGACAATGCGGGCGACGGAACCACCACCGCCACCGTACTTGCCCAGGCGATCGTGCGCGAGGGCATGAAGTACGTTGCCGCCGGCATGAACCCGATGGACCTCAAGCGCGGCATCGACAAGGCGGTCAGCGCGCTGAGCGACGAACTCGCCAAGATCAGCAAGCCCTGCACGACCACCAAGGAGATCGCCCAGGTCGGTTCGATCTCGGCCAACTCCGATCCCGAGATCGGCGAGATCATCTCCAAGGCCATGGAGCAGGTCGGCAAGGAAGGCGTGATCACGGTCGAGGACGGCAAGTCGCTGAACAACGAACTCGACGTGGTCGAGGGCATGCAGTTCGACCGCGGCTACCTGTCGCCGTACTTCATCAACAATCCGGACAAGCAGAGCGCAGTGCTCGATGATCCCTACGTGCTGCTGCACGACAAGAAGATCTCGAACATCCGCGACCTCCTGCCCTTGCTCGAGCAGGTCGCCAAGGCCGGCAAGCCGCTGCTGATCGTGGCCGAAGAAGTCGAGGGCGAGGCGCTCGCCACGCTGGTGGTGAACAACATCCGCGGCATCCTC
>JAHDXY010000343.1 GCA_023384005.1 Burkholderiaceae bacterium | reverse complement strand
AGATCACGACCAAGACCCGGAACCCGCGTCCGTACTCGATTCCTCCGGACCGCGCACCGCAGTGACCGGTGTGTCGTCGCTGCCGTGGCTCGTGCCGATCATCACGCGGCTGCTCGGGCAACGCGAGCGGCTGCCGCACGCGCTTCTTGTAGCCGGTCCGGCTGGCGTGGGGAAGTCGATTCTGGCCGGTGAGCTTGCGCGCGCGCTGCTGTGCGAGTCGCCCATGCCCGACGGGCGCGCCTGCCGCACCTGCCTCGCCTGCGGATGGTTCGATCAGCGCAACCATCCTGACTTCCGACTGCTCACGCCGGATGCGGCCGAAGAGGACCTCGAGCGCCGCGAGCGTCCGGACAAGGCGAGCCAGGACATCCGGATCTCGCAAGTGAGGGCACTCGCCGAGTTCCTCGCGGTTGGCGGGCATCGGGGAGGGCGCCGGATCGTGGTGATCGATCCGGCCGACGCGATGAACGCGCCCGCGGCCAACTCGCTGCTCAAGACGCTTGAAGAGCCGGGCGAGAACACGGTCTTCGTGCTCGTGACGAGCCGCCCCGATCGACTCGCGGCGACGGTACGCTCGCGTTGCGTCGCGCTCCCCGTGGCGCTGCCTGCGGCCGAGGTCGCACTGGAGTGGCTCGTGTCGCGCACCGGCGCCTCGCGCGCGGACGCGAGCGCCTGGGTGGCGGCGGCCGCAGGCGCGCCGTTTCGCGCGCTCGAGCTCGCCGACCCGGCGCGGTCTACCGTTCATCGGCTGATCGTCAAGATTGGGGCCGGATATCCCGACATTTCCGTCATTCAGGCCGCAGAGGCATTGGTCGCCGTTCCCGCGAGGGACTGGTTGCCGCTGCTGCAGACCTGGGTGACGGACCTGGGACGCGTGCTCGCGGGGGCCGTGCCGCGGGGGTTCCCGGAGCAGGGGGAAGCCCTCGGCCGACTCGCGGCTTCGACCCGGCTGGAGCGGGTCACGCGATTCGACGCGTGGCTGCGCCGGCAATCGACCCTGGTCGATCATCCGCTCAATCCCAGGCTGTTCTGCGAAGACGCGATGCTCGGTTACCGGGCGCTCTTCGAATAGGGCGCCCAAGGCAGGGGGCGATGGAGCAGGTCATCAGCAAGGCGGCGAGCAGTGGCGCCAATTCGCAGGCCGCGCCAGCATTGGCGATCGCGGGTGCGGCCGGTGCGAGCGAGAAGGGCGGGCTGAGGCCGAGCATTCTCTCGCTCACGATTCGCGAGAAGAGCGCACTGGCCACCTCCTACATGCGCTTCATCGACGGCGGCGGGCTGTTCATCCCGACCACGCGCCCGGCGCGACTGGGCGACGAGGTCTACGCGATGGTCACGGTGGTCGACGAAGAGAGCCGCATGCCGATTCCGGGACGGGTTTGCTGGATCACGCCCGCGGGCGTTCCGGGACGCCCGCAGGGCATCGGCGTGCAGTTCGCGAAGAACGAGGCGGGCGAGCAGGCACGCAGCACGATCGAGAAGCTGATCGGAGCGGTGCACAAGGCGGACCGCGCGACCCAGACGATCTGAACGCCGCGGCGCCGGCCACGGCGCGCTCTCGCGAACCGGGCTAGAATCGCATGGTTCGCGCGCGAAACGCGCGCCGAGTCCGCATCCACGTGTACATCGACTCGCACTGCCACCTCGATTTTCCCGATTTCTCGAACCGCATCGAACAGGTTTTCGAGCGGATGGACGAGAACCAGGTCGACGGCGCGATGTGCATCAGCGTCACGCTGGAGGGCTTTCCGGCCGTGCTCGCGCTGGCCGAACGCCACCCGCGGCTTCTCGCCACGGCCGGGGTGCACCCTGACTACCCGGACGACGAGGAGCCCGACGTTGCGCGCCTGGTCGCGATGGCCGATCACCCCAGAGTCCGGGCGATCGGCGAGACCGGACTCGACTACTACCGGCTGCAAGGCGATCTCGAGTGGCAGCGCGAACGCTTTCGCACGCACATACGCGCCGCGCGAGCCTGCGCCAAGCCGCTGGTCATTCACACCCGCTCTGCGGCCGAAGACACGATCCGGATCATGCGCGAGGAAGGGGCCGAGCAGGCCGGTGGGGTGCTGCACTGCTTCACCGAGGCATGGGAGACCGCCAGCGCGGCGATCGACATGGGCTTTTGCATTTCTTTCTCCGGCATCGTCACGTTCAAGAACGCCGTCGCGCTGCGCGAGGTGGCGAAGCGGGTGCCCGAAGCGCACCTGTTGATCGAGACCGATTCGCCGTACCTCGCCCCAGTGCCGTATCGTGGCAAGACGAACGAACCCGGCTTCGTGCGCTTCGTCGGCGAACAGATGGCACGGATCCGGGGCGTCTCAGCGGCTCATCTAGCGGAACTGACATCGAGCAATTTTCACCGATTATTCAAAGAGTTCTAATGTGTTATTAAAGTCACTTCTTGGCTTTGTCGGCGCGAACCAGCCAGCCGCGCAGACGCACCGGGACGCGCCTCCCAGGGGGGGGGCCAGTTGCCTGGGCTGCCTCGCGGCAGCCGTCCTCGCGGGCGCGATCGCGCTCGCACCGGTCGCAGCGAAGGCTGACGCCTACCGTGATCTGTTCGAAGCGGTACAGGCCAACGATTCGGACAAGGTGCGCCTTCTGATGCTTCGCGGCCTCGGAACCAATTCCCCGGACCCGAAACTTGGTCCCGCTGTCGTGGTCGCGGCCCAGAACAAGGCTTTCGCGGCGCTGTCGGCCTTGCTCGAATCGCCGCTGACCAACCTGAACGTATTCAACGCGGCGGGGGAAAGCGCGTTGATGTACGCGGCGATGTTCGGCGAACTCGCCGTGGTCCGCCAACTGGTCGCCCGGGGTGCCGAGGTCAATCATCCGGGCTGGACGCCGTTGCACTACGCTGCCACCGGCGGGCACCGAGACGTGGTGGTTTTCCTGCTCGATCGTCATGCCTATGTCGACGCGCTTTCGCCCAATCGCACCACGCCGCTGATGATGGCGGCGCGCCAGGGGCACATCACGGTCGCGCGCCTGCTGGTCGAATCGGGCGCCGATCCCAGCCTGAAGAACGACTCGGGTCTCGGTGCGCCCGAGTATCTTGTGCGCGCGGGACACCCGGACGAGGCGAAGTGGATGTTCGAGCGCGCGAACGAGTTCCTGCGCCGTTACGGGACGAAGGAGGAACCAGTGCCGGCTTCGGGTTCCGGGCGGAGCAACTAGCCGCCAACCCGTTAGGTGCCAAGCGCCCGGTTGACTGCGCATAATGTATATTATGTCAACTCTGGACCCCGATTCGTATGCAACCCCCACGCCGCAGCCATCGAACTGGGCGCACCACCGCGTCCGGCATCCCGGGCGCAGGCGCAGGTCCCGAAATCAGATCAGGCCGTGCGCCACCATGGCACGGGCCACCTTGATGAATCCCGCGATGTTCGAGCCGAGCACGTAGTTGCCGGGGGCGCCGAACTCCGCCGAGGTGTCGTAGGCGGTTGCGTGGATTCCGGTCATGATCCCGTCGAGTTTCTTCTCGGTGAACTCGAAGGTCCAGGAATCGCGGCCGGCGTTCTGCTGCATCTCCAGCGCCGAAGTAGCCACGCCGCCGGCGTTCGCCGCCTTGCCAGGACCGTAGGCGATCCTGGCATCGAGAAACACCTTCACGCCTTCCGGGGTCGTCGGCATGTTGGCACCCTCGCCCACCGCGATGCACCCGTTTCTGACCAGCGTCTGGGCGTCGTTGCCGGTGATCTCGTTCTGCGTTGCCGATGGCGCGGCGACCTGGCAGGGGATCTCCCAGATATTTCCGCCGGCTACGTACCTGGCGTCCTTGTGGTAGCTGGCGTAGTCGGCGATGCGACGACGCTCGACTTCCTTGAGCTGTTTGAGAAGGGGCAGATCGATCCCCTTTTCGTGGTGGATGACGCCGTTCGAGTCGGAACAGGCCACCACCTTGGCGCCGAGTTGATGCAGTTTCTCGATCGCGTAGATCGCGACATTGCCCGAGCCGGACACGATACAGGTCTTGCCTTCGATCGTGTCCTTGCGCGCCTTGAGCATCTCACGCAGGAAGAACACCGTGCCGTAGCCGGTTGCCTCGGTGCGCGCGAGCGATCCGCCCCAGCCGATGCCCTTGCCGGTGAGAACGCCCGATTCGTAGCGGTCGGTCACGCGCTTGTATTGCCCGAACAGATAGCCGATTTCCCGGCCACCGACGCCGATGTCGCCCGCCGGCACGTCCGAATGCTCTCCGAGGTAGCGATGCAGTTCGGTCATGAAGCTCTGGCAGAACCGCATGATCTCGTTGTCCGACTTGCCTTTCGGGTCGAAGTCGGAGCCGCCCTTTCC
>JAHDXY010000342.1 GCA_023384005.1 Burkholderiaceae bacterium | reverse complement strand
CGACCTACGCGCGGATCGGCGAACCCGAGGATGCGGCGCTGCGACAGGTATACCTGCGCGGGCTCGGCGAACTGCTGCTCGCCGAGGGCAAACCCGAGAACGCCGCGCGGCAGTTCGAACTGATGCTCGCCGCGGCCACGGGCGTCGACGCCGAGTACCAGCGGCTCTGGGCGCACGAGGGTCTGGGGCGCAGCCAGCTCGCGCGCGGCGACGTTGCGCGCGCGGGCTCGAGCTACGCGGCCGCGGTGAGTTCGGCCGACTCGATCCGGGCGCGGTTTCGCAGCGAGGAGTTCAAGGCTGCGTTGTTCGGCGACGTCCAGCAGGTGTTCGAACGCGCGCTCGCGCTGTCGATGGCGAGCGGTGAGTTCGAGACCGCGTTCGCGGTGAGCGAGAAGAGTCGCGCACGTGCGCTGCTCGACCTGATCCGCGAGCGCGTTGGCGTGCCCGCGCAGCTCGCCGCGAGATCCGACGCGAGCGCCTTCGACGCGCAACGCGCGCGCGCCGCGTTGCGCGAGGGCGAGGCGATCGTCGCCTATCACACGGTGGCCGACAGGCTGTTCGCGTGGGTCGTCCGATCTTCGGGGATCTCCGGTTTCGAGATCCCGATCGCGCGCAAGGAGCTGGCTGCGCGCATCACCGCGTTTCGCGACTCGATCATCGCGCGTCGCGGCGACACCGCCGAGCTCGGGGCGTCGCTTCACGCGTTGCTGGTCGCGCCGCTCAAACTGCTCGCTTCCGAGCGGCTGGTGATCGTTCCGCACGGCCCGCTGCACTATCTGGCCTTCCAGGCGTTGCGCGAGGGCGACGCGTGGATGATCGAGCGCCACCCGATCGCGATCGCGCCCTCGACGACGATCGCGCTCGGCGAGCTTCAGGGGCAGGTTGCCGGCACGGGGCCGGTGGTCGCGTTCGGCAACCCGACGACCGAGGCAAAGTACGCGCTGCCCGGCTCGCAGCGCGAGGTCGAGCGCATCGGCACGATCTTCCCCGACAGCAAGGTGTTCGTGCGCGAGGCCGCGTCGCGCACGCAGTTCCGGACGTCTGCTTCGGCGGGGCGCGTGCTGCACGTGGCCGCGCACGCCGAAGTCGACGAAGTCGATCCGCTGTTCTCGCGGATCCTGCTCGCGCGCGAGGGAAGCGACCCGGGTTTCGTCGAGGCGCGGGAGATCTTCGGATTGAAGCTCGCGGGCGTTTCGCTGGTCACGCTGAGCGCCTGCGAGAGCGGCTTGGGAAGCACCGAAAAGGGCGACGAACTGCTCGGCTTCAATCGCTCGTTCCTGAGCGCGGGCGCGGCGAGCCTGGTGTCCTCGCTGTGGCCGGTCGACGACGATTCGACCGAGTTCCTGATGACGACGATGTACGCGCAACTCGCGCGCGGAGTCGACCTGCACCGCGCGATGCAGACGGCTCAGATCCAGGCGATGCGCCGCGCGCGCTTCGAGCACCCGTTCTTCTGGGCGCCGTTCATCGCGATGGGCGACTGGCGCCTGAGCCTGGCGCAATGACGGCCCAGCTGTGCCCGATGACGCCGAACCGACGCTGCACGCGGGTCGCGCATCTTAGCGCGCTCGCCGCGGCGCGCGCGCGGTTCGCATCCGTCTCGCGGCTCGCATCCGTCTCGCGGCCCGCATCCGTCTCGCGGCTCGCATCCGTCTCGCGGCCCGCATCCGCCTCGCGGCTCGGATTCGCAGCGATCGTCACGCTCGTCGCATTGCACGCGTTCGTCGTGCCGCACCGCGCGCTAGCGCAGCAGCAGCCGCCCAGCGCCGGCCAGTTGCTCCAGGAGGCGCGGCCGCCCGGTTTCGCGACGACGCCTGCCGACCCGGCGGCGCAGCCGCGAGCACCGGGCACGACTGCCCCCGGTGCGGTGCAGCCGCAGGGCGCCGCGCCAGGCGCATCGTTCGTTCTGAACGCGCTGCGTTTCGCCGGCAATACGGTTTTCAGCGCCGAGCAGTTGTCGGCGATGGCGGCCGGGCGGATCGGAACCAAATTGAGCCTCGCCGACCTCGAGGCGATCGCCGAGCGGATCACCCGACGCTACCGCGAACAGGGCTACTTTCTCGCGCAGGCGATCGTTCCGGCCCAGGAGATCGTGGCGGGCGTGGCCGAAATCAGCGTGATCGAGGGCCGGCTCGGAAAGCTCCGGCTCGAGCGCGCCGATGCCGCGCCGATCACCGAGTCGCGGCTGCGCGCCTACCTGTCGCAGCTGCGCTCGGGCGAGGCGCTGACCGAAGAGGTGCTCGAGCGCGCGATGCTGCTTCTCTCGGACCTGCCGGGCATCACCGTCGAATCGACGCTGGAGGAGGGAGAAGAGCCTGGAACGGTCGACCTGGTGATCGAGGTCGGCGAAGGGCGGCGTCGCGCGGTCCAGGCCGACGCCGACAACTACGGTTTGCGCAGTTCGGGCGAGTACAGGCTGGGCGCTTCGGTGCGCTATGCCAGCCCCAGGGGGCTGGGAGACAACCTGGACATCCGCGCGCAGCTCACCTCCGCTGGGAGAACGCTGTTCGGTCGGGCCAGTTACGAACTGCCGCTTGGCGACGCCGGCGCGCGACTGGGGGTCGGGATCTCCAGACTGGCCTACGAGTTGGGCGGCGAGTTCGCCGCGCTCGGCGCGCAGGGCACCGCGACGGTGCTCGACGCGACGCTGATGGATCCGCTGCGACGCTCGCGCAGCACCACGGTGCTCGGCACGCTCGCGCTGCAGCACAAGTGGGTCGAGGACCGCTTCGACGCGGTCGACTACCGCGTGCCGCGCCGGATCCTGAACCTGGTCGGCGGAACCAGCCTCGAGCGCCGCGACCAGTGGCTGGGAGGCGGGTACACGAGCGCCAGCGCGGCGCTCACGCTCGGTCACGTCGACATCAGTTCCGCTCTGGCGCGCCAGATCGACCAGTCGGCGCTTGGTCGCGACACCGCGGGGGCATACCTGAAGCTCGCGCTGAGCGCCTCGCGCCTTCAGGCGGTTGCGCCGCGCTGGAACCTGTACACCGGGCTCGTCGGGCAGCTCTCGAGTCGCAACCTCGACGTCGCCGAGCGAATCGCGCTCGGCGGGCCACGCGCCGTGCGCGCCTACTCGCCGTCCGCGGTCGTCGGCGACCAGGGTGCGGTCGTGACCGCCGAGTTGCGCTATGCGCTCGATCCAGAGCTGACGCTGTCAGGGTTCTACGACGCAGGATGGTCGCGGATCAACCGCTTCGCGCTCGCCGGCGTCGAGAACAGCGCGCGTCTGCGCGGCTATGGGCTCGCCCTGTTCTGGGGGCGCGCGCGCAGCTTTTCGATCCAGGCGAGCCTCGCGTGGCGTGACACGGCAGCGGTTGCGACCGACCTGCCCAGCCGGTCGCCGAGGGTGTACCTTCAACTCGTGGGCTACTTCTGACAAGAGGGGGAGTTCCTCAGATGCAGCGCCGTGCCCGATGGCCAGCGCGTCGCAGGCGCGCAATCCCGGCGGTTCGCGCCGGGCGAGCGAGCGCGTTGCTCGCCGCGGCATTCCTTTCGGTGTCGATTCCCGGCGTGTCGTTGCGCGCGATGCCCACCGGCGAACAGGTGGTGGCCGGAAGCGTCGCGCTGGTGCGCCCGACGCCGCAGAGCATGGTGATCCAGCAGAACTCGCCGCGCGCGATCGTCCAGTGGCAGGGGTTCTCGATCGGCGCGCAGGAGTCGGTCGCGTTGCGTCAACCCTCGAGCGCGAGCGTGATGCTCAACCGCGTCGTCGGCTCCGGCGCGAGCGCGATCCTCGGGCGGCTGAGCGCGAACGGACAGGTCTTCCTGGTCAACCCGAACGGCGTGCTGTTCGGACGCGGCGCGACGGTCGACGTCGGCGGGATCGTCGCCTCGACGCTGGACATCTCGAACCAGGACTTCCTCGACGCCCGCCTGCATTTCGCCGGCAGCGGCGGCAGCGTCGCGAACTCCGGGACGATTCGCGCCGCCGACGGCGGATCGGTCGCGCTGCTCGGCGCGCAGGTCGGCAACGACGGGACGATCAGCGCGCGGCTCGGGACGGTCGCGATGGCGGCGGGAAATCGCGTCACGCTCGACCTCGCCGGTGACGGACTCACGCGCGTGGTGGTGTCCGAGGCCGCGCTCGACGCGCAGTTGCGCAACCACGGGCTGCTGATCGCAGACGGCGGGCAGGCGGTGATGACCGCGCGGGCGGCCGGCGCACTGGTCGGGTCGGTCGTCAACCAGTCGGGCGTGGTGCGCGCGCGGTCGCTGCTCGAACGCGACGGGCGCATCGTGCTCGACGCCGGCGGCACCGCGCGCGTGGCGCTTTCCGGCACGCTGGACGCGACCGCGGAGGGCGCC
>JAHDXY010000341.1:1984-4331 GCA_023384005.1 Burkholderiaceae bacterium | reverse complement strand
TTTCATTGCGTCGCTCGAGCGCCTGCTGATCGGCGAGGTGCTGATTCACCACCTCGACGTGGTGCGCTGGCTGCTCGGACCGCTGACGGTCGCCGCCGTTCATGCGGGGCGGCGATGCGAGGCGGTGCGCGGTGAGGATCACGCGCAGTTGATGCTGACGGGCGCGGGCCTCGCGGCTCTCGTCGACGCCAGCCTGGTCGTACCCGGGGCGCCAGCCCAGCCAGTCGACGCTTTCGAACTGCTCGGCACGCACGGCGCTGCGACGCTCGAGGGGCGAGTGCTGCGCCTGGCCGGACGCCGTGAAGAGCGCATCGAGCTCGACCTCGACGACGCCTACCGCGCATCGTATGCGGGCGCGATCGGCCACTTCACCGACTGCTTGCGTACCGGCGCCACGTTCGAAACCGATCCGCAAGACAACCTGCGCACGCTCGCGCTGGTGGAGGAAGCCTATGCCGCGCGCGTCCCGAAACACCTGCGGCCGCTAGACTCGCTGCCATGAACGCGTTGCAAACCAACGAGCGGCTCGACGAAGTGATCTCGATCCTGCAGGACGAGATCGTGCTCGGCCGTCTCCCAGCGGGCGCACGATTGATCGAGGAAGATCTCGCCGAGCGTTACAAGGTCAAGCGGCACGTGCTGCGCGACGCGTTCGCTGAACTCGAGCGGATCGGCCTGATCGAGCGGCGGCGCAACCGCGGCGTCACCGTGCGCCAGCTCACGCCCGATGACGTGAACCAGATCTACACGGTACGCGAGATTCTCGAGCGCGCCGCGACCCGCTCGATCGAGCTGCCGCTGCCGGCTGCCGCGCTGGCGCCGATCGAGCAGGCGCAACGACGTCACGACGACGCGGTCGCAGCCGCCAGCGCGCCGGACGTCTTTCGCGCCAACTTCGAGTTCCACGACGCGCTGTTCGCCGCCTGCGGCAATCCGTATCTGGCGGCCGCGATCGAGGATTTCCGCAAGAAGACGCACGTGATTTGGTCGTACGCGATCATCAAGCCCGAGTATTTCCGCAACGCACGCGACGAACATCACATGATGCTCGCCGCGCTGCGCTCGGGTGACCGCGACGCGCTCGAGGAATTGTGCGCGCGGCATCTGGACATATCGCGTCGCGCGTACCTGGAGGCACACCGGCTGCGATTCGGCGATTGAAGCGATCGCGAAGTGCTCGCTCGGCCCGACGGCGCGAAGGGCACGCCCGCTCAACTGGCCGATACCGCGGCCGGACTCCCTCGGGCCGCCGCTTGCCCCGTCACGCTTGCCCCTTCATCCAGTGCAGCTTGTCCGACAGATCGTCGGGCGACTCGCCACCGAATCGCATGCGCAGCCAGAGCTCGGTGGAGACCAGGGCGAACTGGTAGTAGGGGCGCTGCGCGAGCAGCCTGACGATGTCCTCCTGATCGTCGCGGCGCCACTTGAGCAGCTCGGCGAGGCGGCCCTCGCGCAGCACTCCGGTCGTGCCCTTCCACATGTCCCAGTGCACCGAAAACCCGATCTTGGGCAGGTGGACGATCTCCCGCGGCAGCCTCTTCTCGGCCAGGCCCTTGATCAGGCGCTTCGTCACGCCGCGGTGGAACTTCGCACCGGGCGGAAGGTGAAGGCCGAAGTCGATCAGTTCGTTCTCCAGGAACGGGACGCGCCCTTCCACCGAACTGAACATCGCCATCCGGTCCATCGACCCGAGATACTCGCGCATGTGCACGTAGATGTCCTCGAACCCCCTGGCCAGATAGGCGCGGTCCTCGTGCAGCGGCAACGCGTCGAGCTTGCGGAACAGCCGCGCCTCGCGCGTGCGGCGCCGCGCCCCGTCGATCAGCGCGACGTTGACCGAGTCGTGGCGATCGAACACCGGTGCGAAGGGGTTGTGCGACAGGCGCTCGAGGTCCAGCGGCTGCAGCAGCGAACTGAATCGTCCGAGCATACGCGTGAGCGGATTGTCCCGAATCCAGCGCGCGTGAAGTCGTCGCCTGCGCCACGTCCGGTATTCGTCCGCGTGCCAGGAGTAGCCGCCGAACAGCTCGTCGGCGCCGTCGCCGGTGAGCATGACCTTGAAGCCATCGTCGCGCAGCGCTCGTGCCACCAGCAGCCCCGCGATCGACTGCGGAAAGAACGGAGGCTGATCGTTCGCGAGGATGGCCCTGGGCAAGAGCCCGAAGTAGGCGCCGGTGTCGACCTTGACCGGCCTGAGCTCGACCGACAGCGCGCTGCACACCGCCTGCGCCCGGCGCAGCTCCTCGCCGCGAGCGCCGTCGATGTCGGCAACGTACGACACCAGATCGGGCTTCGTGTCTCGGGCGAAGGCCGTGACGAGGCTCGAGTCGAGTCCGCCGCTGCACAT
>JAHDXY010000341.1:0-1974 GCA_023384005.1 Burkholderiaceae bacterium | reverse complement strand
AGTGCATACCTACGCTGCGCGAGAACAGCTCTTCGAAGCGATTCGCGTGTTCGGAGAACGGCACTGCCACGCCGGCGACGATGCGATCGACGTCCAGGTCGCGCAGGACGTCGAAGTAGGTGCTGCAGCTCTCGCCGCCGTCTGCAAACCTGTGCAGCGTACCGGGCAGGATCGCTTCGACGCCCTGGTACAGGGTCATCGACCCCTCGAGGCGCTCGTAGAGCAGCTTGGTGATGATCGCGTGCGCATCGGGAGCGCAGGCGATGCGCGGATGCGCGAACAGCGCGTTCTGCTCCGACGCGAAAGCCACGACGCCGCCCGCGCGCGCGACGTAAAGCGGCTTGATCCCGGCGCGGTCACGGGTCAGCCACGTCGACCGGTCGCGCCGGTCGAAGTACGCCAGCGCGAACATGCCGTTGAACCGCGCTACGGCGCGCTGCGGACCCCACATGTGCAGCGCGTAGAGCACGACTTCGCTGTCCGAGTCGCTGACGAAGCCGACGCCCTCCTCCTGCAGCTCGGCACGCAACTCGCGATAGTTGTAGACCTCGCCGTTGTAGCTGAGCACCCCGAGCCCGTCTTCCGTGACGAAGGGCTGATGTCCGCGCGACGAGAGATCGATGATGCTCAGGCGCACGTGGCCGAGCGATACGCCATCGGCCGACCACACACCGCGGTCGTCGGGCCCGCGGTGGGCGATCCGCGACAGCATCTCCTCGAGCACCGCGGCGCGCCCGGCGTGTCCCTGTTCGATGAAACCGGCGATTCCGCACAAGATCCAGACACTCCAGGTTCGACGTGACGGCCGAAGCTCGCCGCGCCGCGACGTCGGCGGCGCGGCGAAGCGGGGCCTGACATCGTACTGAATCGAGGCCCCGGAGCGGCCGCCCGCTTGAAGGGCCGGCGTCGCTCGACGATACTTGTGCGGTGCGCCGCGCTGCCGCGGCTCGACGGGTAACGCGCATCGTGCGGCGCACGGGATCCAGGGCCGGCGCCGGGCGCCTGCGCACAAGCGCACAAGCGCACAAGCGCACGATCGCACAAGCGCACGCCCGCGCGTGCGCACAACCGCACAACCGCACGAAGAAAGGAGCGGACGATGGGCGAACAGCGGGACGACACGATGCTGCTGGTCGGAACGCGCAAGGGCGCGTGGCTCTTTCGCAGCGACGCCGCGCGCCGCGCCTGGCGGGTCGACGGCCCGCACTTCCTCGGGCACGTGGTCAACCACCTGGTGCTCGATCCGCGCGACGGGCGCACGCTGCTGGCAGCCGCGAAGACCGGTCACCTAGGGCCGACGGTTTTTCGCTCGACCGACTTCGGAGCGACCTGGTCGGAGGCCGCGAAGCCGCCCGCCTTCGGCCCCGCGCGCAACGGCCTCGCGGCGCGCAGCGTCGATCACGTGTTCTGGCTGGCCCCGTCGAACGCGAGCGAACCGCGCGCCTGGTATGCGGGCACCTCGCCGCAGGGTTTGTTCCGCTCGGAAGACGCCGGCCTGAGCTGGGCGCCGTTCTCGTGCGTCAACGACGACCCTAAGTATCGCGAGTGGTTCGGCACCGTGCAGGACGGCACGCCGGACGGCCCGAAGCTGCACTCGATCATCGTCGACCCGCGCGACGCGAAGCACCTGTATTTCGCGATGTCGGGCGGCGGCGTGCACGAGTCGCTCGACAAGGGTGAGAGCTTCGCGCCGCTGGTCGAGGGGATGGACGTGGTCGAGGGATTCGACCCGGCCGAAGTCACCTTTCACGATCCGCACTGCGTGCGGCTGTGCCCGGGCAACCCCGACCGGCTCTACCAGCAGAATCACTGCGGCATCTACCGGCTCGACCGCCCGGCGACGCGCTGGCAGCGAATCGGCGCGGGCATCCCGAAAACGGTCGGAGACATCGGCTTCCCGATGACCGTGCATCCGCGCGACGACCGATGCGCGTGGGTCGTGCCGATGGACGCCTCCGAGGTCTGGCCGCGGAC
>JAHDXY010000340.1 GCA_023384005.1 Burkholderiaceae bacterium | reverse complement strand
GTGACGAACACCTCGCCGTGCTGGAACGGGCTCATCGTGCCCGGATCGACGTTGATGTACGGATCGAGCTTGAGCAGCGTGACGCGCAGTCCCCGCGATTCGAGCAGGGCGGCCATCGACGCGGCGGCGATCCCCTTGCCCAGGGAAGACACCACCCCACCGGTGACGAAGACGTATTTGGTCATGACGGGCAGCCGGTAAAAGGAAATTATACCGTCCAGGGCAGTCGGGCCGGCACCTCGACGCCGCCGGCTTCGCGGTCGTTCGCGAGCAGGCTCGCCCCACGGGCGCGCGCCCGCGCCGCGTTGCGTTCGGCGCGCATCGCTGGGGCTCGCGCTTTTCGCGCGTCGCCATCAGCCATCCCCGCCCCCCGATTCGATCACCTCTGGCTGCAAGGTCAGGTGCTCGATGCCGAAGTCATCGCGCATCAGCACCCGCACGCGCTCGAGCACTGCCGGCCACTGCCCGATATCGTCGATTCCGAGATGCGCGGCGAGCGCGGTCTGCTCGCCCCCGAGCGCCCAGATGTGCAGGTCGTGCACGCCGCGCACGCCCTCGACCGCGAGCATCGCCCGGCCGGCGGCGCCGACGTCGATCGACTCGGGCGCCGCGTTCATCAGCACGCGACTGCTGTCGCGAAGGATGTGAAATGCGGACACGAGCATGATCGCGCACAACCCGAGCGAGAGCAGCGGATCGATCCTCACCCATCCGGTGAGCCAGGCGACGCTGATCGCGACGATCGCGATCACCGACCCGGCGAAGTCCCCGATCACGTGCAGCAGCGCCGCGCGCACGTTGAGCTGGTCGCGCTCGCCGTGCAGCATCCAAAGCATCACCGCGTTGATCGCCAGTCCGATCACGGCGACCGGGAGCGCCCAGTCGGCGCGGATCGGCAGCGGATTGGCCAGCCGGTGCACCGCTTCCAGAGCGATCGCGCCCAGAAGAGCGACGTAGAACAGGCCGTTGACGAAGGCGGCGAGGGTCTCGACCCGCTCGAAGCCGAACGAGTGCGACGGCGACGGACGCCGGCGCGCGACCCGCTGCGCTACCCAGGCCAGGCCGAGCGCAACGCCGTCGGTGAGCATGTGAACCGCGTCGGACACGAGCGCGAGCGAATTGCTCAGCCAACCGACGAGCGCCTCGACGCCGGCGAAGCCGAGCACCAGCGCGAGCGCCCAGCCGATCGCCCGTGCCGGGCGTCGCGTCCTGCGGTGTTCGTGGGCGCCGTCGCCGTGGCGATGCTCGAGGAAAGCACGCGCTCGCGGGACCTGCGCCTGAGGATCGTCCATAGATTGCTGACTCCGCGCCGCCGGGGAGGGTGAAGAGTTCGACACGCGGCGATTCTAGCTTCGCGCGCGGGCCGGCGCAGTCCCTCCTCTATAATCGGTCGCGACTGCAACGGGCATCAACGACAGGGATCGTCAATGAGCAAGCTATACCCAAGCGCCGCCGCCGCCCTCGAAGGCTTGGTGGCCGACGGCCAGACCATCGCCGTGGGCGGCTTCGGACTGTGCGGCATCCCGGAAGCGCTGATCGCGGCGCTGCGCGACTCCGGGGTCAAGGACCTGACCTGCATCTCGAACAACGCCGGAGTCGACGGCTTCGGGCTGGGGATGCTGCTGTCCTCGCGGCAGATCCGCAAGATGATCGCGAGCTACGTCGGCGAGAACAAGGAGTTCGAGCGCCAGTTCCTGGCCGGCGAGCTCGAGCTCGAGTTCACGCCCCAGGGCACGCTGGCCGAAAAGCTTCGCGCCGGGGGCGCCGGCATCCCGGCGTTCTTCACGCCCACCGGCTACGGCACGATCGTTGCCGAGGGCAAGGAAACGCGAGTGTTCGGCGACAGGCACTACGTGATGGAGCACGCGCTGTTTCCGGACGTTTCGCTGGTCAAGGCCTGGATGGCGGACCGCTCGGGAAACCTCGTGTTCAGGCGAACCGCGCGCAACTTCAACCCGAACGTCGCGATGGCCGGGCGCGTCACGATCGTCGAAGCCGAGGTGATCGTGGCGACGGGTGAAATCGATCCCGACGAGATTCACCTGCCGGGCATCTACACGACCCGTCTGGTGCACAACCCGACCCCCGAGAAGCGCATCGAGCAGCGCACGACTCGCGTTCGCTGAGCGAAGGAGACACGCACATGGCATGGACACGCGACCAGATGGCAGCGCGCGCGGCGAAGGAGTTGCGCAACGGGTTCTACGTGAACCTCGGAATCGGCCTGCCGACGCTAGTGGCGAACCACGTTCCGCACGGCATGGAGGTGTGGCTGCAATCCGAGAACGGGCTGCTCGGGATCGGCCCTTTTCCCACCGAGGACGAAGTCGACGCCGACCTGATCAACGCGGGCAAGCAGACGGTCACGACAATCGCCGGATCGTCGATATTCTCCAGCGCCGACTCGTTCGCGATGATTCGCGGCGGAAAGATCAACCTCGCCGTGCTCGGCGCGATGCAGGTCAGCGCGACGGGCGATCTCGCCAACTGGATGATCCCGGGCAAGATGGTCAAGGGAATGGGCGGCGCGATGGACCTCGTCGCCGGCGTGGGGCGCGTGATCGTGCTGATGGAACACACGGCGAAGAAGAGGGACGGCTCGGAGGACTTGAAGATCCTGCCCGAGTGCACGCTGCCGCTCACCGGCGTGGGCGTGGTCGACATGATCATCACCGACCTGTGCGTGCTCGACGTCCAGCCCGACGGCCTGCACCTTCGCGAGATCGCGCCAGACGTCACGGTCGACGATGTCGTCGCGAGCACCGGTTGCCCGGTGAACGTCTCGGCCTTCGCCCAATAGGCGAGTGCGCCGGCCGCGGCGTGATCGCGCCGCGTTTCAGCCGAGTCGCGGCACGACGATTGCCTCGCGCACGAACTGCGGCAAGCGGCGTGATTTCTGCTTCAGGAAGTCCACCCAGACGACCTTGGCACCGCCCTCGGCGTAGATCGCCTGCGGCGCATCGCTGCGGCGCATCGTCACCTTCGTCTCGAAGCTCGAGTTGCCGATCGTTCCGACGAAATGCTCGCAGATCACCGTGCCGGGGTATTCGAGCTGGCGCACGAAGGTGCAGTGCGCGTTGATGATCAGCGGCCCTTCCCCGCCGGGATCGGGCGAGAAGCCCATCGCGCCGAACCATCCGATCCGGGTCTGCTCCATGTAGCGGAAGTACACTGTGTTGTTCACGTGGCCCATCGCGTCCATGTCGCCCCATCGGATTGGTATCTCGCAGCGATAGACGAGAATCCTCTCAGTCATGATCGATCATCCTGATCGCGTCTCCCTGCACAATGAACTGCACGCGCGCCCGCGCCCGGCGCTCGCCGGCGCGCATCGCGTCTCGCACATCGCGTTGCTGCGCGCTCGCGGGGACAGCGAAGGCCCCGACGCGCTGATCCGTCTGTGCCGCGATTATCGCCTGCCCGCGCCCGACGGCGCGCAGAGCCATCATTTCGCCGACTTCGGCGCGTTCCGGCTCAAGTGGGAGAGGCACGGCGAGTTCGACGACTACACGGTCTACCGCGCCGGCGCCGACGCCGCCCGGCCCTTCTCGGATCCGGCGATCGCGTCGCTCCCCGAGGGCTGGCTCGCAGGGCTGACCGGAGAGCTGATCGCGGCCGCGCACATCACGCTCGTCGCCGACGACGACGCGCTGCGCGCGCCGGCCACGCTCGGGAATCTGTTCGACGCGCCCGAGGTGCTCGGCTCGGAAATCGGCGACGGCGCGGGCGCCGCGTTCAGCGACCTGAGGCTGGGCAGCGACGGCTTCGCGCGCTTCCTGCTGCTCGATCGCTCGCTCACGCAGCGCCAGGCCGGACGCGAGGTGCAGCGCCTGATCGAACTCGAGGTCTACCGGCTGATGGCGATGATCGGGTTTCCCGAGGCGCGCAAAGCCGCCGGCGAACTCGATTCGGTCGAGCGCGAGTTGACCTTGCTCGTCGAACGCCTCGAAGCGGCGACGGTGGCTGACGAGCCCGTGCTGCTGCGCGAGATCACGCACCTCGCCGCCACGGTCGAGCGCCTCGCGGCGAGCGCCGGTTTCCGATTCGCCGCGACGCGCGCGTACCAGTCGCTGGTCTGGCAGCGCGGCGCGGAACTTCGCGAGCGCCGGCTCGGCGGGATGCAAACGATCACCGGGTTCCTGTCGCGCCGCTTCGCACCGGCGATGGCGTACTGCGACAGCGTCGCGTCGCGCCTTCAGGCGAGCGCCGACCGGATCGCGCGCGCGAGCGGCCTTCTCAGGACACGCGTCGAGATCGAGCGCGAACGACAGAACCAGGAGATGCTCGGCGCGATGAGCCGCCGCGCGCAGCTGCAACTGCGCCTGCAGCAGACCGTCGAA
>JAHDXY010000339.1 GCA_023384005.1 Burkholderiaceae bacterium | reverse complement strand
ACCACCTTGACATGGTGGGGGTCGTTGGTTCGAGTCCAATCGCGCCTACCAGGATCACTGACGGACGATGGCGCCGACGCCGCGCGCGGCGTCATCGCCGGGTAAACGAGAGGCCGGTCATGTCGTTGGCGATGACACAGCGAACTACGAGCACTTCGGAGTCCTGAATCCAGGCCGAGCTTCGTTTCGTCCCGATATCGAAAAGCGCGGCCAGTCCGCGCTTTTTGTTTTCACGCATTCGCGCAGAGGTGGTTTCGATGATCAATGTGACGCTTCCCGACGGTTCGATCCGCCAGTTCGACCGGCCGACCAGCGTGCTCGAGGTCGCACGTTCGATCGGCCCGGGTCTGGCGAAGGCCGCGCTCGCGGGCAAGGTAGACGGCGAACTGGTCGACGCCTCCTTCGTCATCGCGAACGACGTGCGCCTTGCGATCGTGACCGAACGCGATCCCGAGGGACTCGAAGTCATCCGGCACTCCACCGCGCACCTGCTGGCCTGCGCGGTCAAGGATCTCTTTCCCGATGCCCAGGTCACGATCGGACCGGTGATCGAGAACGGCTTCTACTACGACTTCTCGTACCAGCGCCCGTTCACCCCGGACGATCTCGGGCGAATCGAGCAGCGCATGCGCGAACTCGCCGCCAAGGACGAAGCCGTCGTGCGCGAAGTGCGCGATCGCGACGAAGCAGTCGCGTTCTTCGAGTCGATCGGCGAGAAGTACAAGGCGCAGATCATCTCGTCGATCCCGGCCGGGGAGAAGATCTCGCTGTATCGCCAGGGCGCGTTCGTCGACCTTTGTCGCGGACCGCACGTTCCCTCGACCGGGCGCCTGAAGGTGTTCAAGCTGATGAAGCTCGCCGGTGCGTACTGGCGCGGCGACTCGCGCAACGAGATGCTCCAGCGCATCTACGGCACCGCCTGGGCCAGCCAGAAGGACCAGGACGCGCACCTGCACATGCTCGAGGAGGCCGAAAAGCGCGATCACCGCCGCCTCGGCAAGGATCTCGACCTCTTTCACATGCAGGAGGAGGCGCCGGGCCTGGTGTTCTGGCACCCGAAGGGCTGGACGATCTGGCAGGAAGTCGAGCAGTACATGCGCCGCGTCTATCGCGACAGCGGCTACCAGGAGGTCAAGGGGCCGCAGATCCTCGATCGCAGCCTGTGGGAACGCACCGGGCACTGGGAGAACTACCGCGAGCACATGTTCACCACCGAATCGGAGAACCGGCACTACGCGCTCAAGCCGATGAACTGCCCCGGGCACGTGCAGATCTTCAAGTCGGGCCTGCGCTCGTACCGGGACCTGCCGCTGCGCTACGGCGAGTTCGGCCAATGCCATCGCAACGAACCATCGGGCGCGCTGCACGGAATCATGCGCGTGCGCGGCTTCACCCAGGACGATGGCCACGTGTTCTGCGCCGAGGACCACATCCTGGCGGAATGCACCGAGTTCACCGCGACGCTGCAGCGCGTGTACCGCGATTTCGGCTTCGACGAGATCATCTACAAGGTGGCCACCCGGCCCGACAAGCGCGTGGGTTCGGACGACCTGTGGGAAAAGGCCGAGCGGGCGGTGATGGAGTCGCTGCGTGTGTCCGGCTGCCACTTCGAGGTCTCGCCAGGCGAGGGCGCGTTCTACGGTCCGAAGATCGAGTACTCGCTCAAGGACGCGATCGGGCGCGTCTGGCAATGCGGCACGATGCAGGTCGACTTCAACACCGCCGAGCGTCTCGGCGCCGAGTACGTGGGCGAGGACAACGCGCGGCACCACCCGGTGATGCTGCATCGCGCGATCGTCGGGTCGCTCGAGCGTTTCATCGGCATCCTGATCGAAAACCACGCCGGCGCGCTGCCGATGTGGCTCGCGCCGGTGCAGGCAGTGGTCATGAGCATCACCGAAAACCAGGCGGAATACGCCCAGTCCGTTGCACAAACGCTGAAGAAACAAGGGTTTAGGGTTCTGGCCGATTTGCGTAACGAGAAGATCAACTATAAAATCCGCGAGTTCAGCCTGCAAAAGGTGCCATACCTCCTCGTCGTCGGCGACAAGGAGCGGCAGGCTGCGACGGTGGCCGCGCGCGCGCGGCGGGCTCGACCTCGGTGCAATGCCGGTCGATGCGTTCATCGGCCGGCTGGCCGGCGACGTGTCGGGCAAGCACCCGAACCCGATGCCTGCGGCCTGAGAAGCCTGCGACGCGCGACGGCCGTTCCTGGACGAACATTGGAGAACACAGCATAGCTACTACCGATCGCACGCATCGCATCAACGGCGAGATCAACGCGCCAGAGGTGCGACTCATCGGAGTCGATAACGAACCACTCGGAATCGTCGGTTGTCGTGAAGCGCAACGGATGGCGGAAGACGCCAGCGTCGATCTGGTCGAGATCGCCCCCACCGCGCAGCCGCCAGTATGTCGCCTGATGGACTACGGGAAGTTCAAGTATCAGGAGCAGAAAAAGGCGCACGAAGCACGGCAGAAGCAGAAGATCATCCAGATCAAGGAAGTGAAGTTTCGCCCCGGTACCGACGAGGGCGACTACCAGATCAAGCTGCGCAACCTGACGCGATTCCTCGAAGAGGGCGACAAGACCAAGGTGACCCTGAGGTTCCGGGGGCGTGAGATGGCCCACCAGGAGTTCGGATACCGGCTTCTCGAGAGGGTGCGCGACGACCTCGAGCCTTTCGGCCAGGTCGAGCAGATGCCCAAACTGGAAGGCCGGCAGATGGTGATGATGGTCGCGCCGAAGAAGAAGAAGTAGCGCTGGCCGCGAGCAGCGGCCAGGGAAGAGATCGGTTCCGCGGGCCCGGTTGCGCGGACAGATGAAGAAGCCGAGCAGGTCGTAGAAGTTCCGGCGTGGCAGCCGGACACCTGACAAGGCATTAAAAGGAAGATGAGAGGGCCACTATGCCCAAGATGAAAACGAAAAAGGGCGCTGCGAAGCGCTTCCGCGTGCGCGCGGGCGGCACCGTCAAACGGGGCCAGGCGTTCAAGCGCCACATCCTGACCAAAAAGACCACCAAGAACAAGCGTCACCTGCGCGGCACCGAGGGAGTCCACGAGACGAACCTGGTGTCGGTGCGCGCGATGCTTCCCTACGCTTAAAGGAGTGCCGACATGCCACGCGTAAGACGGGGAGTGACGGCACGGGCGCGCCACAAGAAGGTGCTCGCGCTGGCCAAGGGTTATCGCGGTCGTCGCGGCAACGTCTACCGCATCGCCAAGCAGGCGGTGATGAAGGCGGGGCAGTATGCGTATCGCGATCGTCGCAACAAGAAGCGGGTGTTTCGCGCGCTGTGGATCGCGCGCATCAACGCCGCCGCGCGCGAGCACGGCATCAGCTACAGCCGTTTCGTCAACGGACTGAACCGGGCGCAGATCGGGCTCGACCGCAAGGTGCTCGCCGAGCTCGCGGTGAACGACAAGCCGGCGTTCGCGGCGATCGTCACACGGGTGAAGTCCTCGCTCGGCGCGGCGTAGGCCGCGAAGCGACGCCTTGCCGCGGCGCTTGCCGCGGCCGGGTGACCCGGGACGGGGCCCTCGCGGCCCCGTTTGACTTGAGAAGCGGCGCGCAGGCGCCGCGAGCATCGCGGAACCGTCATGACCGATCGATCGACCCAAGACATTGTGGCCCATGCGCAGCAGGCGTTCGCGGCGGCAGCCGATCCCGCTGCGCTTGCCGACGCCAAGGCGCGATTCCTCGGCAAGGACGGGGCGCTCACGCAACGGATGAAGGCGCTCGCGAAGGCTCCAGCCGAACAACGCGGCGCGCTCGGACGCGAGTTGAACGACGCCAAGCAGCGCGTCGAGGCGCTGGTCGGCGCCCGAGAGGCCGCGATCGCGCAGTCTGCCCTGGACGCGCGGCTCGCCGAGGAGGCGATCGACGTGACGCTTCCCGGGCGCGGCGCCGGCGTCGGAGGCCTGCATCCGGTGACGATCACGATCGAGCGCATCGAGGCGATCTTCCGTTCGATCGGCTTCGACGTCGCCGACGGCCCGGAGATCGAGGAGGACTTCTTCAACTTCACCGCGCTCAACACGCCGCAGAACCACCCGGCACGGTCGATGCACGACACCTTCTACGTAGAGGGATCCGACGCGCAGGGACACGGTCTGCTCCTGCGCACGCACACCAGTCCGATGCAGATCCGCTACGCGCGCATGCACGAACCCCCGATCAAGGTGATCGCCCCGGGCAAGGCCTATAGAGTCGATTCCGACGCGACTCACTCGCCGATGTTTCATCAGTTCGAGGGGTTGTGGGTCGACGAGGACATCAGTTTCGCCGACCTCAAGAGCGTCTACGCCGATTTCCTGCGCCGCTTCTTCGAGCGCGACGACCTCGACGTGCGCTTCC
>JAHDXY010000338.1 GCA_023384005.1 Burkholderiaceae bacterium | reverse complement strand
CTCGCCATGTCTGGTCGACGATCTTCGCGATCGGCTCGCGCAGCGCATCCCAGCCGACCAGCGGCGAGGTGACCCCGCCCAGGTGCAGGACGACGCCGTGCGGGCTGGCGTCCGGGACGCGGCAGCGGGGAGAAGCGTTCCAAACCATCGGCGCGGTGAGCGCGACGTGTCGCGCGCTGCAGGTGCCAAGTCGCGCGGCCGCGCCGGGGAAGTCCTGCACCAGATACCCGAGGATCGCCTCGCCGAAGGCGCCCGACCCGCTCGCGGCACGCCACTCGAGCAGGCTGTCGACGAAGATCGCTTTCCCGGCAAGGCCGCGCGCGATCAGGTGCCGAACCGCGGGTTCGTTGTTGACGCTGATGAAGAGGTCGAAACGCTCGAGGTCCGCGGTGTTCGGGAAGCTCTTGTGAAACACGCCTTCGACGCAGGTCTGCGCCGGGCCGGCGTGCCTGCTGACGAAGCGAAAAGCGTCGCGATTCGTGAACAGCGTAACCGACGCGCGCGTCGCCAGTGCGTCGGCGATCAGCAGCGCCCGGGCCGCCGGTCCGTACCCGAAGGGCGCGGCGGCGATCATAATGTTCTTCATGGCCAGCGTTTCCACATCATCGAAGAATACTTCCCGGCGGGCCGGCCGCGAGCGCCCGGGCGATGCGCGCGCCGCACCGGGCGCGCGACACGGACGGATCCGTGGCACGCGCTGATCTCGCCGCGCGGATCTCAGCGCTCCCGAAGGTCGAGCTTCACGTCCATCTGGAGGGCGCGCTTTCCCCGGAGACCGTCCTGATGCTCGCCGATCGCAACGGGGTGCGCCTGCCGTGGCAAACGCCCGAGCAGTTGCGCGAGCTGTACCGATTCCGCGATTTCGAGGGCTTCAGGCAGGCGTTGCTGCTCGGCGTGCGCTGCCTGCGCAAGGCCGACGATTTCGTTCTCGCGGTTCGCCGGCTCGGAGAAGGGCTCGCGGCGCAAAACGTCCGTTATGCCGAGGTCAGCATCACGCCGCAGTTCTACGCCGACCGCTTCGCCGCGATCGACGAGTGGCTCGATGCGCTCAACGCCGGTCGTGCAGCGGTGGCCCGCGACGCGGGTGTCGAACTGCGCTGGATACCGGACATCGTGAGGAGCGTTCCGCGCTTCGCGCGCGCCGTCGCCGGCTGGGCCTGCAGCAAACGCGCACGCGACGGCGGCGTGGTCGCGCTGGGTCTCGCGGGCCCCGAACAAGGTCATCCGGCGGCTGGGTTCGCCGAGGTGTTCCGGATGGCGCGCGAGCGGGGGCTGCCGTCGAATCCGCACGCCGGAGAGGGGCTGGGACCGCAGTCGGTGCGCGATGCGCTGGCGCACCTGCGCCCGTCGCGGATCGGCCACGGCGTGGGCGCTGCGCGCGACCCGGCGCTGATGGCCGAACTGGCCGAATCGCGGATCGCGCTGGAAGTGTGCGTCACCAGCAACCTGAGACTCGGGCACTACCCGGCGGGCAACGCGCACCCGCTGCGCGCGCTGGTCGAATCCGGTTGCACGGTGACGCTCAACACCGACGACCCGGAGCTGTTCGGCACCGACCTCGGGCGCGAGTATCTGCGCGCGGTCGAGGAGTGCGGGCTGAGCGAGCGCCAGCTCGCGCAGTGCGTGCTGAACGCGGTGCTCGCCAGCTATCTCGATTCCTCGGCCAGGCAGGCGATGCTGCGCGAGTTCACGCCGGCCGTGAACGCCGCACTGGGCGACGAGGGCTGCGCGGCGCCGGCTTCCGTGGCGGTGGCGCCAAGCGCGCCGATCGACGATGTCGCGGCCGCGCGCGGCGTTGCTGCGGCGCTGCGCGCGCCCGGCGCCGGGCAGCCGCGGTTGCGGATCGTGCGGCGCTTCGACGGGCCGAACCCGTATTTGCGCCGCGCCGTGCTGCTGGCAAGTCTGCGCCTCCCCTCCGGGACCGGGGGCGCAAAGGCAGGGTTGGGCGCGCGGCTGGAGCGCGAACTCGCGCGCTTGCGCCCGGCCGCCGCGGGGTTGCGACTGGACGCGCTCGCGCCGCTGGAGATGGCCGAACACGACGTGGACGATCCGGGCGAGATCGTCGCGCGGGTCGCGCTGCTGTTGCAGCGATGGGCCGGGGTTCCGGTGCGCTACGCGGCCCGGCTGCAGGACCCGGACCAGCACGGAGATCCTTCGATCGTGCTCGAACACTGCCTGCCTCGCCTGGCGGGCGCGGCAGGCGAAGTCGCTGCGCAGCTGGTTTGCGGATTGCTCGCTGCGGGCGGGAAAGCGCTGCCGCCGGCGGCCGAGCACGCGCTGCTCGGTTTCGTCGCGGAGTACGTCGAGACGCCGATTCCGACGATCGCGTTCCTGCGCGTCGCGGTCGCCCGCGGACTCGCGTGGCGGCTGGTCGAGGACGGAGGAGCGTTTCTCGATCTGGGCCAGGGAAACAGGCAGCGGCGAGTCTGGCGGCATTTCACCGACGCGACCAGCGAGATCGCGACCGTGATCTCGACGCGCAAGGATCTCGCCAACGCGGTGATGCGCGCCCACGGATTGCCGGTGCCAAGGCAGCTTCTGGTGCGCGACGAGGCGGCGGCGGTCCAGGCCGCGCGCACGATCGGCCATCCGGTGGTGGTCAAGCCGGTTGCGACCGACTACGGCACCGCGGTGCACCTCGATCTCGCGACCGATGCGGAGGTGGCCGCCGCCTTCAAGCTCGCGCGCCCGCACGGCGCGGTGCTGATCGAGGAGCAGTTACCCGGCTTTCACCACCGACTGATGGTGATCGACGGTCGCCTCGCCTCCGGGCGCCGCCAGATGCCCGCGCACGTCGTCGGCGACGGCCGCCGCACGGTGCGCGCGCTGGTCGACGCGAGCAACGAGATCCGCGCGGGCAATGGCTGGAAGCCGATTCCGCTCGACGCCGAGTCCGGGTTCGTGCTGGGCCGCCAGGGCCTGGACGAGCACAGCGTTCCCGAGCCCGGAGCGCTGGTGCGGCTGCGCACCCAGGGCAACCTCTCGACCGGGGGCACGATGGAACTGCTCACCGACCGCGTGCATCCGGACAACGCGCGCGCCGCGGTGCGCGCGGCGGCGATCGTCGGACTCGACGTCGCCGGGGTCGATTTCATCACCCCGGACATCGAGCGATCGTGGACCGAAGCGGGCGGGGGGATCTGCGAGATCAACGCCACGCCCGGGTTCATCTTCGACGAGGAGGCGCTGCTGGTCGGGAACTGGTTCGCGAACGGCGACAGCGGCAGGATAGCGACGGTCGTCGTCCTCGATCCCCCGCAGGACGGCCACGTCGGCGCGTGCGCGGCGCGCCTGCTCGGCGCGAGCGCGGCGCCGGTGGCGCATTCGGGCGTGCGCGGTGTTCGGCTGGACGAAGCGCTCATCACCCCGGCAGCTCACGCCGGCGATCACGGCGCGCTGATCGCGTTGACGGAACCCTCGGCTGCGTCTGCGGTGCTCGAACTGCGCTCGGACGAGGTGGCGCGACTGGGCGTGCAGTTCGATCGTTGCGCCGCGCTGATCGTGCCCGCCGACGCACCGCGCGCCGCCGCCGCCGGGGCCGAAGCAGGGCGAAACGCCGCGCGGCTTCGCGGCGTCGCGCTCTCGATCCTTGCCCCGGGCGCGGACCTGTG
This sequence comes from Burkholderiaceae bacterium, assembly GCA_023384005.1. Classification (GTDB taxonomy): domain Bacteria; phylum Pseudomonadota; class Gammaproteobacteria; order Burkholderiales; family Burkholderiaceae_E; genus Quisquiliibacterium. Next base: position 784 of record JAHDXY010000338.1, on the reverse strand, counting down.
CATTTACGAAGCGGACGAACCGGCCGGCGAACCCCCGCCCGGGGCACTCGGCGCGGCGCGGCTGCTTCCGATCGCGGCGCGGGGCCCGGATCGTCGCGTCTGCCCGGTGTGCGCGGCGTCGGTGCCCGGATGGGAAGCGCTGGCGCTGCAAGCGCTCGCCGGCGAGTTGCCTCACATGCTCCTGCGGTACTGCCCCCCGACCTCGAACAGCGCATCGGTGATCTGACCCAGGCTGCAGACCCGCACCGCGTCGATCAGCACCTCGAACACGTTGCCGTTGTCGATCACGGCCTTTTGCAGCCGCGCGATCATCGCCGGCGCCGCGGCCGCGTTGCGCATGTGGAACTCCGCCAGGCGCTTGAGCTGCGACTGTTTCTCCTCGTCGGTCGAGCGGGCCAGTTCCAGCGCTGCCGGTACCGGGTCGCCGTCGGGGTTCCTGAAAGTGTTCACGCCGATGATCGGGTGCTCGCCGGTGTGCTTGAGCATCTCGTAGTACATGCTCTCGTCCTGGATCTTTCCGCGCTGGTAGCCGGTTTCCATCGCGCCGAGCACGCCGCCTCGATCGGCGATGCGCTCGAACTCGGCGAGCACCGCTTCCTCGACCAGTTCGGTGAGTTCGTCGATCACGAACGCGCCCTGGTTCGGGTTCTCGTTCTTCGCCAGCCCCCATTCGCGGTTGATCACGAGCTGGATCGCCATCGCGCGGCGCACCGACTCCTCGCTCGGTGTCGTGATCGCCTCGTCGTAGGCGTTGGTGTGCAGGCTGTTGGCGTTGTCGTAGGTG
>JAHDXY010000337.1 GCA_023384005.1 Burkholderiaceae bacterium | reverse complement strand
CATCCTGATGTCGGCGAGCCAGAAGTCGCGCTGCGCGTCGAGCGCGGAGATCGTCGTGTCGACCAGCGCGCGCGCATCGGCGATCACTTCGAACACGCCGACCAGCATGCCGTTGTAGCGCTTGATCTGCTCGTCGCGAATCGCCGCGCGCAGCGGGACGATCTCGTCGCGAAGGTGCCGGGCCACGTCGTACGCGCTGCGATAGGCGTAGTAGGACTCGCGCACGTCCGATCGTGCGTCGACCACGACGCTCGCCGCGTTGTTCACTGCCTGCATGTAGATTGCTTCGGCCTTCGCGACGCGTGCGTCGCCCCAATCGAACAGCGGCACCTGCAACTCGATCTCGTAGCCGCGCTTGGCCGGCGCGTCGCCCTCGCGCTCGCGCGCCGGCCCGATCTCGAGCAGGCTGACGAAGCGATTCGCTTTGGTGAGCCCGAGCGAACGCGCCGTACCCTCGACGTTGAAGCGCGCGGCCGACACGTCGTATCGCTGGGTCATCGCGACCGACTCGAACGCGTCGGCCGCGACCACCGATTCGGGCGCGGGCGCGAGGGCGGCGGGCAGCCTGAGAGCGCGAGGATCGGTCTGCAGCCCGAGCGCCCGGGCGAGCTGTTCGCGCGCGCTGTTCTCGGCCTTCTTCGCCATCGCGAACCTGGAAAGCGTCTCGGCGTGGAACAGCTGGTGACGCAGCGCCTGCAGCCGCGGCCAGTTCCCCACCTGAACCATGCGCTGCGCCAACTCGCGACCGAGGCGCGCCGAATCGGTGAATTCGGCCGTCAGGGCCGAACGTTCGGCCGCCGCGACCGCCTCGACGTACGCCGCGCGCGCGGCAAGCGCCACTCTGGAGAGCTCTTGCGCGACTTCGGCCTGCACCGCGCGAAAACGGCGTTCCTCCATCCGCAACGCAAGTGGCATCGTGATCAGTTTGCCGAAATCGAACAGCACTACGCCTTCGCTCGCGCGTTCGCCATCGGACGCGCGCACGCGCGCCACCGAGAGGATCGGGTTCCTGAGCCTGCCGGCCTGCACCAGATCGGCTTCCGCGATTCCGAGGCGTGCATAGGTCGCCTGCAGGCCGGGGTGGTTGAGCAAGGCGACGCGCACCGCCGAGTCGGCGCTGAGCGTCTCGGCGAGCAGCCGCTCGAGCTCGGTCGCGACAGAGGCGCGCCCAGCATCGTCGCGCGTGGCTACGACGTCGCCGCCGAACTGCTCGCGCGCAACGCGCCGGGCGTCGCCAAGCCCGCCGTCCTCGGAGAAAGTCGCGCATCCTCCCAGGGTGACGAGCACGAGGGCGACAACGGCGCTACTCCAGCTGATGGGTCGTTCTCGCGAAGTGCAGTCTCGCGTTTCGGCGTCCGAGTCGCCCGGACGCGTCACCGCTGCGGCTCCGCCGCGCCCTTCGCGCCGTGCATCGGCATCATCTCGCCCGGAGCTCTGTTCGCGCCGGTGGTAGCGTCCCGCGTCGGGCTGAATCTGGAGAGCATCTCGGCGACACCGGTCATCGGCGCGTAGCTCGGCCCGGGCGTCACTGCGTCGGATCGGGCAGCGCTCGCTGGACCCGACGCGCGCGTCTGGCCGAGGAAGCCGCCAAGTTCGCCCGCGGTCCTGTTCGCGACACGCCAGTCGATGTGTGGCGGTTTGTCGCGAAACGAGCGGTAGTGGTCGAACACCGACTCGTAGTGAAGTTGCGCCAATGCGCTCGAGGGCGCGGCGAGGGTTGCCGCAATCGCAACGCCGGCCCATCGCATCGCAGTCGGAAACGCCGAGCGCAGCGCCGTCTCGTTTCTCATCGTTCAGTCCCGGTTCGCTTGATCTGCGTCAATCTAGCGACGCGCCACGTCAGGGACCTGACACCGGCATTACATATCTGTCATGGGTGCGCGGGTCGGATCGATCGGATCGGCCCGGGCGGCGGCCGGACGCCTCGCGATGACGGTAGAGAAGCGCTTGACCGTCGTGCCGGGTGCGTCGAAGGTTTCGACGCGATCGTCGAGCAGTTGCCACGTCGCGACCGATCGACGCAGCGTGTCTTCGCCGAACAGGTAGTAGCCGTTCTCGGTGTCGAACATGTCCATGTAGGTCGTGCCCTCGATCAGCACGTTCGCGGCGAACACCCCGCCTTCTCCGACCGCATCGATCGCGCGGCGCAGCGACTCGAGCGCAAGCTCGCGAGGGAAAAACATGAACAAGCCGATCGCGACGACCGCATCGAAGGGGCCCGGCGGCGTGTACCGGCTCAGGTCGGCGGCGCTCGCGGTGACGTTCAACCCGGCGAGGGGCGGCCGCGCCCCGGGGGGCTCGAACGCCGGGCCGCACGGGGCCGGCGCCCGCACAAGGGCCCCGCGCGGCGCGGCGGCGATCGACAGGTTGCCCAGCCCGCAGCCGAGTTCGAGCACCGAACCGCCGAGGTAGGGAAGCACACGCGCCTCGAATGGGTTGAGCGACAGCTCGCCCGTAGCGACCTGACGACGGAACTGCGCGTCGAAAAACGCGATGCTGCGATTCTTGCCCTTCGATTCCATTCGCATGTCGGGTCGGTCGGGATATCCGCGATCGGTCAGCCTGGCGAGTGGTCACTGTACCCCAGCGCGACGTTGCCGGGCGCGGACGTAGGCGGTGATGTGCGCGACATCGTCCGCGCTCAGGCCTGGAACGGGCGCCATGTCGCCGAACTTCCAGTGATGCTGGCGCGAGCCGTTGCGCACCGCAAGCTGAAAGGCCGCGTCGCCGTGGTGCTCCGGAACGTAGACTCGGTGGAGGAAGGCTGGCCCCTTGTCGGTGCCGGTGAGCGATTCACCGTGACAGGTGGCGCAGTTCGCTTCGTAGAGCGGCTTGCCGCGCGTGGGATTCGGCATCAGGCCGCGGCTGGGTTCGGGGGCCGCGACGCGCTGCGCCCAGCCGGTCTGCGCGACGAGCGACAGGAACAGCACAACAAACACTCCCGCGAGTTTCATCGGAAGATCTCCTTTCGAGGACGCGATCGAGCGTATCGGCGCGTTTCGTGCGTCGGCGTGACGAGACGATGACAATCCCGTCATCCGTACGCAAGCCGCGCCAATCGCTCGATTCATTACGAAAACGTAACGCCGCGTCGCGGCAACTGCTCGCTAGAATCGGGTATTCGCCGACCCCGGATTGAGCCGATCGAAGATGCGCCTGCTGCTCGCCGAAGACGAGGCCCACGCGGGCCAGTATCTGGTCAAGGGCTTGACCGAAAGCGGCTGGATCGTCGACTGGGTCAAGAACGGGCCCGACGCGCTGCACCACGCGCTCGAAGGCGAGTACGACGTGATCGTCCTGGACGTCGGCCTGCCGGGCATGGAAGGTTGGGACGTTCTTCGGTCCTTGCGAACGCAGCGCCAGACTCCGGTGCTGTTCCTCACTGCAAGAGACCGGGTCGAGGATCGCGTGCGCGGGCTCGACCTGGGGGCGGACGACTACCTGGTCAAGCCCTTCGCGTTCTCGGAGTTGGTCGCGCGCGTTCGTGCGCTGAGCCGGCGGCCGAAGGCGTCGGAGACCGAAACGCTGCAGCTCTCCGATCTGAGCGTGCATCTGCTGCGTCACCGGGTAGAGCGCAGCGGACAGCGGATCGACCTGACCGCGAAGGAGTACGCGTTGCTCGTCCTGCTGCTTCGCCGGCAGGGCGAGACGCTGACGCGTACCGTGATCGCCGAGCAGGTCTGGGACATGAACTTCGACAGCGACACCAATGTCGTCGACGTCGCTGTTCGAAGGCTTCGCGCGAAGATCGACGACCCCTTCGGCGAAAAACTGATCCACACGGTGCGGGGTTTCGGTTACGTGCTGGAACGCAGGCCGTGACCGCGCGTCGAGGCGGCGCGCGCGGTTCGCTCGCGCTGCGGCTGATCGGCTTGTACACGCTCGGCGCGCTACTGGTCTTCGCCTTGCTCGGCACCAGCCTCACGATGATGCTGCGAAGCGAGCTCGAGGCACGCGATCTGGCCGAGCTCGACGGGAAGACGATCGTGGTCGAGCATCATCTGCTCGACGTTCGCACCGAGCAGGACCTCGTTCGCAGCCTGTCGCGCTTCGTCGACACTTCGGTCGGGCACGACAACCTGCAACTGGGCCTGATGGCCGGCGGATCCTGGATCCTGCGCCCGGGCGAAGGCGTGCGCGAGCTTGTCGACGGACTGAGCGTCGAGTCGGTTCCGGTCGGCGAGGGATACGAAACCGTTCGGGACTCCGAGCGAACGTGGTGGTTGCGGCGAGTCGCGCGCAAGGTCGACGGCCCAACGGGTTCGGATGTGCAGGCGATTGTCGCGGTCGACGTCAGTCACGCGCAGCGCGTGCGCGATCGCTTCGGCATCGCGATGGCGTTGATCGGCTCGACCGGGGTCCTGCTGAGGGCGGCACTCGCGTGGTGGGCCACCCGCAGGGCGCT
>JAHDXY010000336.1 GCA_023384005.1 Burkholderiaceae bacterium | reverse complement strand
GCTGCTGATCGAGACGCTGTTCTCGCTCGACGGGCTGGGGCTGCTGTCGTACGAGTCGGTGATCCGGCGCGACTACCCGGTCGTGCTCGGCGCGCTGTACGTGTTCTCGCTGATCGGGCTGGTCACCAAGCTGGTCACCGACCTTTGCTACGTGTGGGTCGATCCGCGCGTGAAGTTCGACGCCGCATGACAGCGGCGAGCCTGTCGCCCTCGCGGCGCGCGTGGCTGAGGTTTCGCGCCAACCGGCGCGGTTACCTGAGCCTGTGGCTGTTCGCGATCGCGTTCGTGCTCAGCATGGGCGCGGAGCTCCTCTCCAACGATCGCCCGATCGTCGCGCGCTACGACGGCCGGTGGTACGTGCCGCTGGTCGCGGACTATCCGGAGACTACTTTCGGCGGAGACTTCCGCACCGCGACCGACTACCTCGACCCGTTCATCCGCGAGCAGTTTCGCAAGCCCGGGAACTGGGCGTTGTGGCCGGTGAACGACTACCGTTTCGACACGATCAACTATTTCGCGCCGAGCCCGAACCCGGCGGCGCCCTCGGGCGTGAACTGGCTGGGAACCGACGATCGCGGCCGCGACGTGCTGGCGCGCCTTCTCTACGGATTCCGGCTCTCGGTCCTGTTCGGCCTCGCGCTCACGGCTCTGGGCGTGATGATCGGAATCGTCGCGGGCGCCGTCCAGGGCTACTTCGGCGGTCGTACCGACCTCGCGCTGCAGCGTTTCATCGAAGTCTGGAGCTCGGTGCCGGAGCTGTACCTGCTGCTCATTCTCGCGTCGATCTTCGAACCGAGCGTGTGGATCCTGCTGGGGATCCTCGCGATCTTCGGCTGGATGGGGTTGTCGGACTACGTGCGCGCCGAGTTCCTTCGCAACCGCACGCTGGAGTACGTCACCGCGGCGCGCGCGCTCGGCCTGGCCGACAGGCAGATCATCTGGCGGCACATCCTGCCCAACTCGCTCACCCCGGTGGTCGCTTTCATGCCGTTTCGGATGAGTGCCGCGATCGTCGCGCTCACCAGCCTAGATTTCCTCGGGCTGGGCGTGCCGCCCACGACACCCAGCCTGGGCGAACTGCTCGCTCAGGGCAAGTCCAACCTCGACGCGTGGTGGATCTCGCTGCCCACCTTCGCCGTGCTGGTGGGCACGCTGATGCTGCTGATCTTCATCGGTGAAGCGCTGCGCGACGCGCTCGATACGAGGCGCGGATGAACGCCCGCGGCAATTCTTCCGGCGCGAAGTTGCTCTCGGTCGAGGGCCTGTCGGTCGAGTTCACGACCTCCGGTGCCGCCTCGCGCGTGCTCGAGAACGTCTCGTTCGAGATCGCGCCCGGCGAACGCTTCGCGCTGGTGGGAGAGTCGGGCTCCGGCAAGACGGTGAGCGCGCTCGCGATCACGCGGCTGAACCCCGACGCTCGCTACCAGGGACGCGTGATCTTCGACGGCCGCGACCTGATGGCGGCGAGCGAGCGCGAACTGCGCGGCGTGCGCGGCAAGGAGATCGCGATGATCTTCCAGGAGCCGATGACCGCGCTAAACCCGCTGTACCCGATCGGCGACCAGATCTGCGAGGCGATCGAACTGCACGAGGGGCTGAGCCGCGCGCAGGCTGCGCGCCGGGCGATCGACCTGCTGGCGCGCACGCGCATCCCGGACGCCGCACGCCGCTTCGCCAGCTACCCGCACCAGCTCTCGGGCGGCCAGCGACAGCGCGCGATGATCGCGATGGCGCTCGCCTGCAGCCCGCGCCTTCTGATCGCCGACGAGCCGACCACCGCGCTCGACGTGACGATCAGGCGCCAGATCGTCGACCTGCTCGCCGAGCTGCAACGCGAGTTCTCGATGGCGCTGATGTTGATCACGCACGACCTTCCACTGGTGCGCTCGTTCGCCGATCGCGTCGCGGTGATGCAGTCGGGCCGCCTGGTGGAAGTTGGCGAGACGGCGCGCCTGTTCGAGGCGCCCGAACACGCCTACACGCGCAAGCTGATCGACAGCCGGCCGAAGCGCGATCTCGCGCCGGTGCCCGACGACGCGGACCTGCTGCTCGATGCGCGCGGTGTCGGCTGCCGGTTCTTCTTTCGCAAGGGCTGGTTTGCCAGGACCGCGTTCGACGCGGTGCGCGACGCGAAGCTGCACGTCGCGCGCGGCGAGACGCTCGGCGTGGTCGGCGAGTCCGGATCGGGAAAGACCACGCTCGGGATGACGCTGCTGCGCCTCGCGCAGGGGCAGGTGTCGGGCGAGTTCAGCTTCGACGGGCGCCGCATCGACGGGCTCGGGCGCAGCGCGATGCGCCCGCTGCGGCGCCGGATGCAGGTCGTGTTCCAGGACCCCTACAATTCGCTCTCGCCGCGCATGACGGTCGAGGGCATCGTCGGCGAGGGACTCGCGCTTCACCAGCCCGAACTCGCACCTTCCGGGCGGCGCGACGCGATCGTGCGGATGCTCGAGGAAGTCGGCCTCGACGCGTCGATGCTGCCGCGCTATCCGCACGAGTTCTCGGGGGGGCAACGCCAGCGCATCGCGATCGCCCGAGCCACGGTGCTGCACCCCGATCTGCTGGTGCTCGACGAGCCCACGTCGGCGCTCGACGTGTCGGTGCAGCAGCAGGTACTTGCTCTTCTCGCCGGGCTGCAACGCAAGTACCGCCTGACCTACCTCTTCATCACGCACGACCTCGAAGTGATCCGCGCGATGGCGCACCGCGTGATCGTGATGAAGGATGGCCGGATCGTCGAATCGGCGCCCACCGAGACGCTGTTCACTTCGCCGACGCATCCCTACACGCGGGAACTGCTCGCTGCGGTCGAGCGCTGATGGTCCAACGCTGATGGTCGAACGCTGATGGCACAACGCTGATGGCACAACGCTGATGGCACAACGCTGATGGCACAACGCTGATGGTCGAACGACGGGCGCTGGTCCTGCTGGTGGTGCTCACGCTGGTCTGGGGCACGAACTGGCAGCTGTTCCCGCTGGCGGTGCGCGAGATCTCGGTCTGGACCTTTCGCGCGTTCTCGCTCGCGCTCGCAGGTTGTGTCCTGCTCGCGGTCGCGCGGGTGCGCGGCCAGTCGCTGGTGATCGCCCGACGCCATTGGGCGACGGTGGGCTGGGGGGTGCTGTGCTATCTGGTCGTGTGGAACATCGCGAGCACCTACGCGGCGGTCCTGATCCCCTCGGGCCAGGCCGCGGTGCTGGGGTTCACGATGCCGCTGTGGTCGGCGCTGATCTCGTCGCTGGTGCTCGGCGAGCGGCTCGGCGCCCGGCTGGTGCTCGCGCTGATCGTCGGCGGCGCCGGCGTCGGCCTGCTGATGGTGCCCGCGCTCGACGCATACGCCGACGCGCCGGCGGGCTTCGCGCTCGGCCTTCTGGCCGGGCTGGGCTGGGCGGCAGGCACGCTGATCATCAAGCGCGGCGCGATCGGCGTTCCGGCGACAGTGCTCACCGGATGGCAGCTGTTGCTCGCCGCGGCACCGATATCGATCGGCGCCTTCGCGCTCGGCGACTGGAACTGGTTCGTGCCGAGCTGGCAGACAATCCTGATCGTCGGCTACATCACGCTGGTTCCGATGACGATCGGCAATCTGGTGTGGTTCTCGATCGTCGGCCTGCTGCCGGCCAGCGTCGCGGGGCTGTCGTCGGTGATGGTGCCGGTCGTGGCGATGGTCATGGGGGCGATCGTGTTCGGCGAACCACTGGGTCCGCTGCAGCTCGCGGCGATCGCGTGCACCGCCACCTCGCTCGGCCTTGCGCTGATCCGGCCGGCGGACGCCCGTGCGCTCTAGGGTCGTGCCAGCGGCTCCGCTCCGAATCCGTTCGACGCACCAGGAGATGTTGCGCAGCACAATCGCCACCCCGATGTGCACCAGTTCACTCAAGGCTGCGCCCGCGCAGGCCGATATTGCTGACGTGAACCCGGAAAACCGTCAATGCTGACCCGACCCTTCGCCGACCTGCGAGGGTGGACCTCGTTCCTTCGCAGCGCGCCGATTCCGGTCTATCGCGAGACGATCGCCGCGATCGAAGCCGCTCGCCAGGACGAGGACGAGGTCTCGCCGTCGATGCTTGCCGGGATCGTCCAGGAAGACGCGCTGATGACGCTCAAGGTGCTCGCGCACGTGTCGCAGCGCCGGCCGGCGCGCGTGATCACCGAGTCGGCCACCGTGCGCAGCGCGCTGGTGCAGATGGGCGTCGCACCTTTTTTCAGGGCGTTTTCGCAACTCGCCTGCGTCGAGGACATGCTGGGCGACGAGCCGAAGCTGCTCGAGGGGCTCAAAGAGGTCGACACCCGCGCCTATCGCGCCGCGAACTTCGCGCTGTACATCGCGATCGAGCGGGGGGACCGCGACGCTGAAGTGATCCAGGAGGCCTCGCTGCTGCACGAATTCGCCGAAATGCTGCTGTGGTG
>JAHDXY010000335.1 GCA_023384005.1 Burkholderiaceae bacterium | reverse complement strand
CGCTTCAACGAGGCGTTCCTGATGCACACCTCCACCAGCCCGCAGTACGCGATCATCGCCTCGTGCGACGTGGCGGCGGCGATGATGGAGGCGCCCGGGGGCACCGCGCTGGTGGAGGAGTCGATCTTCGAGTCGCTGGAGTTTCGCCGCGCGATGCGCAAGGTCGACGCCGAGTTCGGCGAGAGCTGGTGGTTTCGCGTCTGGGGCCCCAACGGCCTGGCCGACGCGGGCATCGGCAAGCGCGACGCGTGGTTCCTCAAGTCAGGCGAGAAGTGGCACGGCTTCGGCAAGCTCGCCAACGGCTTCAACATGCTCGACCCGATCAAGGCCACGATCGTCACGCCGGGGCTGGACATCAACGGCAAGTTCGCGTCGTGGGGCATTCCGGCGGCGATCGTCACCAAGTACCTCGCCGAGCACGGCGTCGTCGTCGAGAAGACGGGGCTCTATTCCTTCTTCGTGATGTTCACGATCGGCATCACGAAGGGGCGCTGGAACTCGCTCGTGACCGAGTTGCAGCAGTTCAAGGCCGACTACGACACGAACCAGCCGCTGTGGCGGGTGATGCCGGAGTTCATCGCGGCGCACCCGCAGTACGAGCGCATCGGGCTTCGCGATCTTGCCCAGCAGGTTCACGAGGCCTACCGCAAGCACGACGTTGCGCGCGTGACCACCGAGATGTACCTGTCGGTGATGGAGCCGGTGATGCGGCCTTCGGATGCCTTCGAGTGCCTCGCCCACCGGCAGGTGGACCGCGTGCCGATCGACGAGCTCGAGGGGCGAGTCACGACGATGCTGGTCACGCCCTATCCGCCGGGGATTCCGCTGCTGATTCCGGGCGAACGCTTCAATCACTCGATCGTCGAGTACCTGAAGTTCGCGCGCTCGTTCAACCGGCGCTTTCCCGGATTCGACACCGACGTGCACGGCTTGATGATCGAGCGCGTCGAGGGCGAAGACCGCTACTTCGTGGACTGCGTCAAGCACGGCGTGACGCGCGCATCGCGCTGAGTCACGCTTCGTCGCTTCGCCGCTAATGCGCTTCGCGCGCGCCGCGGTCGAACACCAGACGCGTTCCGCAGGCGATGTCGTAGAGCGCGCGCCGGTCGCGATCGACCAGCGACCACGCGCCAGGAACGAAGACCAGCAATGCGAACAGGCCGTGGACGTAAGCCGCGCAGGCCAGCGCGGCCGCGGTCATCGCGCCGGCGGCAAGGAATCGCAGCGTCGCGCGCGCGGCGTCGGGGGGTACATGCGGCTCGGTTTCGAGGCGCACCATCATCGTCTTCATCGGTAGCGTCCTGCGCCCACCGCTCCACGACCAGCCGTAGTACACGCTCGACACGGTCAGGATGAAGGCCTGGAAAGACCACAGAAGCGGGCCCTGGTCGCCCTTGAACTGGGTGAGCGCGGAGAACGCGTAGGCGAAAAAGAACAGCACCCCGAACAGGAGCACGGCCTCGTAGGCGATGCACATCAGGCGCCGCCAGGGGCTGGCGCTCGGCAAGCGCGCCGAACTCATCAGTTGCGTCGGGCGGGGTGCTGGCGATCGGCGGCGGCGTGCTGCGACCCGTTCGCGCGCGGCAGCGGTCGCGCGGCCTCCTTTGCCAGGCCGGTGCGTGCTCCGGCGTGGCGCGCGGCCGTGTTGCTCGTGGTGCCGCTGGCGCGCAGGACGGCGCGCTGCTCGGGGGTCATCTGCAGGTATTGCTCCCAGTCGGCCGACAGCCCGTCGCGATCGAGGTTCTTCGACAGGCGATAGTTGTTGCGCGCCAGCCGGCGCTGCTCATGGCTCAGCGAGGCCCACTCCCGGATGCGCTCGAGCGCCTTCTCGCGATCGGCGCCGCGCATCCTGGGCACCCGGTCAGCGAGCTTGACCCACGCGCGCTTGCTGGTCGAGGGCAGTGCGTTCCACTGCGGCTCGAGCGGGGCGAGGATCTCGCGCTGTCTGGGGCCGAGGTCGGACCAAAGCGGTTGCGCCAGCGGCAGCAGCGACTTGCGCGGCGCCTCGGGGGGATTTTCCGGGGCGGCCCGGGCGGGCGAGCAGGCGACGCCGGCCGCGACGAGCGCGGCGCCCAGGGCGAGGAGTGCGGCGCGTCGGATCACGGCCGGTGGGTATTCTTCAGGAAGACGCCGAAACCGCGGTCGGTATAGGCCGAGATCGGGAGATCGTCGACCAGGACGGCCACGTCTACATCCGCGATCTCGGCGGCGCGATCGGAATCCACCCAGTCCGAAATCAGCACGAGACCGGCGACCACGGCCAGAATCGGAATCACGGAGAACACGACGCGCCAGCTTCGCGGCAGATCGGATTCGGGCCCGGACGCGAGCGCCGCGCTGCCGTCGGGCGAGAGTCCCACCTCGGCCGCGTTGCGAAACGGCTCGGCAACGTGCTCCACCTGCCGCTGCTCGCCTGGCATTCGCGAAAGTGCCGCCTGCCGGCTCTTCTCGAGGCGCACGACGACGCGATACGGCAGGCGTTGCGCCGATGCCTCGAGCACCCGCTGCACCGACTGCCCGAACCTGTGCTCGTCGTGTTCGTTCATAAAGTGATGCCCCGCGCCTTGAGTGCCCGCGCCAGGGCATGGGTGGCGCGGGAGCAGTGAGTCTTGACGCTGCCCTGCGAGCAGCCCATTGCCGAAGCCGTCTCGGCGACGTCCATATCCTCCCAGTAACGCATCAGGAACGCCTCCCGTTGACGCGCCGGCAAGCGGCTGATCTCGGCCTCGATGATCGCCATGACCTGGGCCCGTTCGACCTCGTCTGCCGCGCTCTCGCCAGCGCCGCGCGCGCCGCGCGCCGCGAGCACCTCCAGCGGGTCGCGTTCCTCGCCAACGTCGGCCGACCCGCACGAGGATAGCCGCGTCGTCCAGAGATTGCGCACCTTCTGGCGCCGGAAGTGGTCGGTGATCGCGTTTTGCAGGATGCGCTGGAACAACAGCGGCAGCTCGCCCGCCGGGCGCTCGCCGTAGCTCTGGCTGAGCCGCAGCATCGCGTCCTGGACGATGTCCAGCGCCGCCTCGTCGTCCCGAACCGCGTACGCGGCGTGCTTGAACGCCCGTCGTTCGGCCGAGGCGAGGAAGTCGGACATCTGCTGGCGCGAGGCCATCGTAAGCGTCGGGCGGGTCTCATGGCCGGTTCGAACCGGCTGCGGGTTGCGGGCAATCGCGGGCGGTCGCGGGCGGTCGCGGGTGGTCGGTGCTGTGCGACGCGCGACCAGTCCCGCGTGCCGACGGCGCACCGCGCAAAACGCGAACGCGCATCCTACCAGCACGCAGATCGCCGCCAGGGCGCGCCGCGCTCGCCTTGACCGTCCCTGTTGCGGTGCAGTATCCTGCGCGCTCGTTCGAAGCGGCTGCGCGGAGGTCGATCCGATCACCGGGACAGCCGCTGTCTTTGGCCCTGTGCGCGAATCGATCGCGCAGGTTCCGGGACGAGTTTCGCGCTGGCGTCGCCTCACGAGGGCGGCAAAGGCGCGTCCATTCAATCTCGCAGGCCCCGTGCCGAGGTCTGCGTCGGGGCGGCGAGGAATTCGCTGCGTTGGCGCCGGCGGGCGGGCTCCCTGGACCTTGAAAGGGTCGGTCATGGAAATCACAGGCGCGGAAATCGTCGTTCGCTCGCTGCACGAAGAAGGCGTCAAGCACCTCTTCGGATACCCCGGCGGAGCGGTCCTCTACATCTACGACGAGATCTTCAAGCAGAAGAAGTTCCAGCACATCCTCGTGCGACACGAGCAGGCGGCCGTTCACGCGGCCGACGCGTACTCGCGATCGACCCAGCAGGTCGGGGTGTGCATCGTCACCAGCGGGCCCGGGGTGACCAATGCGGTCACGGGCATCGCCACCGCGTACATGGACTCGATCCCGTTGGTGATCATCACCGGGCAGGTGCCGACGCACGCGATCGGCGAGGACGCCTTCCAGGAGTGCGACGCGGTCGGGATCACCCGTCCCTGCGTCAAGCACAACTTCCTGGTCAAGCACGTCAAGGACCTGGCGCTGACAATGGCCAAGGCCTTTCACATCGCGCGCAGCGGTCGGCCCGGCCCGGTGCTGGTGGATATCCCGAAAGACGTCACCCGCGACCGCTGCAAGTTCGATTACCCGCGAGCGGTGTCGATGCGCTCGTACAGCCCGGTGGTCAAGGGCCACCAGGGCCAGATCAAGAAGGCGCTGCAACTCATCCTCAATGCCGAGCGCCCGATGATCTACACCGGAGGCGGGGTGATCCTGGCCAACGCCGCGGCCGAGCTCAATCGCTTCGTCGACCTGCTCGGCTACCCGGTGACGAATACGCTGATGGGCCTGGGCGGTTACCGCGCCTCGGACAGGAAGTTCCTTGGCATGCCGGGAATGCACGGAACCTACGAAGCCAACATGGCGATGCAGCACTGCGACGTGCTGATCGCGA
>JAHDXY010000011.1:41043-41782 GCA_023384005.1 Burkholderiaceae bacterium | reverse complement strand
GTATTCGTCGGCGAATTCGTGCCCGGCCCCGGAGCGGAACTTGGAAATCGCGACGATGTTCGAGATATCGATGAAGTCGTGGGTCAGAAATCGCGGCAACGGCGTACCCGGCAAGAACGGATGATCCCAATCGAGCTCGGCAGGGCTCGCGCAAGCGGCTGCGGCACCGAGGATCGCACCGACGCCGATCACGGCGCGCGCCAGGAAGAACACCAGTCCACGCAGGCGGCTGTCGGTCATGATGGCCTCCGATGTCGAGCAGTCAGGGCCACGATACAGCAGTTCATCGGAACAACCGCGCCGTGCGTCGCTACCGATGCGTCTGGGTATCTCGCCGAGGGCTCGAGCAGCTGCGCATCCAGCTCCACCGGACGGAACGACTCGCCGTGAGTGTGATCAGGATTTCGCAACTCGTCGCGGCGTGCCGCAGCTTCGGATGCGTGCGAATACAGTCCTTCGTACCAACTGCGACGGGGTGGTCGCAATCGGACTGACGATTCGTGGAAATCCTGTCGGGCCGCTCACCAGGCTCCTTTCAGCTCCTGGCTCTCCCGGTCCGATGCCGCCGTGTCGACATCCGGCCCGACCAGCCATTTCGGGTTCACGAATCACACCTAGGCGGAGGTCTTCGGTTCGCGCTCGGTCGGAGCGGCTTTCCTGAGAGCCTGCGATAGCGCCGCCACGCCGAACAGCACGACGCCCGCCAGGCCGACAAGGCCGGCGAGGCGACCGAAATCAC
>JAHDXY010000011.1:16537-41033 GCA_023384005.1 Burkholderiaceae bacterium | reverse complement strand
AGGCACAGGATCCGCTCGATCGCGCCAAGGCGCCGTATCCCGAAGCCCTGCACGCCAGCGGCGAGCGCGAGCACGCCGACCACGCTGGTGAAAAATGCCAGGACGATGTCGAACGGTGACCCCTTCAGCAAGAGCGCCGGATGGTAGGCCATGACGAACGGCACGATATACACGGCGGCGCCGATCTTCATCGCGTTCCACCCGGCCTTCTGCATCGGACAGCCGGCGATGGTCGCGGCGGCATAAGCGGCGATCGCCACTGGAGGGGTGATTGCCGACAGGATCGCGTAGTAGAAGACGAACATATGTGCGGCGAGCGGGTCTACGCCCAGCTTGATCAGGGCGGGCGCGCCGAAGAGCGCCACGATCAGGTAGGCCGCCGCGGTCGGCAGCCCCATACCGAGGATCACGCAGCTCAGCATCACGAGCAGCAGAGTCAGCAACAGGCTCCCGTGGGTGACGCTCAGCAGCAAGGAAGTGAAGCGCAAGCCCAGCCCGGTCAGTTCGATCGTGCCGACCACCATCGCCGCGACGAAAAGCGCGGCAGCCACGGGCATGATCCTGCGCGCGCCCATCTCGAAAGCATCGAGTGCTCCGCGCAGATTCAGCCGCGTGGAGCGGCGCACCTGGGCCAGCACAAGCGTCGCGAGTACGCCGACATAGGCGGCGAAGAAAGGCGTGCGTCGATCGACCAGCATCGCGACGACGATCACGAGCACCAGCAGCATGTGCACGTGCAGCTTTACGTCGCTGCGAGCCTGCAGCACGGCGTCGCGCGCCATCGCCGGCAAACCGAACTTCACCGACTCGATGTGCACCATCACCATCACGGCGAAGAGGTAGAGGAACGCCGGAAGCGTCGCGGCCACCGCGACATCGAGGTACTGCGTGCGCGTGAAGTCCGCGATCAGGAACGCCGCGGAGCCCATGATCGGCGGCACCAGCTGCCCGCTCGACGAGGCGACCGCCTCGACGCCGGCAGCGAATGCGGGACGGAAACCGGTACGCTTCATCAGCGGAATGGTGAAGGTGCCGGTCGCGTAGACGTTGGCGACAGCGGAGCCGGAGATGCTGCCGAACAGCCCGCTCGCGGCGACGGCCGCCTTGCCGGTGCCGCCGCGCAGCCCGCCCATCAGGCCAACGGCGAGGTTCATGAAGAGCGCGCCACCGCCAGAACGCTCGAGCACCGCCCCGAGCAGAACGAACATCAGCACGAAGGTCGCCGAGATACCGGTGACAGAGCCGTACAAACCGGACGATCCCATGTAGAGGTGGTCGATCAGGCGCTCGAACTCAACCGGCGTCTGCTTGAGTGGGCCGGGAAAGAACTGGCCGAACAGCGCGTGCGCCAGGAAGAACCCGAACAGCACCGCCAGCGTCAGGCCGATCGAGCGCCGGCACGCCTCCAGCGTGAGAAGCACCGCCAATACAGCCATCGCGATCTCGGCCGACGTCATCGCATCGACGTACGGGAGCCGCGTGACGACATGCTCGTAGTGCGTGAAGATGTAAAGCGCAGGCACCCATGAAATCAGGCACAGCAGCCAGTCGTACCACGGGATGTGTTCGCGGTGCTGGCTCTTGCGGATCGGGTACGCGAGGAACACCAGCCCGACGTACATCGCGACGTGCGTCGGAAGGAAGATCATGACTTCCGGGGCGCCGAACTGCGCGGCGTACAGATGGAACACGATGATGCCGATCGAATACCACCGGAGCGCGAGGCTGGCGAAGCCGCGCGGCTGGCGCTGGCCGCTCATCTCGATATCGGGCTGCTGATCCATTGCTGTTTCCTGACTACTGACGTCGATCGAAGAATGGCGCCGGACCGGGCCGGCGCCATTCGTCGCGTTCCGGGGCGGTCACCCGCCCGGGTTGGTGCTGCCTCGAGAGCCGACTACTTGATCGCACCGATCTCGCGGTAGTAGCGCACGGCGCCGGGATGCAGCGGGATCGGCAGACCCTGCGAACCCTTGACCGCATCCATGCTGCTGAAGATCGGGTGAACCGCAACCAGCCCGGCCTTGTTCTCGAAGGCGAGCTTGGTCATCGCGTAGACCAGATCATCGGGCAAGTTCTTGTGCACGAACAGTGCATGGGTCTGCGAAATGGTCGGGATATCGCTGGTCTGCCCCTTGTAGGTGTTGGCCGGAATCACCGCCTTGCCGTAGCCGAAGGTGCTCGCGAGCTGGTCGACCGCGCTTTGCGACAACGGCATGATGCGCATGGCGCGCGACACCACCAGCTCCACGTAGGTGGGGCTGTTGATGATGTCGTCGTTGATGAACGAGTCGATGTGACCGTCGACCATTCGGCCGGCGGCTTCGCGATAAGCCGAGTGCGTGACCGAGCCTCCCCAGCTCTTGATGTTCTCGTAGGAGGCGCCCATCGCTGCCATCGCTCGCTGCGCGGCCAGTTCGCCACCCGTGCCTCGCGAACCGGTGTCGACCTTTAGCGGGTACTTGCGAGCGACGATCTCCTCGAACGAACTGACGGGCGCCGAAGCGAGGATGAACGGATGCAGCAAGCTCGAGACGTTCAGGCTGAACACCGCCCGGATGTCAGGCATCTTCTCCTTGTTCGGAGGCAGCCCGTTGTAGGCCGCGAACAGGTTGGTGGTGTAGCCCATGCCGATCGTGGCCTTGCCGCCCTGGACCGATATCGGGTTGCTCACACCGCCGCCGGGCACGATGTTGTAGGTCAGGCCGTCGATGTTCTTGCTGTACAGATCGAACAGCGCCGTGCTGATGACGAACCACGACCCGCCGATCGAGCCTGCCGCCACGGTCTGCTGACCGGCAGTGGTCTTGTACGGCGCCGCGGCTACGCCGGTGGCCGTCAGAATGCACGAAGACAACAGCACGCCGGCAAAAAGGGGTTTCTTCCACTTGAGCATCACTACCTCCGTTGTACGAGTTGGCTCTCGAAAAACGCTACGGCCCTGGCGCGGCCTCTCGGCCGGGAACAGGGTCGCGCGGTATCTCCATTCGTCGCGGTCAAACGCTTCGCGGTGCACGCTGTCCACTCCGGGGCGACGATGAAAGCCGCCGGCGGGTAGTATCCTCGGGCTTCGAGCCTTCGCCATGATTCCCATGCCCCCACGGCGCATCCCTTCCAGCCCGAAGCGCGAATCGGTCGAACCACTTGCAGCGGGTGCGATGGCGAGCGTCGGCGGCGCGTCGGCGGTGACCGGGCAGGTGCTGCGGTTCATCGAGGAGCACGGTTTGTCCGCGGGCGAGCGTCTGCCCTCCGAACGCGATCTCGCGGCGCGGCTGAACGTGAGCCGCCCCGCTTTGCGCGA
Organism: Burkholderiaceae bacterium; assembly: GCA_023384005.1. GTDB lineage: Bacteria > Pseudomonadota > Gammaproteobacteria > Burkholderiales > Burkholderiaceae_E > Quisquiliibacterium. Next base: position 37,732 of record JAHDXY010000011.1, on the reverse strand, counting down.
ATCGCTTGCCACGCTCGAAGCGATGCGATTGATCACGCGCAAGCCGAATTCCGGCATCTACCTGACGGGTCCGAATACCTACCCGAGCTTCGAGAGCGTCGTGCTGCGCAGCGACCACGGCCTCGCGCTCGATCGGGACACGATCATTCATTCGATGGAAGTGCGCAACCTGCTCGAGTTGCAGGCGATCGAACTTGCCTGCGAGCGCCGTACCGGGGCGGACCTCGAGCATCTCGCGTCGATCGTCGAGCAGACCAAGCGGCAACTGGAGGCGAAGTGCAGCATCCTCGACCTGGACGAGGCGTTTCACCTGGGCGTGGTCGCGGCCAGCCACAACCCTGTATTCGTCCAGATCGTGCATTCGTTCTACCGGCTCTCGATCGTCAGGCGTCGGGTCTACTTCTCGGACCTGCGTCGATGCCAACGTTCGCACAACGAGCATCGGGCGATCCTGCGCGCGATCAGCGCGCGCGACATGACGACTGCCCGCGAAGCGATGCGCAAACACATCCACGAGGGCTTCTGGCGCAGCATCCTGCGCAGTCCCTCGCGCGCCGCCTGACGGTTGCTGGGAATTGACCTCGACTTGATCGCGGCTCATAATGACTACGTAGTCCTTTCTTGTAAGACTACCCCCGGATTTAGTGCTTGTAAACCGTTAATTCGTACACAATCGACCGCCCGCTGCGATGCAAGAGGGTGTGAGAAGGAGGGCAGGATGAGCGACCGGCGCCGCAGTTTCTACGGTTGGGGATACGACGACGACACCGTCGGCGACGAGGAGCTCGGCTGGTTCGAGAAGACCTGGTCGACGCTCTTCGGCGTCGACCGCTTCGACCCGATGCCGATGCCCCAGGAATCCGAGATCGAACTGCGCGCACCGCGGGTGCAGCCGCCCTCGAGCCTGCTCGGGTTCATGTCGAACGACAAGCACGACAGGCTGTTCCACAGCTACGGGCGTTCGGTGCACGATCTGGCGCGGATGATCCACCGGCGTGACTTCTCCAACCCGCCCGACTGGATAGCTTATCCGCGCAACGAGAACGACGTGAGTGCCGTGCTCGACTGGTGCAGCGCCAACGACGTCGCGGCGATTCCGTTCGGCGGCGGATCCAGTGTCGTCGGCGGCGTCAATCCGCCGGCTGACGAGCGCTACCGCGGGGTCGTGAGCATCGACATGAGCCGCCTGGACCGGGTCCTCGAGATCGACCCGATCTCGCAGGCGGCGCGAATCCAGGCCGGCGTGCTCGGCCCCTCGCTGGAGCAACAACTGAAGCCGTCGGGGCTGACGATGCGCTTCTTCCTCCAGGCTTGGGAGTTCTCGTCGCTCGGAGGCTGGATCGCGACCCGCGCGGCTGGTCACTATGCGACCGTCTACAGTCAGATCGACGATCACGTCGAGAGCCTTCGAGTCGTGACGCCGGCCGGCATCGTCGCGTCGCGCCGGCTCCCGACCTCGGGCGCCGGCCCGAATCCGGACCGGTTGTTCCTTGGATCAGAAGGCGCGCTCGGGATCATCACCGAGGCTTGGGTGCGGCTGCACCGCCGACCAACGTTCCGCAAGGCGACCACCGTGCGCTTTGACGACTACGAACGCGCCGTCGACGCAGTGCGGGCGATCTCGCAGGCGCGTCTCTATCCGGCCAATGCGCGGCTGCTCGAACGAGGCGAAGCCGCGTTTACGGAGGCCGGCGACGGAAAGCACGACCTCCTGATCCTCACCTTCGAAGGTGCCGATTCCCCGCTCGACGCCTCGATGGCGCGTGCGCTCGAGCTATGCGCCGACTACGGTGGGAAGTGGGACGCGCAGGCGCTGGCCGACAGTGATTCGCAGCGCAGCGGCGCGGCCGGCAACTGGCGCGACAAGTTCCTGCGCGGCCCGTTCCTGCGCCAGCACGCGATCGCGCGCGGCGTGATGCGCGACACGAACGAGAGCTGCATCACCTGGGATCGCTATCTCGACTTCCAGGCCAGGGTGAAGGCGCAGACGCTGCGCGCGATCCGCGAGGTGACCGGACGCGAGGGAACCTGCACGGTGCGTTTCACCCACATCTACCCGGACGGGCCGGCACCGTATTTCACCTGGCACGCGCTGGGCGACAAGGCGAAGCTGGTCGAGCAGTTCTGGGCGATCAAGTCGGCGGCCACGCAGGCGATGGTCGACGCGGGCGGTACCACCACCCACCACCATGCGCTGGGGCGCGATCACAGAACCTGGTACGACCAGGAGCGCCCGCCTCTGTTCGCCGAGACGCTGCGCGCTGCCAAGCGAGTTCTCGACCCGCGCGCCGTGCTCAATCCGGGCGTGCTGATCGACCCCTGAGGCGCATCCTAAAATGTCCGGACCCCTGGTCGGCCTGCGCGTTCTCGACCTGAGCCGCATTCTCGCGGGGCCGTGGTGCACGCAGTCCCTGGCCGATCTCGGTGCCGAAGTGATCAAGGTCGAGCGTCCAGGCGCAGGCGACGACACGCGCGCGTGGGGGCCGCCCTTCGTCGCACGCCCCGACGGTACCGAGACCAGCGACTCGGCGTACTTCATGGCGGCCAATCGCGGCAAGAAGTCGATCACCCTCGATATCGCCAAACCCGAAGGCCAGCAGATCGTGCGTTCACTGGCGGCGATCTGCGACGTGCTCGTCGAGAACTTCAAGGTCGGGGACATGAAGCGCTATGGCCTCGACTGGGAGTCGCTGTCGACCCTCAACCCCAAACTCGTCTACTGCTCGATCACCGGTTTCGGGCAGACCGGCCCTTACCGCGAACGCGCCGGCTACGACTTCATGATCCAGGCGATGGGCGGCCTGATGAGCGTGACCGGCGAACGCGACGACCTGCCCGGGGGCGGTCCGCAGAAGTGCGGCGTGCCGATCGCGGACATGATGACCGGCATGTATTCGGCGCTCGCGATCGTGTCGGCGCTCTACGAGCGCAGGTCGAGCGGCCTGGGGCAGTTCGTCGACATGTCGCTGCTCGACACGCAGGTTTCTTGGTTGGCCAACCAGAACCTCAATTACCTGGTATCGGGCCAACTGCCTCGGCGATGGGGCAACGCGCATCCGAACCTGGCGCCGTACCAGGGGTTTGCGACCCGCGACGGCAACCTGATCATAGCGATCGGAAACGATCGCCAGTTCCAGCGTTTTTGCGTCGCGGCCGGACTCGCCGAACTGAGCGATGATCCCCGTTTCGCGAACAACCGTTCGCGGCTCGCGCATCGCGACGAACTGGTCGCGCTCGTCGCCGCGGCGCTGCTGACCCGGTCCAGCAGCGAGTGGCTCGAGACGCTCGAGGCGGTAGGCGTTCCGTGCGGCCCGATCAACACGCTCGATCGCGTGTTCGCCGATCCCCAGGTCGTCGACCGCGGACTGCGAATGGAGCTGCCGCACCTCGAGGCAGGCAGCATTGCGCAGGTCGCGAATCCGATCCGGTATTCGCGAACCGCGATCGAGTACGGGAATGCGCCGCCGGTGCTCGGCCAGCATACCGCCGACGTGCTCGGTGAACTGCTGGGCATCGCGCCCGAGCGCATCGGCGAATTGCGCCGCACGGGCGTCGTGTGAATCGCGCAGTGACCAGCCACGAGGTCGCTCGCCTGGCTGGCGTCTCGCAGGCCACGGTCTCGCGCGTGCTTCGCGACGACGCGCGGGTTCGTCCGGCCACGCGCGAGAAGGTGCTGCGGGTGCTGGCCGAAACCAAGTACGAACCAAACGCTGCCGCGCGCGCGATCAGAGGCAGGAGCACCGGCTCGATCGGCGTCGTGGTCGCACGCTTGTCTTATCAGCTCTACCCGGCGATGCTCGAGGCGATCGGCGCTCAGCTCGCGCAGCTCGAGCGGCGGATGATCGTGTGGGATGCCGGGCAAGGCGACGACGAGCCCGCGGTGCGCGCGCTGCGGCAGGGAATCGTCGACGGCGTGATTCTCACCGCAGCCACTTCCGAATCCCGATTCCTGCGGGAAGTGAACTCCCCCGAAGCGCCAGTGGTGCTGATCAATCGTACGGTCGACACCTCGCCCGCCGACCAGGTCTCGAGCGACAACAGCTTCGGCGGCGAGCGTGTCTCCGAGTACCTGGTGCGCTGCGGTCGGCGAAGGATCGCACTGATCGGGGGCGTTCCACGAGCCAGCACGATTCGCGACCGCGAGAGCGGATTTCGCGCCGGACTGGCACGCGCCGGGATCGCGCTCTTGCCTCAGTACTATCGGCACTCCGAGACATTCAGCCACGCGAGCGGTCGCGAGGCAGCGATCCGGCTGCTGGAGCTCGGCAGCCCCCCCGACTCGGTCTTCTGCGTGAACGACGTGCTCGCGGCCGGCGCGATCGACGGCGCGAGGCACCTGGGGCTGAAAGTGCCCGACGACGTTTGGATTGTCGGCTACGACGACATCGAGATGGCCTCGTGGGACGCCTACGACCTGACCACGGTGCGCCAGCCGATGGACGAGATGATCGCCTGCGGAATCGAGCTGCTCCTCGGGCGCATCGCCGAGCCGGGCAGAGCGGCCGAGCGGCGCTGCTTTCCCAATGACCTGGTGATCCGGGGATCGACTGGCCGCCATCCCTTTCCCGGGCCTGGATCAGGCCGGCGCGCGATCGCCGCAGCCTCTGGAACGGGCACCCGAAGGACGCGCAATGACCACACGAAAGCTTCGCAGTAACTTCGAAGAGGGTTCGCCGCGGTGGGCGGTGCGGCGCGCGCAGTGGCGCGCGCTCGGACTGAGCGACGAAGACATGCGCAAACCGAAGATCGCGGTGGTCAACTCGTCGTCGGAGCTTTCGAGCTGCTTCAGCCACCTCGACGGCATCGCCGCCGCGGTCAAGCAGGCAGTGCGCGAAGCCGGCGGGCTGGCATTCGAGATCCGCACCTGCGCGCCGAGCGACTTCGTGACCAGCGCCGGCAAGCAGGGGCGCTACATCCTCCCCAGCCGGGATCTGCTGGTCAACGACATCGAGGTGCAGGTCGAGGGCGCGCAACTCGACGGCATGGTTTGCCTTGCGTCGTGCGACAAGACCGCCCCGGGGCAGATGATGGCGGCGGCGCGCCTCGACGTCCCCACGCTGATCGTTCCCTGCGGCTATCAGGGGCACGGCACGCTCGACGGCTGCGCGGTCGATATCGAAGAGGTCTACGAGAGCGTGGGCCGGGTCGCCACCGGCGAGCTGAGCCTTGCCCGGCTCGGCCAGATGTGCGACGTGGCAATCAGCGGTCCGGGCGTGTGCGCCGGAATGGGCACCGCCAATACCATGCACATCGCCGCGGAGTCGCTCGGCCTCGCGTTGCCGGGCAGTACCCCGGTGAAGGCGAACAGCGAGCGTATGTTCGAGTACGCGCGCGCGGCAGGCCGGCGCGTGGTCGAAGCCGTGTGGGAGGATCTGAGGCCGAGCCACATCCTGACCCCAGAAGCGTTCGAGAACGCGGTGATGACCGGCCTCGCGCTGTCCGCGTCGATCAACCTCGCGCGGCACCTCCAGGCGATCGCGGTCGAGGCACGCTGTCCGGTACAGATCTACGACCTCTACGATCGCGCCGGGAAGCGCGTTCCGTTGCTGTGCGCGGTGCGACCCAACGGCGAGACCCGCGTCGAGCAGCTCGAGGCCGCGGGCGGCGCGCGCGCGGTCATGACCAGGCTGCGATCGCTGATCCACGGGCAATGCCTGACGATGTCGGGTCGAAGCTGGGCCGAGGAGATCGAAGCCGCACCCGAGCCCGGCGCAGTCGTGCGCACGCTCGAAGATCCGATCTCGCGCAAGGCGTCGGTGGTCGTGATGCGGGGCAACCTCGCAACCGAAGGTGCGCTCCTCAAGCTCGGCGATGCCGGCGCGAAGGCATCCCGGTTCGAGGGCAAGGCGCTCGTGTTCGCTTCGCAGGAGGCGGCGCTGCAGGCGCTCGGCGATGGGCGCATCGTGCCCGGCACCATAGCGGTGCTGCGCGGAATGGGGGCGCGCGGCGGCCCCGGAATGGCGCTCGCTTCGGGTTTCGTCGCGGCGGTCGAGGGCGCCGGCAGGAGCGGCGACGTGGCGGTGCTCACCGACGGGCAGCTTTCGGGGCTGAACCGGGGGATCGCGATCGGGATGGTCGCGCCCGAGGCGGTGATCGGCGGACTGATCGCGTACGTCGAGGACGGCGACACGATCGTGGTGGACATCGAGCGACGTATCGTGACGCTGGAGGTCGGAGAGCCCGAACTGGCGCGGCGGCGCGAGCGCGGACCGACGGTGACGCCGGCCGAAGAGCGCGGCTGGTTGTCGATCTACGCGCGCACCGTGCAACCGATCTCGCGCGGCGCAGTGCTTGTCGAGCCTTGAGCGCAGGGAACTCGACGCGGGGCCTGAGTCGATGACACGAACGATTGTCGAACCCGAGCGCCACGTCCCGGTGCTCGCCGAGCCTGACGTCCTCGTGGTGGGAGGCGGCGCAGCGGGAATCGCGGCGGCCTGCGCGGCGGCGCGCGGCGGCGCGCGAACGATGCTGATCGAGGCGTGGGGGTGCCTCGGCGGCACGCTGACGCTGGTCACTCTGGGAGGTTTCTGCGGTACGCACATGATCGTCGACGACGAGCGGCTCGCGCGAGTCGTCGGCGGCCTGTACCTCGAGCTCGAGGATCGGCTCGCTGCGCGCGACGCGGTGCTGCCGCCACAACGCCACGGTCGCATCCTCGGCGTGCCCTACGAGTCGGCGAGCCTCAAGCTGGTCGCCGACGAGATGGTCGCCGCGTACGGCGTGCGGGTGATGCTGCATACGAGTGCGGTCGCGACGGTGACCGACGGCGCGCGCCTGACCGCGGTCATCGTCGAGAACAAGGGCGGGCGCGCCGCGATCGCGCCGCGGATCGTGATCGACGCATCGGGCGACGCCGACGTCGCCGCCAGCGCCGGAGCGGACTTCGCGTTGGGCGACGCGGGCACGACCCAGTACGCGTCGACGATGTTCCGGATGTGTGGCGTGGACACCGCAGTCGCGCGCGCTCTGACCCGCCCGCAGATCCGTGAACTGCTCGAGCGTGCGGTCGCCGACGGGTACGCTCTGCCGCGTACGACGACCGGCGTGCACATGAACCCGCTCGAAGGCGTCGTGCATCTGAACGTCACCAAGCTCGCGAATCCGAAAGGCGAGCCGTTCCTGCTCGTCGATCCAGAGCAGCTCAGCGAAGCCGAGCGGGTCGGACGCCAGCAGGTGAAGCTCTACGAGGAGGTGTTCCGCCGGTACGTGCCGGGCTTCGCGCGCGCCCGGGTCATGGACATCGGCTCGAGGGTCGGCGTGCGCGAAACGCGCCTGGTGCGTGGGGACAGCGTGCTCACCGAGGGTCACGTGCGCAACTGCACGAAGTCCGGGGACCGGATCGCGTGCTCGTCCTGGCCGCTGGAACTGCACGGCCAGGGCCGAGACACCACCTGGGAGTTCCTGCCCGAGGGCGAGTGGTATGGCGTGCCCTGGGGATGCCTGGTGGTCGCGGGCCTCGACAACCTGCTGGTCGCCGGGCGCAACCTCTCGGCCGAGCACACGGCGCATGCATCGGTGCGCGTCGCCGGACCGTGCATCGCGATGGGCGAAGCCGCCGGGACCGCCGCGGCGATGAGCCTGTCTGCCGGAGGTGCAGTTCGCTCCGTGGCGGTTGCGGCGCTTCAGCAGAATCTGCGCAGCGAAGGCGCGATCCTGGACCCGGGAGGCTAGCGAGCGGTTTCGCCGCGCTCAGCCCCCGAAGGCGTTCAATCCAAGCAATTCGCGTCCGATCACCAGCTGGTTGATCTGCGTCGTGCCGTCGGGCATGGTCAGCATCCGCGCGTTGCGAAAGTGGCGCTCGAGCGGGAACTCAGTGGTCAGCCCGTAGGCGCCGTGGATCTGGATCGCCTTCGAAGTGATCCGCACCGCGGCCTCGGTCGCGTAGATCTTGGCCATCGCCGCCTCGAGGTTGCAGCGCTCCCCCTTTTCGAGCAGCGCCAGCCCGCGATAGACCAGCAGGCGGGCTGCGTGGAGTTCGATCGCCATGTCGGCGATCATCGCCTGGACCAGCTGATGCGCGCCGATCACGCGGCCGAACTGCTCGCGCTCGCGCGCGTAGCGAATGCTCTCGTCGAGCGCGGCCTGCGCGATCCCCAGCGCAAGGATCGCCACGAAGATGCGCGCGCGCTCGAAGCCCTTCATGGTTTGGCGCAGGCCCTCGCCGACCCTCCCGATCAGGTACTCGTCGGAAATCCGGGTCTCGTTGAAGAAGACCTGTCCCAGCGACCAGCTGTTCAGCCCAAGCTTTGCGATCTCGCGTGTCTCGATCCGATGCTCGCGCGGGTCGACGAGAAACACCGAGTATTCCTGCTCGCCGGTTCGGGCAGTGAGCATGATCACGTCGGCGATGGGCGCGTTCGAGATGAAGGTCTTCTCGCCGGTAACGACGAAACCGTCGCCGCTGCGCCGTGCGCGGGTCTTCATGTTGCGCACGTTCGATCCGCCGCCGGGTTCGGTGACCGCCGAGCAGCCGATCAGCTTTCCCGAGACGAGCCCGGGCAGGTACCTGCGCTGCAACTCGACCGACCCGCCGCGAAACAGCTTGAGCGCGGCGCCCTCGTGCACGTAGGCCATCCCCGCCGCGTCGGGGCTCGCGCGCGAGAGCTCCTCGTACAACAGGCCGCTCGAGACGAACCCGAGACCCAACCCGCCGCCCTCTTCCGGCACCCAGCCGCCGCCGATGCCGTGCTCCGACAGGCGAGCAAGCAGTTCGTGCGCGGTTTGCTTCGGAAAGACCTCGTCGCGATGGCGCACCACGATCGGCGCCACCTCCCGCTCGAGCATCCTGCGCAGGCCGTCGATCGCCAGACGGTCGTCGGGCGAAGCTTCGAAGATCACCGCAATTGCCTCCCTTGTCGCGCTTGCCGCGGCTGCGCGGGGGCCGCCTCGCCCAGCCAGTCGTCGAGCACCTCTTCGGTGTGCTCGCCCTTGAGCGGGGGCGCCGTCCAGCCGTCGGCTACGTCGAATCCCGAATACTTGACTGCCGGTCCGAGCGTGGGAATCCGGCCGTAGGCCGGGTGCTCGAGATGCCTGAGCATTCCCCGGTGCAACACCTGCGGGTGCTCGAAGACCTGTCGCATGTCGTTGACGGGCGCGCAGGGCACTCCAGCGCGTTCGAGGCGTTCGACGAGATCGGTCGTCGCGTAACGGCGAACCTCGGCGTCGAGCACTTCGTAGACCGCGTCGCGGTTCTCTACGCGCGCGGCCAGCGTGCGAAAGCGCGGCTCATCGAGCAGATCCTCGCGTCCGATCACCTGCATGAACGCGCGAAACACCGCCTCGTAGCCGGCGCCGATCACCACCATCCCGTCGGCGGTGTCGAACACCTTGTACGGGACGATCTGCGAATGCTCGGAGCCCCATCTTCCACGGACGTGGCCCGAAACCAGGTACTCCATCGCCGCGTCGACCAGGAAAGCAACCTCGCTCTCGAGCAGGCTCGTTTCGATGCGCTGCCCGACGCCTGTGGATTGCCTGCTGTAGAGCGCGAGCGAGACCGCGCTGAACGCGTTGAGCCCGCACACCAGGTCGAACACCGACGTTCCGAGCTTGATCGGCCTGCCGCCGCGCTCGCCGGTGATGCTCATGAAGCCGCCTTCGGCCTGCACCGTCAGATCGAAGGCGCCCTTCTCGCTGGACGGACCGTCGCCACCCATTCCCGACAGCGACGCGTAGATCAGCCGGGGATTGAGGCTGGACAGCGCCTCGTAGCCGAGTCCGAAGCGCTCCATCACGGCCGGCCGGTAGTTCTCGACCACGACGTCGGCACGTGCGGCGAGATTCACGGCGCGCTGCCGATCGCTTTCGCTCTTGAGGTCGAGCACGATCGAGCGCTTGTTGCGATTCGCGGCAAGGAAGCTCATCCCGTCGTTGTGGTGAAACGGCGGGCCCTGGTGGCGCAGGGGGTCGCCCTCGGGCATCTCGACCTTCACCACGTCGGCGCCGTGATCGCCGAGCAGCATCGTGCAGTACGGCCCCGCGTAGATGCGGGTGAAGTCGAGCACCCTGATCCCGGTCAGCGGCTTGTTCGCACTCACAGCACACCCACCTGCGGCATCACGAATTCGCGGTGTCCCTTCGCCTCGGCTCGCGTGCGCTCCCCGCTGGCCACGGCGTGCATCAGTGCCTCGATGCGGTCGGCGCCGCTGTCGATGCTGGCACCGGACTCGACGATATCTGTGATGTCGACATCGATGTGATCCGGCAGGCGCCGGGCGCCCTCGCCCGACGCGCAGATCTTGATCACCGGGCAGATCGGAGAGCCGATCGGCGTGCCCCGTCCGGTTGTGAACAGGATGATCTGCGCACCCGCCGCCGCCATGCCGGCCACGGACGCCGGATCGAGGCTGGGATTGTCGAGCAGCCACAGGCCTTTTCCGCGCGGCGTTTCGCCCGGCGCGAGCAGGCCTTCGATCGGACCATCGCCGCTCTTTCGCACGCCCCCGAGCGCCTTCTCGGTCAAGGTCGTGAGCCCGCCAGCCATGTTGCCCGGCGAGGGATTCGCTTCGTCGATCCGTTTGCCGCGGTTCAGCGCGCTGTCGTAGAGGCGACGCAGAACGCGCAGGATGTCCTCGCGTACGCGCTCGTCGCGGGCGCGTTCGAGCAGCACGTGGTCGGCGCCGAACCAGCCGGCACTTTCGCCCATCATCGAAATCCCCCCGGCGCGCACGATCCGGTTGGAAACGACGCCGACTGCCGGGTTCGATGCCAGCGCGGAGGTCCAGTCCGATCCACCGCACTTGGTCGCGATGATGAGCTCGGCGGCACCGAAGGGCTCGCGAAGCTGTTCAGCGAGCTTGCGCGAGGCCTCGATCACGAACGAACGGCAACGCTCGATCGCCTGGTCGCTGCCTCCGCAGGACTGAATCGAAATGCCCACGGCGGGTTTCTCGTCCCCGACCTGCTCGCGAAGAAGCTGCGCCGAGGTCTGCTCGCAGCCCAGCCCGACGAAACAGACCGCGCCCACGTTCGGGTTGCGCGCAAGCCCGAGCAGCACGTCGCGCGCGATCTCGCGGTCATCGTCGAGCGCCATGCAGCCCGCTGCGTGCTCGATGCACATGACTTCGGGGAACTCGAAGCCGATGCGCTGAACGACGCGGTTCGCGCAGGTCACCGTCGAGACCACGAGCACGTGGTTGCGTACGCCGATGCGCCCGTCGCGGCGACGGTATCCGAGCAGCGCGGTCATCGATGCCCCGCGACCGACTCGCGCGCCGACAGCCAGTCGTCGAACAGGCTCGCGACGTTGTGCGTGTGCACGTGCTCGCCCGCGGCAATGTCCACACTCGCCCGTCCGATCGCTTCGCCGTACTTGATGATCGGCGAGCCGGCGGCGATCGGCGCGAGCGCGATCTTGTGGCCCAGCGGCACCGGCGTGCACACCGCGATTGCCCGTTCATGCGTCTCGACGCGATCGCCTTCGACCAGCGCTTCGAGCGCGTTCGCGACGTTGTCACGGTCGTCGACCACGAGCACGCGACGCACGGTCGCGTGACCTGTTCTCGGCGCTGTCTGGCCTGCAAGATCGTCTGAAAGCATATGCGGATGCTCGCTGCGGCGCCGGTCGCTGCCGAGCGGATCGCGCCGGGAAAGTGGTCTGACCAAAATACCTCGCGCAAATTTACCCACTGCGCGTTGCGGCGTCAACTTCCGCAGCACCGGTTTCCCGAACACGTGGTTGAAACGATTCGGGATGGGCATCGCGGACACCAGATCGCGGAGTCGAGCTCCCGCGTGTCGCTGCGATCAGAGGCGGGCAGCAGGAGTTGACACCGGTCAAGGCGCGAGCCACTTCTGCGCGCTAAGCAAGGGATTCATCCTGCCCGCGCCCCCGAGACTTCGGACCAGCGCGCGCCGCGCGCGCTGCGCTCGGCACGGGGGACGCGTTCGCCGTTCCCTTCTCAGGAGGAACCACCATGCACAGCTACGGAGCCTTTGTCACTTCGGACGAGGAACTCGCGCTGCTCGCGAGCGTGCGCACCTTTGTCGACAAGGAGATGATGCCCGCGCGGGTCCAGCTGGACGAGGACTACGAGGCCTTCGAAAGAATCTATCAGGGACTCGTCAGGCTCGGCATCCAGCGCCGGGGTTTCTCCGAGCGTCACGGTGGGCTGGGCATCCGTTCCGCCCCGCTGGTCTGCGCGTTGACCGAGGAGATCTCGCGCGGCGACAGCGGGGTCTCGCTTCATTGCCTGATCGTGCCCTGGTCGATGGCGGCCGCGATCGGCGCGCGCAACGAAACGGTGATGGACGCGTTCATTCCGATGTTCTGCGACGACACGCCCCGATGCGGATGCCTGGCCATCACCGAACCGGCCGGCGGGTGCAACGTCGAGGACAGCGGCGAGCACGGGCTCACGATTCGAACCACCGCACGCCTCGACGGCAACGAGTGGGTCATCAACGGAGAGAAGATGTGGCCAAGCGGCGCCGGAATCGCCGACATCTACTGCGTCGTCTGCACCACCGACCCGAAGCTCGGCGAGGAAGGCGTCGCGCTGATCTACGTCCCGAAAGGCACGCCGGGGCTTTCGTTCGGCAAGCCGGAGAAGAAGATGGGAATGCGCGTGACCGACGTGAACGCGGCGATCCATTTCGACGACGTTCGGGTCCCGAAGCAGTATCGCGCGGGTGCGCCGGGTCTGGACTGGAAACTGTTCAGGAGCAACATCGCCTGGGGCCGGCTCACCAGCGCCCCGATGGCGCTCGGCAACGCGCAGGCGGTGCTCGAAACGGTCGTCGAGTACACCGCGACGCGGTCCTACGGCGGCAAACCGGTGCGCAACCACAGCCTGCAGGCGTCGATGATCGCCGAGATGGCGATCGCGATCGAGTCTGCGCGTGCCTTCTACCTCTCGGTTGCGGCGATGTTCAACGACCGCAAGCGCTTCGGGAATCCTGGCGACGAGTTCCTGATGGGCCGCGCGAGCGCGGCCAAGGTCTACGCCTGCGACGTGACCGAGATGGTCTGCAACCGCGCGATGGAATTGATGGGATCCTACGGCTACAGCCCGAGCTATCACGTCGAGAAGTACCTGCGCGACAGCAAGGTCATCCAGTTGTGGCTGGGGGGCCCGCAGCTCGCGCGACTCGACGTCGCGCAGAGCTACTACCCCTACCTGCGCTGAACTGTCCGCGAGCCCGCCAGCGGCTCGCGGAGCGCCCGGCGGCGCAGGGCATCACCCAGATGGAGATCGACCAGCGCGTCTACGACCTGTACGACGAGTACTGTCACGGCAGGATCGACCGGCGCGAGTTCCTCAGCCGCGCGGCGGCACTCGCGATCGTCGGCGGGTCGGGACTCGCGATGGCGCAGGCACTGCTTCCGCGCTACGCGCAGGCGCAGACCATCTCGTTCACCGATCCGCGCATGAAGGCGAGCTACGTCAGCTATCCCTCGCCGGGCGGGAACTCCGGGACGATGCGCGGCTACCTTGTGCAGCCCGCCGGCACCGGTCCGTTCCCGGTCGTCCTCGTCGTGCACGAGAACCGCGGCCTCAACCCGTACATCGAGGATGTCGCGCGCCGCGCCGCGGTGGAAGGTTTTCTCGCGCTGGCCCCCGACGGCCTGTTCCCGGTGGGCGGCTACCCCGGAAACGACGACGACGGACGCACGCTGCAATCAGGCCTGGATCAGGCGAAGCTGCGCACCGACCTGCTCAACAGCGCCCGGTTCCTCAAGACGCACAGGCTGTCCAGTGGCAAACTGGGCGTCACCGGCTTTTGCTACGGCGGCGGCATCGTCAACTATCTGGCGGCGGCGCTTGGGCCGGACATGCAGGCCGGCGCCCCGTACTACGGCGTCGCGGCCGACACGGCCAGCGTGGCAAGAATCAAGGCGCCCCTTGTGTGCCACCTCGCCGAGAACGACGAGCGCATCAATGCAACCTACCCCGCCTTCGAGGCGGCGCTCAAGGCCGCTGGCGTGCCCTACGAAGTGCATATCTATCCGGGAACGCAACACGGCTTTCACAACAACTCGACGCCGCGCTACAACGAAGCGGCGGCCAAGCTGTCGTGGGATCGCACGGTCGCGCACTTCAGGAAACATCTCGCCTGAGCGCACGACGGTGGCTCGGTCGCGCCGCCCGTTCGGGCTGCGCGACTGTTCGCACCTGCGTCGTGCTCGGCTAGGCGTCGTACTTGAAGGAAAGCTGAACGCGCGCCCGGTATGCGACGACCTTCCCGCCTTCGATCTTCATGTCGAGCTTGCTGATCTCGGCAACGCGCAGGTCGCGCAGCGACTTCGCGGCAGTCTCGACGGCGTTCTTCGCGGCCTTCTCCCACGATTCCGTACTGGTGCCGATGATCTCGGTGACGCGGTAAACGCCGGATTCAGTGGCTTTCTTGGGCATGTCGGGTTGCTCCTCGTGGTTGAGTGATCCGGCGCGGTTTGCCCGGATCTCGTAAGAGCGATGATAGGCGCGTTCGCGAAAACGCGCGCCGTGGTCGATGCAAGGTCTGCTCTGGAGGGCGTCTTCGTCGAACCACAACCCTGTCTCGACAGGGTTCGTCGTTTCCGAACGCCGCGAATCGGGCTGCCCCGTTGCGATCGCCCGTCGCGCCGCTACCGGGCGACGCGACTCGTGCAACGGCGCGGGTTCAGACCGAGCCCTGCTGCGAGAGCTTGGCCAGCACGATCTTCGTCGCCCCGGAGATGTCGCCGAGCTTCTCCCCGGCACGCAGCCGTTCGTGCGTCTTCGGTTCGGGCAGCATCTTCGCCAGCGCCCAGTCGGCGGCCGCCTCGGCCACGTCGCGGGGCAGGAACAGCACGCCGCTTTCGTCGGCGAGCACCGCGTCGCCCGGGTTCACCACCACTCCGCCGCAGTTCACCGGCGTGTTGAACGCTCCGCCGATCCCGTACAGCCGCGTGGTGATCGGCGCCGCTCCCTTGCACCAGACCGGGAATCGTTCGGCGCGGATCTCGGAGAAATCGGTGCACGGACCGTCGACGATCGCGGCCAGCGCGCCCGAAGCCTTCGCCGCAACCGCCACGCCGCCGCCCAGGCAGGCGTGCTTGTCGTCACCCAGGCGGTCGATCACCAGCACGTCGCCCGGGCGCAGCAGGCCCAGCACATGGTGCAGCAGCGCGGAATCCTGCCCGGGAATCGCTAGCGTGACCGCCGTCCCGGCCACGCGCAGGCCCGGCTCGATGCACTGGATGCGCCGATCGGCGAAGCCCTGCTGGCGGACGTGGCCGATGGTCGCTGTCTCGGCGCGAGAGAGCTTTTCGATCACGCGGGCATCGACCTGCGCTGGGAGGTCTCGAACGACGAAGGACATGGCGATGGATTCCTTTGTGGGCCCCGGACCCCTACTCCTTGCCCATGATCAGGTTCGGTAGCGTCAGGGAGATCTCGGGAATGTAGGTGAGCAGCAGCAGCATGACGATCAGTGGCACCAGCAACGGAATCACCGCCACCGTCACGCGTTCGAACGGCACCCGCGCAACCTCGGAAATGACGTAGACGCCGATGCCCATTGGCGGGGTCGCGATGCCGATCAGCAGCGCCAGTTGCACCATGATGCCGAAATGCACGCGATCGATTCCGTACGAATCGATCAGCGGCAGCAGCGTAGGCACGAGGATCAGCTTCGCCGGCACGCCCTCGACGAAGCACCCGATGATCAGGAAGAAGGCCACCAGCAGCGCGAGGAACACCGGTCGCGACTCGGTGACCGAGAGCATCGCCTGGGCCAGTTGCTGCGGCGCCTGCTCGATCGCGAGCAGCCAGCCCATCACGGTAGAAAAGCCGATGATTACCATCACCACCGAGGTCATCATCATCGTGTCCGACAGCGCCTTCCACAGCAAACGCAGGCTGAGCTGGCGGTAGATCGCGCCGACCACCAGCGCGTAGGTGCACGCGAGCACGCCCGCCTCGGTGGCCGTGGTGTAGCCGGTGATGATCGCGGTCAGGATGATTCCGGGCGCCACCAGCGCGATGAGTCCGTCGCGCCCTGCGACCAGAACTTGCCGGAAGCTCGCGCGCGGTTCCACCGGAATGTTGAAGCGTGCCGCGTACACCCGGTTGAAGAGCATCAACGCCACGCCAACCAGCACGCCGGGCACCAGCCCCGCGAGAAACATGCGCGCGACCGAGGTGCTCGACAGATAGGCGTAGACGACCAGTCCGACCGACGGCGGAATCAGCGGACCGACCACTGACGAGGCCACCGTCAGCGCGGCGGCGAAGTCGGCCGGATATCCGCGATCGCGCATCGCCTTGACTTCGATCTGCCCGAGTCCGGCGATGTCCCCGACCGCGGTGCCGTTGACGCCCGCGAACACCATCGAGGCGAGGACGTTCACCTGCGCCAGCCCCGCGCGCATGTGCCCGACCAGCGCCATCGCGAAATTGAAGATCCGGTCGGTCATTCCGCTGACGTTCATCAGGTTGCCGGCGAGGATGAAAAACGGCACGGCGACCAGCGACGGGTTGTCCACTCCCTCGAGGATCTGCTGCGGGACGATGTAAAGGCCGTCGCCGAAGCCAGCGTAGATCAGCGTCAGCACGACCGCGCCGCCGATCGCCATTGCCACCGGCACGCGCAGCAGCATCAGAACGGTGAAGCCTGCAAAGAGCGCCAGCGCCATGTTCGCCGCCTACTCGGGCACGTCGAAGTTCTTTCGCGCCTCGGGCACGCCGAGCGCGAAGTCGATCAGGTCGAGCAGGAAATGCAAGCCGACCAGCGCCGCGGAGGCGAACAGCGGAACGCTCATCCAGTAGCGCTGCAACTCGATCAGCTCCATGTCGCCCACCTGGCTCTCGAGCGTGCGCGGCGCCTCGATGAGCAGCAACACCATCAGCGCGACGATGATCAGGTCAGACAGCACGCGCGTGAGGCGCTGCGCTTTCGGTCCGGCGAGATCGACGAAGTAGTCGACCGTGATGTCCTTGGCACGCCGGTAGACGATGAAAAAGCCGAAGAAACTCATCCACACGAACAGCAGGCCCGTCCAGGGCCAGACGAAGTTCAGGCTCTGATCGACCGCGCCGCGCCAGGCGATGTTGACGACGTTGAGCACCAGCATCGCCAGCAGGCAGGTATTGGCCAGGACGAAGAAGACCCTCTCGGCTCCGGACAATCCGTGCCGGAGCGCGCGCGCGGCGTACGACAGCATCGGTCGTCAGCGCGCCGCCTGCACCGCTTCGAGGAAACCCTTGGGCAGCTCGCCCTTTGCTTCGGCAGCCTTGTAGTACTCGTGCATCCGGGCGATGAACGGGTCCATCGGGATCTCAGCGTAGCTCGCGCCCTTGGCCTTCATGCGCGCGAGCGACTCGTCGACCACCTCGTTCATCAGCTTGACGCTGTACGCGGCGGTTTCCTTGTGCGCCTTGAGCAGCGCCTCCTGCTGCGCCTTGGTCAACGCGTCGAACGCCTTCTGGTTCATCATGAAGGCGATCGACTGCCAGTACTCGTCGGTGCGCGTGATGTGCGGCGCGACTTCGTAGAACTTCATGCTCTCGACCAGCGCGATCGGGCTGGTGACCGCGTTGACCACCCCGCGGCTGATCGACTCGTAGGTCTCCGCCCAGCCGAGCACGCGCACCTCGGTGCCCATGTGCTTCCACTGGTCCACCCCGGTCTTGGAATTGGCCATGCGCAGCTTGACCGCGCCCAGGTCGCCGATCGATTTCACCGGTTTTTGCGTGAGCAGCACGCGATAGGGTCCGCGCAACACGCCGGTCAGGTCGCCCAGGATGCCGATGCCCGCCTGGCTCTTCGCCTGTGCGAACCAGCCCTGGACGAGGGGCGATTCCATGAAACGGATCCAGTGGTCGCGGTCCCTGAACAGGAACGCCGCAGAGGTCCAGCGGATGTCCGGAACCCATTTCGTCATGAAGGTCGAGCCCTCGACGTACAGGTGCACGGTGCCGAGCTTGAGCTGCTCGAGCACGGCCGCCTCCTTGCCCAGCTGCTCGTTCGGGTAGACCTGAATCTTGACCTGCCCGCCCGAGTGTTTCTCGGCCTGGTCGGCGAAATACTGGAAAACCTTGCCCTCGGGCCCGTCGGGCGGCATCTTGGTCGCCATTCTCCACACGGTCTGGGAATGGGCCGGCGCACCCGCCAATGCGAGCGCAATGGCGATGATCGCGAGCAGTCCTGATCTCATGGCGTGATCTCCTCGTGTTGGGTGCTCGGGTCGCTTCGTTGCGAGCGATCATTTCGAGCCGGTGCGAACCTGCGTCGGTCCATCATTGCACGCTCCGCCCGCGGCGCGCAAGGCGCGAGATCTCGTTTCGTCAGCCGACCACCAGTTCGTGCGCCGGAACCGGCTCGCCGCGCGCGACGCGCTCGAAATTGGCGAACATCCGGTTGACCGTCGGAGCGAAGTTGTCGGCAGCGAGCGCCGCGAGGTGCGGCGTGGTCACGAGGTTGTCGAGCCCGATCAGCGGCGAGTCGGCCGGCAGCGGCTCGGTCTCGTACACGTCGGTCGCGGCCGCATGGATCACGCGATTCTCCAGCGCCCAGCGCAGGTCGTCCTCGACGACGATCCCGCCGCGCGCGACGTTGACCAGCACCGTGGTGCGCTTCATCGACTGCAAGGCCGCGCGATCGATCAGCCCGGCGGTCTGCGGTGTGAGCGGGCAGTGCAAGGACACGATGTCGGACTCGGCCAGCAGGCGGGGCATATCGGCGAACTCCACCCCGAGCGCCCGTTCTTCGGCCGCCGGCAGCGGGTTTCGCTTCGCGTAGAGGATTCGGCAGCCGAAACCGGACAGCAGGCGCGCGACGCGCTGCCCGATCGCGCCGAAGCCGACGATACCCACGGTCTTGCCGGAGATCATGAACGGGTCGCGCGGCAGCGGAAACCCGCGCCAAACACCTTTTTGAAGCTCGGCGTGGCCGCCGGCCAGGCCGCGCATCGCGCAGATCATCAATCCGAGCGTGAACTCGGCCACCGGCACGGCGTTGCTGCCAGTGGTGCGCGCGACCTTTATCGCGCATTCGCGCGCCGCCTCGAGGTCGATGTTGTCCACACCCACGCCCCACTTGTGCAGCAGGCGCAGGCGTCTGGCCGCGCGCAGAACTTCGCCCGACACCGCCACCTGGCCGGCGATCGCGAAGTCCGCGTCGGCGATGATCGTCTTCAGGTGCGCGTCGCCGCGTTCGCTGGCGCATTCGATCGCGAAGCCCTCCGGCAACAAAGCCTTGAGCCGTTCGATCGACGCCGGCGCCATCGGGTCCAGGACGATGATCGAGTAAACCGTATCCACTGCCATGCAAGGGTCCAGGAATGGATTGAACTGGTCCGCATCGTACTGCGGCGCGGTGGTCTCAGGCGATCGAGAAACCGACGCCCTTTCGGGCCAGGCCTCCGGCGACACCGACCGGCGTGCCATCGGCACGCCAGCAGGCCGCGCCGTGCAACCTGCCGTTGGCGTCGAACTCGATGGCGTTCATGCCGCCCGCGACTCGCGGCACGCGCACGATCCGATGGCCCATTGCGGCGAGCGCATCGGCGACCGCGCCGTCGATGGCGGGTTCGAGTTCGAGCACGCCGCCTTCGGTCCACACGCGCGGCGCTTCGACCGCCTCCTGAAGGCTCATTCGGTGATCGATCAGATTGACGATCGCCTGCAGCGCCGAGGGAAAGATGCGCAGGCCGCCGGGCAATCCCAGCGCGTAGCGCACGCGATCGTCCTGGAGGACCATCATCGGCGCCATCGACGTGAATACCCTCTTGCCGGGGGCGATCGACAGCGCGCTCCCTGGATGCGGATCGAAGTTGAACATGTAGTTGTTCGCCAGCATGCCGGTGCCCGCGATCTGCACGCAGGCGCCAAACAGGCTGTTGATCGTTTGCGTGCTGCACACGACGTTGCCCGACGCGTCCGCGACCGTGACGTGCGTCGTGTCGGGCGACTCGGCGCGCGGCAATCCGCTGCGCCACGACCGCGCGCGTGTCGGGTCGATCGCGGCGCGCCGCTCGGCGGCGTAGCTCTTCGAGGTCAGCGTCGCAACCGGCACGTCGACGAAATCCGGATCGGCAGTGGCCACGGCGCGGTCGGCGAACGCGATCGAAAGCGCCTCGGCGAGCAGGTGAATCGACGCCGCGGACCCGAAGCCGAGCGCGCCGACGTCGAAGCCTTCGAGGATGTTGAGCATCTGCACGATGTGCACGCCCGACGACGAAGGCGGCGGCGGCCCGGCGATCTCGAAGCCGCGATAGCTGCCGCGCACGACCTCGCGCTGCTTGACCGCGTAGGCGGCCAGGTCGGCGCGCGTAACGATCCCGCCGCGCGCCTCGAGGTCTCGCTCGAGCGCCTCGCCCAGCGGCCCGTCGTGAAGCGCGGCAGCGCCAAGTCGCGCGATCTCCTCGAGCGAAGCCGCGTACTCGGCCCGGACCAACCGGCTGCCAGCGGAAATCGGCGCCGCGCCTGGAAGGAACAAGCTCGCCAGCCCGGCGTCGCGCGCGAGGTTCGCGGAGTTTTCCGCGACACAGGTCGAGAGATAGGGCGTGACGACGAACCCGCGACGCGCGTAGCGGATCGCCGGTTCCATCACGTCGGGCAAGCGCATCGTGCCGTGTCGATCGAGCAGCTCGCACCAGCCGCGCAGCGCGCCGGGTACCGCGATCGCGAGCGGCCCCACGAGGTTCGCCTGGTCGCGCGTGTCGCGATACGTGGCCAGCTCCGTGGACAGTGCCTCGTACATGTCCGCGCGCGCGGCGCCCGGCGCGGTGCTCAGGCCGTCGATCACCGTGTGTTCGCCTTCAGCGGTGCGCAGGTGCGCGAGGCCGCCGCCCAGCACGCCGACCATCATCGGCTCGACCACGGTGAGCGCGAACAGCGCGGCGACCGCAGCGTCGATCGCGTTGCCGCCCTCGAGCAGCATCTGCGCACCAGCCGACGAGGCGAGCGGATGATTGGTCACGACCATGCCGCGCGAAGCGCTCGCGGGCTGCTTTTCGCATTGAAACGCAATGGTGTTGGGCGTTTTCATGGTCTCCCCGTACGTGCGCGCCCGGGCAAGGCGCGCCGCCATGATGTTACCGCGCACGCTTCGTACCCTGAAGCACCGGCAAGGCGTTGCGGTTAAGCTTGGCGTGACGCGGGCTGGGCGAATCATCGACAACTTCCGAAGGAGCCAGCAGATGAGCATCAAGGGCGTCAAGGCACTCACCTTCGACACGGGCGGCACCATCCTCGACTGGCACACGGGCTTTTCCGGTGCCCTTGCCGCGCT